>JACOXD010000006.1 GCA_016176465.1 Candidatus Daviesbacteria bacterium | reverse complement strand
CATGGGGGAGTTTGTTTTTTTTCCTGAGCTTTTATCTTTATGTATTAGGAACTTCTCGATTCACTTCCCTCACTCGAAGAATATTATTGTTCGAGCGTAGTCGAGAACTACTTCTCTATATAGCTTCTATTTTCTTTGCTTTTCTTGCTTTTTTTACTTATGAAATGACACTAACCTTACCATTGTTGATTGTTTTATATGACATGGTTTTAAATCAAAAATCAAAAATCAAAAATCAAAATTATGGTAATTCTCGACTCACTTCGCTCGCTCGAATAATATTTATGGTTCGACTGAAATGGAGAACTACACTAATCTATCTTCCTTATTTTTTGGGAGTTTTAATTTTTATTTTTATTAGAACTTCTATGCTTAGTTTAGTCTCAAGAACTGATTATCTAGGTTATAGCTTTTATTTAACACAGCTAACAATGGTTAAAGTTTTTGCAAGATATATTCTGCTTTTGATTGCTCCTTTTAACCAAACAGCAATACACAATCTAGTAGGGGATTTTCCTTCATCTATGATTCCTTATGACTCACTTGAGCCAATTTTAAACCAGAGTATTTTTGATTCTGAAGTTTTAATATCAGCTGCTCTATTACTAGGTCTCATAATATTTGCTTTCAAATATATCAAAAGGTATAGTTTAGTATCTTTTTGTATATTGTGGTTTTTTATAGCACTTATACCAGTTTCTTATATTATCCCTCATGGAGGAGCAATGGCTGAAAAGTATCTTTATATTGCCTCGTTAGGATATTGTTTATTAGTAGGATGGTTTTTCTTTGTCATTCTGAGCCAAAGGCGAAGAATCTCAGGATTAGATCCTTCGGGCTTTGCCCTCAGGATGACAAAACTGAGGCGCAACCCCGGGGGTTCCAAGCTAATGTTTGGAGGATTTGGGTTGTTGATTTTAATTTATTTTATTCTTACCTTTAACAGAAACTTTATTTGGAAAAATGATATTTCGCTTTTTTCTGATGTTGTTGCAAAATCCCCTGATAACTTAATGGCTAATTATACTTTGGGGATTTGGTATGGAAAGAGCAATGATTTAGCAAAATCTGAGGGATACTACAAAAGGGTATTAGAAAAAGCCCCAAATTTTTGGGAAGCTAGGTTTAATTTGGCAAATCTTTATCTAAGAGGTATGGATTTTGATAAAGCTACAGCAGAGTATGACACACTGGTAAAAACCCATCCTAATCTCATCGCTGCAAAAAATGCACTGTCAAATATCCAAGTTTTAAGAGAAAGTACTAAGTCAGGAGTTTTAAATGATCAGATCCTTGTGAATTATAAAAGCAAGCAGGGCTTTTTTCTTTTATTTCCCCTGCACTGGAGCATAGAATCTAGAGATGATAAGGAGATTTTAAAGGATCCAAATGAGCAGTTGAGTGTTACTCTTTCTCGTGTCATTCTTGATCCGGCTTCGCCGGAGAAGAATCTGGATCCTTCAGCTGCGCTTCAGGATGACAAGGAGTCTTATGGAAAGTTAGTTAATGAAGGTAAAGCCCTTATACCTGGCTGGGATGATGCTCATGTTAGAGTTTGGGAAGATAATGGAGAGTTAAGTCGGAAGGATCAAGTCTTCGACTCTGAGGCTCAGACCCGAAGGGAATCAAGAGGAAAACAAATCTTGCAGTTTTTTCTATTTAAAGATGGGAATGTTATTCAAGTATTAGTCAACCCAGTTGTTCCTGAGCTAATGGGAGAGTTTGATGGGATATTAGGATCAATAAAGGTGGAATAATTTTCAAGTAACAATTATCAATTTACAATGAATTTTTAATATATCAATGTTTAAACAATTAAAAATTTAAATCTTGAATGAAAATTGCAAATTAAAAATTGAAAATTTCTAAGTATGAATAAATATCTTACCTACTTAAAACAAACAAAAGTCCAGATATTAATATTTGCCCTTTTAATAGCCATTTTTTATGGCAATACCTTATCTAATGGATTTGTTCATGATGATGTTTGGCAAGTAGAAACAAATAAAAATATCAAAAGCATTCAAAAGATACCAAAAATATTCAGTGGCTGTATTGGTGAGGATTTAATAGGTAGCTGTTCTGAAAGAGGTTACTACTACAGACCATTACAAAATATATCGTACCTTCTTATTTACCAGATTTCGGACCAGCCGTGGATGTTTCATTTTTTAAACATAACATTACTTTTTATCCTAAGCTTAGTGGTCTATTTATTCTTTAAGCTCATACTAAAGAAATGGAAATTTGCATTTTTAGGCACGATCATTTTTTTAATAAACCCAATTATTTCTGAAGTAGTTAATTGGATCTCCAGCGCTCCTGAGCTCCTGATGAGTATATTTATCATTCTTTCCCTAATTTTTGCCATAAAGTTCGCTCAAAGTGCAAAAATCGCGCAATTTGTGCTTAGTTTGGTTTTTTTATTTTTAGCACTTCTTTCTAAAGAGACGGCCGTATTCTTAGTTCCTTTGGTACTTATTTTGTTTATCTTCAAATCTCAGGAGATACGAGATACGGGAAACGAGATAAGAAAGAAACGTATCACATATCTCGTATCGCTTATGTTTGCATCAGCTTTTATGGTTATGTTATTTTTTGTAATCAGGGTTGTTGTTTTAGGCAGGGTAGTTTATCAATATGAAGGTTATTATGAATTATCAAGCTATGAACAAATACTAAATGCCTTTTATTTTTATGGGAAGTATATTTTAAAACTCATTTACCCTTTGCCTTTAAGCTTCCAGCAGATATTCCTCCCAATTCACGCTGCAACCCCCGGGGTTGCCGTTGGAATTTTGTTAGCAATTATAAATTTAAGTTTGATAGTTTGGTTCTGGAAGAAAGGATTTAGGGTGCTTGTGCTGGGACTATTAATGATTAATTTATCAATTCTGCCTGCTTTGGTTTTTATAAATAAAATAGGTGAGTTTTTATTCTCTGAGAGATATTTGTTCTTTGCAAGCGTAGGAGTGGCTTTAATTATTACTGAAACCTTAAGACTTAGCTTGACAACTCGGAGTTGGAAGTGGGGGTTAGGAGTATTGGGGATATTAGGAATTATTTGTTTTTGGGTGGTTTTTAATAGAAATATGGATTGGAAGGATAATATTACCTCATATTCTGCAATGATTAGGTTAGATCCAAGCTATGCGAGAGCATATTTCCAAAGGGGAGAACTTTATTTAAGTCATGGATTATTGGAAGAATCCAAAAAAGAATATGAAATGGCGGTTAAATTTGATCCAAGCAATTTAGTCTATAAACAAAAATTAACTAATTTTCCCATACTTTTTAGGTCTAAAAATGGGATTGAGTTTTTATACCCAAAGAGTTGGAAAGTAGAGGAGTCTGAGGACAGAGTTATTTTAAAGGATCCAAATCAGAAACTTAGTCTCACCATTTCTAATGTCATTCTTGATCCGGCTTCGCCGGAGAAGAATCTCAAGACTAATCTAGAGATCTTTCTCTACGCTCAAGATGACAAAGACTCTCAGGATGACAAGGAAACTCATGGAAACTTAGTTAATCAAGGTCAGGCACTTATACCAGGGTGGGATAGCGCTTATGTAAAGGTATGGGATCCCGTACCAGACGGTACAGGACAAGTGCAAGGGCAAATCTTGCAGTTTTTTTTATTTAAAGATAATAAAGTTATTAAGGTATTAGTAAACCCAGCTATACCTGAGCTTATGGGAGAAGTAGATGGGATATTAGGATCAATAAAGATAGAGTAAACTCAAATGTCAAATGTCAAAACTCAAAAATATGGTAGTTCTCGATTTCACTCGAACAATAATACTTTGGCTCTTCTCAGCACAAGTATTTTTAGACCAAAGTGGAGAAGTACACTAGATTATGAAGTATTTAAATAAAACAAAATTTCAAATAATAATAATCTTGCTTTTTGCGCTTATTCCTTATATTAATATTTTTCAAAATGAGTTTGTGATAGATGATTCTATTTTCCTTAATTGGGCCCAAGGCAAAAATTTGAGCGATTTTTGGAATATCTTTAAAGGAGAGCTACCTTTAGGACATGAAGGGGTTTACCGACCAATTAGGGGTTTAATTTATGTCCTAGTTCATCTATTTTTTGGTTCCTCTCCCTTTTGGTTTCACTTATATGGATTATTCGTTCACCTATCTGCCAGTATCCTAATCTATTTAATCGCTACAAAAATTTCCAAAAACAACTTAATTGGTTTCGGGACAGCGTTAATTTTTGCATCTCACCCAATTCACACAGAAACTATTACTTATATTTCAGCTAGCATGGAGGCAACAGGCTTAGTCTATATGCTTGTATCATTTTATCTATATCTCCTATGTCATTCTGAGGCAAAGCCGAAGAATCTCAATAGATCCTTCGCTACGCTCAGGATGACACTCTATTTGGGATCTATAATTTTTGCCCTACTGGCTTTTTTTACTTATGAAATGACTTTAACACTACCTTTATTGATTGTGCTTTATAGTGTCATTCTGAGGCAAAGCCGAAGAATCCCTAGATTAGATCCTTCGCTGGCGCTCAGGATGACAAAGAGTACTCTTAGGATGGTACTTAAAAGATCTTTAGTCTATTTACCTTATTTTTTGGGATTATTTTTTTACTTTTTAGTTCGTTTATTAGTAACTGGGATAAAGGGAAGGGCACCATATCCCGGGGATAGTTTGTATATAACTTTTTTAGCCATGTTTGATGTCTTTTTTGAGTACTTAAAATTAATAATTTTGCCCATAAATCAAGTTAACAATCATATCCTTATCAATAACGCCGAAGCTTTTATCTACCGGGGATATAATCAAGAACCTTTTAAACAATTAAATATTTTAAATTTTGAAATACTAGTTTATATTTTGATATATATAGGATTATTTATCTTAGCATTTAAATCCTTTAAGAAATTACCCTTTATCGCATTTGGTCTGGGAGTATTTTTTATTAGTTTGTTGCCAGTATTAGGAATAGTTCCTCAAGGGTCTTTAATGAATGAGAAGTTTTTGTATCTTCCTTCCTTTGGGATTATATTTTTACTAGTTTGGCTTGGCTTTAAATACCTTAAGGAGAAAGTTTTAATTATAGTTTTAATTATTTCTTTAATCTTTAGCTTCTTTACTTTTGTCAGAAACAAAGATTGGAAAGATAACCTCACAATCTGGGCTAAAGATGCAAAGGTTTACCCAGAACATAACGCATATGCTTACTTTCAGCTAGGAAATGCTTATAGAGAAAAAGGAAATTTAGAATTAGCAGTTAAAAACTATCAAAAATCTTATCAAATTAACCCAAACTTTTCCGTTGCTTTTGCCTCTTTAGCGCAAGTTTATGATTTAGCAGGGGATAAAAATACAGCGCTAAAACTCTATAATGAACTTTTAAGCAAAGATCCTTATTTTTGGGAAGCTTATAGGGAGATTGGCAAAATTTATTTAAAGCAGGAAAAATTTCCTGAAGCAAAGAGAGAGTTTGAAAAGATACTTGCTATTTATCCAGGCAACCAGGAAGCTATTCAGCTTCTTTTTGTTGCGCAGCAAGAACTTGATTCATTACCCAAAAAATGAAAGAAGAAAAAGAAAGGCAAAACCTTTAGCGATTTTGATAAGATACCTAAGATTATGAAAGGTTTAGAAAAAATAATACATCAAAATAAAACTTTTGCAATAATTCTCCGCCAGGCGTTTAGGCCAAAGGAGAGAGAATTTTTTACCTTGGATAAAAACCCACTTCAATTTGGTATTCATAGCCGCGGCAGAGGAGAAAGAATCGGTTTCCATAAGCATCTTTTAAAAAGACCACTTAAAGTTTCATCAATACAGGAATTTTTATTTTTAAGAAAAGGAAAGGTACGAGTAGATTTTTTTGAGGAAAATGATCAAAAAATAAAGAGTGTGGTATTAAAAACAGGGGATGGAATCTTAATTCTGGAGGGGGGGCATGGAATAGAATTTTTAGAGTCATCAGAACTTCTGGAAGTAAAACAAGGACCTTTCTTAGAAAATTCAACCATAAAATTAAAATCTTTCTAAAAATGATTCCTGTAAATGAGCCATTAATTTCTAAAGCTTCAAAAAAGTATGTTTTGGACTGTCTAGAATCTGGTTGGGTAGCAAGCGGTAAATATATAGAAGAATTTGAGAAAGGATTCGCTAATTTTATAGGTACCAATTATGCACTAACTACCTCAAATGGTACAGCAGCGCTACATCTGGCTGTAGCTGCTTTGGGAGTTAAAATAGGGGATGAGGTGATTGTTCCAGATCTAACTCTTATTTCAACTGCCTTAGCAGTTGTTTATATGGGAGCTACACCTGTATTAGTAGATGTTGAGGCTAGTACAGGAAATATTGATCCAGATAAAATCGAAGAGAAAATTACTAAGAACACTAAAGCTATTATGGTAGTTCATCTGTATGGTCAGCCTGCAGAGATGAATCCTATTTTAAAAATAGCTAGAAAACATAAGTTAGCAGTAATAGAAGATGCTGCAGAGGCTCATGGAGCAGAAGTTAAGATTAATGCAGGTTGGAAAAAAGTGGGCAGTATAGGAGATGTGGGCTGTTTTAGTTTTTATGGAAATAAGATTGTAACAAGCGGGGAAGGTGGAATGGTTACCACCAATGATGAAAAGATTTATCAAAAAGTTAAAAGTTTAAGGGACTTAGCTCATGATCCTAAGAAGCGGTTCTTCCATAAAGAGATTGGCTTTAGCTACCGGATGTCAAATCTGCAAGCTGCCTTAGGTTTAGGGCAGTTGGAGGAGGCAGAAAAATACCTGGCTAAAAAAAGATGGATGGCGAAGCTTTATGAGCAAAGATTAAGCACGATAGAGGAATTAGAGTTGCCATTTGAACAACCTGGGACAAAATCTGTCTGGTGGATGTACGCTGTGAGATTACAGGCGATAGGCAACAGGTTGCAGAGAGATAAATTGCTACAGATTCTAAAGCAAAAAGGAGTTGATACCAGGGAGTTTTTTGTGCCATTACATTTACAGCCAGCACTTCTAAAATTAGGTCTTTTTAAAGGAGAAAAATATCCCATGAGCTTAGATTTATCCAAAAGGGGCTTTTATATTCCCTCAGGTTTAGCTATAACTGAAAAACAAATTAATGAAGTAGTAAAAGCACTTAAGGAATCAATATATAGTTTGTCATCCTGAGCGCTAGCGAAGGATCTCTAAATTGGTTAGATTCTTCACTTCGTTCAGAATGACACTAGCCATGAGATTTTGTAACTTATGAATGTTAAATTAGTCTCAATTATTCTTCCTACTTTTAATGAAAAAGATAATATAATTTCTCTTATTAAGACTTTAGAGAAAGAGGTGAAATTTAAAAATGAAATTATAGTTGTTGATGACAGCTCTCCTGATGGCACTAGTGATGAAGTTAACAAATATATCAAAAGAAATAATAAAAGATCAATTAAGGTAATTTTGCGCAAGAAAAATAGAGGATTAACAAACAGTCTAAAAGATGGTATTAAAGCCTCAAAAGGAGACACAGTTGCCTGGATGGATGCAGATTTTTCAATGCCTCCTAAAATTCTAAATCTCCTGATAAAAAAAACAGAAGAAGGTTTTGATATAGCAGTAGGATCAAGATTCATAAAAGGTGGAAAGATTAAAAAAGCGGGGAAAAAAGATTCTCTGGCTGCAATAGTTCTTAGTAGATTAATGAACTTCACAATACAATTTCTGCTTGGTAGGCATTTTAGAGATTACACCAGTGGTTTTGTGGCAGCTAAAAGAGAAGTTTTTAATAAAATAACTTTGCGGGGAGATTATGGAGAGTATTTTATAGATTTTATATATAAAGCTTTTATCTTTAAATTTACGGTTATCGAGTTGCCTTATGTTTGTTTACCAAGACGCAAAGGAGAATCTAAAACAGGCTCAAATTTATGGCAATACTCTAAAAGGGGAATTAAATATATTTTTCTGACCTTTAGACTTCTTTATGAAAGGTATATTTTAAAAAAATTCCCATGATTATTAGAGAAATGAGAAGGTTGGATATTGAGGCAGTTTCCCTAATTCACAAAAAAACCATACCAGGTCCAGGCTCAAAAATTGGTAAGAGATTTCTAATTAAATTCTACAATTTATTACTTTCTAATCCTAAAGATAATATTAGCCTGGTTGCAGAGTTGGATGGAAAAATAGTAGGGATACTCGTTGCGACCAGAAATTATCCAAACACAAAAAAACTTTTAAATAAAATTTACTCACCGGAGGTTTTTATAGATACTTTAAAGGCTATTTTTTTAGGTAAGTTGGGAATTAAGGAGCTTTACAATCACTACCGGTTTAGCTCACAATTTGAAACTAAATCACTAACATTTAACCCTTTTATTGCTATTTTGACCTTAGCAGTGGATAAATCTTTCCAAAGAAAAGGAATAGGTAGGCAACTTCTAGTGAGATTAATTCGAGACCTAAGTAGAGAAAAAATAAAGCTGATTATGGTGGATACGCTTCTAGAAAATCAACAAGCTTTGGGATTTTATAACAAGATGGGCTTTAGAAGTAAGTTTCAACTTGTGGATTCCTGGGTGTTAGAAAAAGTAGTAAGTAGCATGTAGTATGTATGATGCGCATAATATCAATAAATCAATTTTCAAATAACAATTTTCAATTTACAATCAAATATCAATAATTAAATTTTCAAGCATTAAAATATTAAAAATTCAATGAAAATTAAAAATTTAAAATTAAAAATTATTAGACAAATTAAGCAAACCAAAATCCAACTAGCAATTATAGCTTTTTTAACTTTTCTGTCTTACTCTAACATCTTTCAAAATGAGTTTGTAATAGATGATAGAACTTTTTTTCTAGAATGGGAGATGCTTCAAGACCTTGGAAATCTCCCTAAATTATTTACCGCTGAGGGTTTACCTGCAAACACTTCCCACATAGGTTATAGACCAGTAAGAACATCTCTTATGGCCTTTGCTTATCAATTTTTTGGAGAACACCCTTTTGGTTATCATCTCTTATCGATTCTAATTCATCTTGCTAATACTTTATTTTTCTATTTAATAGTTAAAAATATATCCAAGCTTAGATTTTTACCCTTTATAACAGCATTACTTTTTGCCCTTCACCCAATTCACACTGAAGCTGTGACATTTATAACAGCCAGTTTTGATAGTATGGGAATCACTTTTTTGCTGGGATCGTTTTTACTCTACCTTAAGTACACTCTTAAAAAATCAACAATCTTTTTATTTTTTTCTATTTTCTTCTCTACTTTGGCTTTCTTTACCTATGAAGCAACTTTAATTTTACCTTTTTTAATTATTACCTATGATCTTTTATTCAGAAAAAAAGAGCTATCAAAATTTCTCTCAAAGACAAGTCTAATTTATTTAGGTTATTTTGTGCCTTTATTAATTTATCTTTATGTCAGATTGTTTTTGGTTCATATAACTACCAGGAATAGTGCTTTGGGTGATAATGGTTATTTTACTTTTTTAGTTATGATCAAAGCTTTTATAAAATATATCTACCTGCTAATTTTTCCCCTTAACCTCTCTCTTGAGCCTAGAGTTGAAGGAGGGATCTACGCCCATATTGAAAGAGCGGATTTAAATAGAATACTAGCTAATCAGTCTTTCTTTGATGTCAACAATCTTTTTTATCTTTTGGTGATTGTTAGCCTGATTTTTTTAGTCTTTAGATTTTATCGTAGCCTCCCGCTGATCTCATTTTCGCTGACTTGGTTTTTCTTAACTTTCCTGCCTTTTGCCAATATTCTCCAAACAGGAGTGATTATGCAAGAAAGGTATATCTATCTAGCCTCATTTGCTTTTTGCTTAATGCTTGCATGGCTATTTATAACTTTTCTAAATAGATATAAAAAAAATAAATTGATAAACACATTCTTACTAATAGTATTGACTACTATGTTGTTATCTTATGTCTGGAAAGTTCATGCCCGAAATAAAGACTGGAGAGATGATATAGCTTTAAATAAAAGTATTTCTGATTCCTCGCCTTATAATTACTTACAGCACTACAACTTAGGGGTTCGATATTCGCAGAAAGGTCTCTATAATGAGGCGTCGCGTGCCTATTTAAAGTCTATCTCAGCTAACCCAAATTTTTGGGCTGCTCATTTTAATTTAGGAAATACCTATACAACCTTGGGATTTAAAGAAAAGGCAATAGAAGAGTATAAGAAAGCTTTTGAATTAAATCCAACTTATCAGCCGGCGAAAGAAAGGCTGGAAAGCTTATACAGAAATGAGAATTCTAAGGAAGAATAAAGGGGATATAAGTAAAAAGTTATATTGGTTGATCCCAATTTTTTTAGTCCTGGTTCAGTTAATTTACATCAATCAATCTTTAATCCATATCCGCCAGGAAGAGTTGACTGAATCTGTTAGCAATGTCTATTGGCTGCAAAAAGGAAATGTCTGCAGTGGGATTACTACAAATATTGGTTGGTATTACCAGTTAATGTTTGTTTATAACATTTTTGGGTTTAATCTGGCTGTTATTAAAATTTATAAGCTATTTTTGATTGCAATTTCACTTTTTTGTTTGGCAGCGATCTTGAAAAAGTATTTGGGGGAGAGGGCAGCCTGGTTTCCTCTTTTAATCATTGGTTTGTCTCCAACCTTACTTTACTTTAACTCTCTAAGCATTCATTTTGGGATGGATTTAGTTTATTTTCCAATTTGTTTATATCTTGTATTAAGGCTTAAATTTAACAATCAGCCATTTGACTACTTTAAGCAAGTTTTACTCTGGCTAATAGCCATGATTGCTTGGATGTCATATCCTACTTTTCTCTCTTATCTGCCAATACTTTTGTTTTTATTCGTAGAAAAGCTATGCTTATTTATTTATAGACAACAAAAAGCTAAGGCAGGCAAAAAAGGAATTATTTTAAGGCTTGTGCTAGTTAACTTAATAGCTTTCCTCACCCCTTTAATTTTAGGAATCTTATTTGTTAAAAATAAGTCGATGCTTTTATATGATCCTCGCAATAACTCCGGATTATTTAGAGGGAATGGGGGAGTAAATTTAGATTTAAGTATTATTTGGGATAATTTATTAACTACTCTTAAAGATTTATTTTATTTACCTTCAAGTTATTATTTTGAACTTGCCGAGGTAGAGTTTTCATCAATTTATCCAATAATTCCTGTTATAGCTGTTTTATTAATTTGTGGTTATTTTTTCCTAAAAAAGAAAAACACGAGCCTAATTTTAGGATTACTTTTAATTTATTTTTTTACCAATATTATCTTTACCAGTTTAACTGGCACAATAGGAGGGATAAGGAGAGCAACAAGCGTTTTAGCGATATTTTATATTCTTTTTGTATTTAGTTTTTGTTACCTAGTAGCTGAAAAAAAGATTAATAAACACCTTAAATTTACATTAATAGGGATTTTGTCTTTACTTTTAGTTCATCATCTATTAGCTCTCCCTGCTAATTTTCAATACTTGAAGCAACCAAGTAATTATCGTGAGGGAGCCTGGTTTTATACTGATAAAACCCCTCAAAAATCTCTAAATAACTTTATTGCTCAAGTTCATAAAGAGGACTTATCACTAATTTGTGCTGATGAGAAAGGAAAACCCGCTAAGTGTCAAAGGTTTGGATATAACCTAATTTACCCGGCCGTTGCAGGATCCTGCCTCTGGAATAATTTGTATTGCCATCAAGTTAAAATTTACGATTTTAATAAAAACCAAATTGTTCCATTATCACTTGATTGTTGGAGGGATGATTTATGAAGACTAAAATTCTTCCAGTTCTAGCCGTTGTTTCTCTAGCTACCACAATATTTTATCTGCTATTTATGCTTTTTTATAATCAGGTCCACTTTCTATATCCTCCGGTTGATGAAAACAAAATAACCCCTTGGCTTAGATCTCACTTATCTCCATCAGAGGGGATAGAGGCTTATTTTATGTTCTTTGGGATGATTATTTATTTGGGGTTAGTATATTTACTGCTGAAAAAAATGGCCTGGTTTTCCAATAGATTGGTCCAAATTATGTTACTAATACCTTTAATTTTAATTATCATTAGAACCCGTTCTGAGATATTTAGTTTTTCTAGAGACCCTTGGTTAAATTTTATACTCATTGTTGCAACTTTAAGCCTTCTCTATATTAGTTATCTTTTCTTTAAATTTAAAAAATCTAAACCTATTAATACTCTAATATTTGTATTACTTTGGGTTCTCTTTGCCGGTTTGGTTTTTTTATCAATGGATTTGGCAGCGCCTTTTAGCTACAGCTTCATTATTGCTCCAACATTAAAGCTGATCCAAGGTGAGAGTCTAAACTCATTCCAAATCTCATATGGTATGCCATTAACCCTTCTTTTTACACTGTTGCTTAAATTAAAACTTCAATTAACCCAAATGCACCTTATTTTTGGGGCAATTTTTATTGTTTGGTATGGGTTTTATTTTTATTTAGCCTCAAAACTGATTAAAGATAGATTCTTACTTTTTTTATTCATGGTTACACTTATAGCTTTCCGATTTTTTGTCATCAAGCATGATCCTAATGCTATTGTTGAGGTAACACCACTTCGTCTTGAGGTTTGGGTACCGCTTTTAATTATAGTTTACAGATTTGGTTTATTATCTTTGATTACCTCTTTTAGCTTTGCATTGGTTTACTTATTGGACAACTTTTTTGGAGCGATTTATTTGGCAGTTTATTTGATTATGGTGATTTGGATAATGGTTAAGGAGAGAAAAAAATTTCAGCTTAAATCTGCAATCATGTTTTTGCCAATTCTTTTAAGTTTTTTATTAAGATTTTCTTTATTTGGCAGTCTTTTTTCCCAGCAAGCACAACTTTATCAACACTTAAGACTTTACTTCCAGCCAATCTCCAATAGATCTGTATTTTGGGTAATTTTGCCCATTTTTGGACTATATTTAAGTCTAGTTAGCAAAGAAAAAAAAGATAATCCTTTAAGGAATCTTTATTTGCTTCTTTTAGGTTTGGGGGTGGTCCAGCTTTTATATTTTTATGGAGCATCACTTGATCATAACCTTTTAAATATCTCAGGCATTTTTATATTAATGCTTTTTATTTCCTTAAATTACTTAGCCAAAAATTATCGATCTAAAAAGGTAGTATACTTGGTTGCCTCATTATTAATAGTTTTTTCCTCAGTTTCTTTTACCCGTTTTCTTTTGCATAAGCTTGATCAAGTACGCTACAAAATCTCAACAGGACAAATTATCCAGACTCATCCTCTGGATCTTCGAATTGATAGCTCTCCCAAACTTTTTGATCAAAAGGATGAAAAAGTATTTCTAATTAGTAGTATTGATGGTTATTACAACTACCGCTACAACTTTCCCCAAGTAGGTTTTAATACCCCATTTCACGCTAATATTTTTATAGAAGATACAGTTAAGAACCTACTTGATCTAAAAAATAAAGGATATAGATTAATTTTATGGGAAAGGGTAATGCTTAATAGCTTAAGAGATTTTAATGAAAGTAATTTTCTTAAAAAGAAAAACATGATGTTTAAAGCGATCGATAAGGGAGAATATTTAGAACTGGAATTAGTTAAAAGGGGAGAAAGTCAAAACCTGGTCAAAACATCAGGTTGGAGAACTTACCAAGATAAGGAAGGAATAATCTTTAACTACCCTCCAAAGTGGAGTCTTAAGAAGGAAGGAAGTCACATTATTCTGGAAGCTCCAAATAGTAATTTATTTGTCATTTTTGATGGTCCAGTCGACCAGAAGAATCTAAATAGACTAGATCCTTCAGCTGTGCTTCAGGATGACAAGCACTCATATGGGAAATTAATTAATCAAGGTGAGGCATTAATCCCTAATTTTGATAAAGCATATGTTAGAGTCTGGGAAGATAGGCAACAGGCACAAAGCACTAAGCAAATATTGGAGTTTTTTCTCTTTAAAAATACTAAACTAGTTAAGGTAGTGGTATATCCAGCCTCATCAGATAGGATGATTCAATTTGAGAGTATAATAACCTCACTAAAAATTACATGAAACAGTATTTAAATTATCTTAAAGATTTAAAGATCCAAATTTTAATCATAATTATTGCTACATTCCTGGTTTATGCTAATACCTTAGCAAACGGGTTTGTTATTGAAGACCAAACTTTTATCAGTAATTGGCCCCTTACTCAAAATCTTGTCAATATCCCTAAAATGATTGCAGGAGACACCATTCCTACAGGGAATTGGGGAGCATACAGGCCTGTTAGAGCCATTGTTTACGCATTAAGCTATAGCCTTTTTGGTGGAGAAAATGCTTTTTTATATCATCTTCAAGCATTAGTTGTTCATTTAAGTATAACTTTACTCATATTTTTTATTAGCAGAATAATTTTCAGAAACGGCCTTTTAGCTATGCTTGCTGCAATTTTATTTGGTCTCCATCCTGTTCATACTGAAGCTGTAGATTATTTAACTGCTAATTTTGACATTATTGCTTATATTTTCTTTTTTGGATCATTTTTACTTTATTTATATGCTTGTCATTCTGAGGCGAAGACGAAGAATCTAGATCCTTCGCTTGCGCTCAGGATGACAAAAAAAACCATCAAGATGACAAGGAATACGCTCAGGATGACACCGTTTATCTTTTCTATAATTTTTGCTAATTTAGCTTTTTATCACTCAGAAATGACACTTACCCTCCCTTTGTTAATAATTTTATATGATTTCTGTTTTAACAAATTAAAAATTAAAAATTGGAAATTAAAAATTCCTCAATATGCTCCTTATTTTATTTCAGCATTTTTCTTTTTATTCATCAGATTCGCAGTTATGCAAATAAATGTTAGGGGAGAGTATTTGGGAGGGAGTATCTATTTTACTTTCCTTACTATGCTCAAGGTTATTTTAAGATACTTTGAGTGGCTTATTTTTCCTTTAAATTTATCAATAAATCCAACGCTCCCGGGTGGGATTAGCGCCTGGAATCATCCTTTATCTCACCCAGAACGCATTATTCAACAATCTATTTTTGAACCTGCGATTTTATTTTCAATTGCATTAATATCAGTTTCTTTAGTTTTAGCCGTCTATTGTTTTAAAAAATACCCTATTGTTACATTTTCCATAGGATGGTTTTTTATATCCATACTTCCGGTGCTTCACATTATCCCTCAGGGAACAATTTTTCAGGAAAGGTATATTTATATTGCCTCCTTTGGATACGTAATTTTACTGGCTTGGTTAGTTGGATATTTGTATAGCTACAAATGGAATAAAGATGTAAAACAAATAGTTCATTTTTCAATTATTATTTTTTTAGTTGTTGTGCTTATATTTTACAGCGCAAAGACTTTTTTAAGGAACAGAGATTGGAAGGACTCTTTAGCCCTGTGGGCTAAATTAGCCCAGCAGTCTCCCTCTGATGTAATAGCTAATTTCCATTCTGCAAGGCTCTATAAGGAGATAAATCAAGACGAGCTTGCAATAGCTCATTTTAACCAGGCCTTGGCAGCCGAACCTAACCTTTTTGAAGTGCACTACGGGCTAGGTGAAATTTATCTGGAAAACGCAGAAATAGAAAAATCTATGAACTATTTTTCTAATGCTTTAAAAATAAATCCGACTTTAAAGTCTGCTGAAAATGCAATTAAAAACAAGGATTTGATAATAGAATCAACAAACTCAGCTTTTTTTAAATCAGGTATTAGCTTTATTGATTATAATCTTCCTTCAGGTTTTATATTTTCTTTTCCATTTAATTGGGAAATAGTTAAAAAAGATGATTCAGTTACTTTAAATGATCCAAATCAAGGTCTTGAAATTGAAATTAGTGAGGATATAAAGCCAAGTTTTCAAAAACCTGAAGATTTCATAAAAGCTGAGAAAAGTGATTATGGAAAACTTATTAATGAAGGTTTAGTTCAAACTTCTAATTTTGATTATGCCTATGTAAAAGTTTGGGAGAAAAGTGATAGGGCACTAGGCACTAGGGAGCAGTTGCAATTTTTTCTTTTTAAAGATGAGAAAGTTATAATCATTAACGTTTCCCCAGCTGATTCTTTAGCCATTGCTACCTTTAATCAGATAATCAGTTCACTGCGCCTTAATCAAAATTTGAGTGAGTAAACTCCAGTAAAATCCTCTGAACCTTGTTTTTCAAACTTTTTTATCAATGTTAGATTAGGTTTTAAAGCTTTAGGAACAAATATGCTGTTTGAAATAAAATATCCACTCTCATTTTTAATGTTATTTTTTAGCGAACCAACATTTTCTTTACTTTCAAAGGAGGCAATGATAAGTTTAGTATTCTCAAATTCTCTGTTGAAATAGTAAGACATAATATAAGAGGAGGGTAGGTTTGAAGGATGATCGTGCAGAATGAGAAATACCGGTTTATCAGGACGAATATCCTTGAAATAATTTAAAGCTTCCTTTACACCATATCCTGAGGGCCAAGAGTATGCATAATCCCTTTCAGCTTCAACTAGACTATTTTTGGGAAATATAGAGAAAAAAAGATAAGGATTAAAGATCAGAAGAATGGTCTCAAGAAATAATAAAACTCCTAAAGCGCTGATATAGTATTTTTTTCTTTGTTTTATTAAGTTATAGATTGAATAACTGATAATTGGAAGAAAGGCACCAAGTGAGTAAATAAAATACCTTGCCTTAATTTCATTTGAGGCAAGAATAAAGAAAATTAAAGGTACAATAGTCCAGAGGCTAAGTATAAAAAAATTTCTTTTCTTAAGCTTATTGAGTGAGAATATGAAAGAGAAAAATACTAAAGGGGAAAGATAAATCATTAAGGTTAAAGTTACAAACAAAAAATTTTTCAGCCATAAAGAAATTAAAGATAGATTGCTATCTTTTAAACTTGAGTACTTACTTGTTTGCTCAAGTATTAAAGATAAATCTGTGGTTTTTGTAAGAATAATTATTGAGAGAATTAAGGTTATAAAGGGGATAATCAAAAGGTAAATTTTTCTTAAGTTAAATTTTTCGTGGGTTAAGAAGAAAAAAACAAAAGTGAAGCTTGTTAGAGCTAAAATTATTACTGATGTAGCTTTAATCCAAACAAGGGTTGAGATTAAAATACCTATAATTATAGAATCTTTAACTCTAAAACTTTCCTTAAACTCAAACAAATAATAAAGAATTATTATATTTAAGGCCAAAAGGAGAGAGTCTTGTTGAGCTAGGGAGTTGAAAATGATGAACCCTGGGCAAATTGCGTATAAAAAAGTTGCTACAAAAGCGGCTTGAATACTTAAGATTTTTTTAGTGAGAAAGAAAAGATAGAAAAAACTAATTGAAGATACGAAAAGAACAAGCAACCTTGCCCCTATTATTGGATCTTCAGTTAAATTCCCCCCAAACCCAAAAAACCAGATTGGCAGAGCTTCTTTTCCCCAATAATCAGTTGCAAAGAATCTAAAACTTTCCTGGCTCAAAGAGATCTTACCTGCCTGGATATAATTTGATTCATCAATAAAGGGGGGGAAGTTGAAAATAAATATAAACCGTATAAGAAGGAAAAGCAAAAAAATATATAAAAGAAGTTTATTATTATAGAGCTTTTCCATTTTCTTTTTTATTGAAGAGGAAAATAAAAGATATAGCTACAAAAGCAAAGCTTATGGTTGCTAAATTAGCAACTGATCTTAAAGGAGTATTTTGAAATTTAATGGAAGCTTCATACTTCCCAGGTTCAAGAAGAACTCTCATAAATCCATACATATTTTCATAGCTTGGAATAACCTCTTTTCTATTAATTATTAGCTTCCAGCCAGGGTAGAAATGAGTATAAAATTGCACAATAGATGGTTTATTAATCTCAAGCGAATAAGATTTTTCGTGAGCCTTCAGTGATGATGACTTGAGTGTGGCAGAATCCGTGGCAACATTCAAATTCGAGCTAGTAATTTCACTTGGGATAAAAAATCCTATTTCTTTTATTGGGCGATCTTGCGGTCCTGGTAAAACCTCTGTCCACTTAGGAAGATATCCAGGCTCAGGGACAAAGTTTTCTGCTTGCCAAAAACCAGGTTTAAATTCCCAGGTTTTAAAGTCAACTTCTGTTTCATCTAAATATTTAATAGGTTTCAAATATGACCCATAAGCTAAAATAATTAACAAAACTGAAACTACATATATTATTAGCATTAATGGTGGAATTTTTATGCGGGATAATAAAAAAGCACCTAAAAATGAAGAAGAAAATACTGCAACTATTAAAAACCTCCAGGGATATTGAATATATGCTAAATAGGGCAAATTTTCCCAAAGAGGCAGTGCAATTGCGGTTGTCATATATAAAGAAATGAAGAAAAATGATATAAAAAGTAGTATTAAATAATAGTCAATATTTGTGGTTGTAAAATCCACAATACTAGATAAATCTTCCTTAAATTTTTTAAACCATTTAACCCCAAGGAACAAAAGCACTGCCAGAGCCATAAACCAATTCATTAAACCTACTTGAAAAGAAATTCCATCAGTGCAATCAACCTGAGTTGTGCCATAATCCCAAAATGGAATAATAAGCTGAGATAAACAAACAAAATGATTCTTAAAATCATAAAAACCCTCTCTTAAATAAAGGGTTTGAATATATTTTTGTTCGACAAAAGCAGGCAATATGAAAAAGGAAGTAAGTCCTAACCCACTTATGAGTGCAATAATAGATTGGATAAAAAAGCGTTTATCTTTATTTTCTAAACTTAAAATAATTATGTAAAGAACAATAATTGGTGAAAACATAAGTAGAGTTGGGGGATGGAATATTAATACCAGGCTTAGAAAAATGGCCAAAAGGCAATACCAATATCCTTTACCAGAGTCATACGCTGCTTTAATAGCCCAAAAAACTCCTGGTAAAACCGCGATTGCACTAAATTCAGGAAAAGCAGAACGAACAAAAATATCTAGTATGTGATAGGGCGCAAAAGTATAAAGAATTGATCCTAAAAGCGCAGGAAATAAAGAGAAATGCCTTCTTAAAAATAAATACATAAACCCTGATGAGGCAAGCCAAATTATCAAAGATAAGGAATGAATGGAAAACTGGTTGGAAAATCCAAGTTCTTTGTAAAATGAGAATAAATAGAAAAATCCAGGCTGGTAGAAATTAAATACAGGGTGGTTAAATCCAGGCACATTCCAGTCTATCCACCTAACAGGAAATTGGCCCTGTGAAAGTGCATCAGTGAACTTGGAGATATAAATAAAGTGAATGATTGTATCATGACCCGCGAAAAATCCTGGCTTTAAAAAAGGAGAAATTAAGGAAGCAAAAATCAGTAGCGAGAAAATTGCACCAAGTATTTTCCAAAATTTCAAGTCACTAGCTTTCATTTATTTAAAGGTTCAAAAGTTGAAATTATGTCATAGGTTAGTTGGAAATTAACAGAATTGCCTGGATATGCTTTAAACTGCCACATCCAGCCATTTCTAATTAAAATTATACGCTGACTGGAATCCCCATTTGTTGTCCCAAAAACCTGGACAAATGCTGAATATCCGGGGAAATTAATAGGTTGTAGATCAAGTACCATCCCATTCATTAAAAGCGGAGAGCTCTTAAGAACTTCTTCTATATTTGTGCCATCTGGTAGTTTTTCCCCATAAATTTCTAAATTAAGTCCTAAATTAGCAGGCTTTTTATCTGATAAAAGGCTAGTTTTTGATCCTTTTGGCGTTTCAAGCTCAAATCCAGGAGGAATTTTAACTGAAATATTGTTTTTCTCATCAGTAACTTTCTGCCAATTTTTGGTTTGCTCAAGATTTGTTTCATTATTTAAGTTTAAGGCAGTCAATTGTTTTATACGATCCTGTGCCTCTGGAACTATTGGATCGCCAATTGGGGCTACTTTAGTAACTGATTGAAATTCCTGCAGCGCTTCTCTTATTCTATTTAGTTGGCTAAAAATTAATCCTAAGTTAAAATGTACTGAAGCATTTTTGACATCTAATCTTTCTGCTTTTTGAAGATATTGGTATCCTGCATTTAAATCCCCATTATTTGCATAAAAAGTGCCAATTTGAGCCAAAGTCTCAGAATTATAAGGGTCAACCTCTAAAGCTTTTTTATAATATTTTAATGCTAAATCTTTTTCGCCTTTCTCAGAAAACCAGTTTGCTAGATACACATCTGCATAGATGTAATCATTTAATATATTCTTAAAAGCTCCTTTATAATTTCTTTCCAGATATGTAGGAGTGTTGGACAGGAGAGTTTTAAATTTAAAGTCAAATTTGGATAAATCAGGAACTGCAGAATCTGTTGCCCTAACAACTTTTAAAACTAGTCCATAAGGCAAAAATTTGAAGCGTTCATCGAGTCGCAATTGTCCACCATCAGTTGCAGCTAAAGCAGAAGCACGCAGGGTTAAATGAGTTACATAAATGGGTCTCTTATCAATATTTTCCCCGATAAATTGATTCATGGCTTCGTTATACTCGGAATATTCCCGGTACTGAATTATTTCATCAATTTTTTTGGATATAGAAAGATTGGTTGCCATGCGTAGACCATCTCTTGACCATTGGTTAACATAAAAAACATTGGCAGTTAAAGGTGTTACATCTGGTCTAAAGATATCAGCTTCATGAAGATAATGGGAAAGAGAATTAAAAAAATCACCCGTGCCTATTAAAATTGCATTTTTTTCAAGATTAGAATAAAGGTTATAAGCATAGTCAGATGAAAAAGTATGCCAGGACCTGTTTAACATGGTGAAAAAAACTATTAAAGGAAGAAAACAAAGGGCAAAACTTAAGGAGAACCATCTTCCTTGAAGGCTTAGTTTATTTACAAAAAAATAAAAACCTAGGCCTAAAAATACAGCAAAAAACATCCAAGACAAAATAAACCATGATTCCTGGTTTCCTGAGGTATAAAGACCAGAATAAACAAGATCAAGAACTGGAACAGATACTAAGAAGACAAATAAGTATTTATTTTTTTTAAAGGTTAAATACATTCCTGCAACAATGAATGGGAAAAGAATAGGTGTGAACTGAAGGATAAAGTTAAGCAGGAAATAGGAGACAGTTTGGAAAAAAATTAAGGGAGAGCCTGTAAAACCATTAATTGAGCCACTTTCAGGCTCATAAATATCTAAACCCCTTCCATGTAAATGTCCTAAAAATAAATCTAGGGTCTGCGGGTTTCCCCAGTTAACAAAAGGCCAGGTACTAGCACGGATCGGTAAATAGGAATATACAGCAACAATAGTGGTTACAAAAATTAAACCTAGGATAAAAAGTTTGCTTATATTAAGGGTTTTTCTGTTTAAAAACATGACATATAAAACTGCAGGCACGAGCGCTGCAGCAGTTGGGTTCATACCTGCTGCTAAACCATATAAAAAAGCAATGAGCAGGAGGATTGAGAAAGAGTAAGAGGAATATTTAGTAAAATTTAACTTGTCTTCTAAAAATGCCTTTTTCTTTATATTTATGAGGATCAAAAGGTATGCAAAAAGGGCTACAAAAAAGTAAGTGGGGATAAAAGCCTCAGTATTTTGGGTCTGGGACCAATACTGGTAAGAAAAAGCTAAAGCTATTGTGCCAAAAGCAGCACTTAAGTTGGGCATGTGCACCTTCCAGGTGTCTGCTCTGTCCACCTGGAAGGTGGAAGATAAAGGACTAGCTTTTTTAAAGAAAAAGAAGTCGGATTCCAAAATAGTCAGGATTATTTTGTAGATACAAAAAAGAAGACCTAATGAGAATAAAATTGTGAAAGTCTCCATTTTTAGTAAATAGCTTCCAAAAGGCATAATTTGTCCAAATAAGTGGCTTAAAAACATATAAAAAGGAAACCCCGGTGGGTTAGGTATTCCTAGAGAGGCAGATGCTGCCAACATTGTTCCGGAATCAATCCATAAAATTGATGGGGGTTTAGTAAACCAATAAACCAAGAAAGCAAATATTGCTAAAAAGAGAGGCAGCAGGTGGATCTTTTTAGAATTCATCTCTTTGCGATTTTGGCAAAAAACTGGAAATTTTTCAAGGTGTTACATTTGTTGTAAATTTGTTTACTTCCTTTATTTGTCATTTTTAGATATTATTAAGCAATGATCACTGTCCAAACCGAACAATTCAAAAAAATCGGTAACTTATTCTTAAAAGCTATCGGTAGTATAAATTTACCTCAGGTAAGCAGGAAAAAAATTTTCTTCCTTATTTTGATTTTTTTATTATTACTTTTATTTTATGGTTTTTATAAATATTACATAAGCTCTCCTTCTCCAACACTAACTCTTGAGATACCTACCGAAGCTATTGTAGGTGATAAGCTTTTTGTTAAAGGAATAGTTATTCCTGCCAGTTCTTCAGTTGAAGTAAATGGTCAACCGGTTGCTAAAAATGGCGATGGTAGTTTTACGGCTATTATCACTATTCCCCAAGGAAAAAGTGTAGTTGAGGTTACAGCAACGTACCGGACAAAAAATTCTCAATTGCAACAATTGGTTGAAAGAGGATTAACTGAAGAAGAGGCTTTGAAAAAAAAGGAAAAAGAGGATTTAGCCAAGATCAAGGAAAGACAAGAGGTTGCCAACTCAGATCAAAAAATTCAAGAGATCTTGGGAGCGTATAGTGCAACTATTGAACCTCAATCAGTGCGGGTAATAAACCATGAACTTAAAACTAAAGCAGGTTTAAAAAAGGTAGTAGGAGAGGTTATGAATACGGTTCCTGAAAAAGTTTATTGGGTAAAAATAACCGCTTCATTTTTTGATAGTACTGATAATGTTGTGGATACTAAAGTTGGATTTGCAGCTCAATTTGATAAATCGATTCCTTCTTTTGAAATTGCTAAATTTGAAACAGAATCAACCTCCAAAGAGTTTTCTTACTATAAATTAGCTGTTGAGTGGAGGACATCAAGTAGTTTAACCGAATCCCCAGAAGCAAGTGCTTCTGCAAAACCAAGTGCATCCCCCTCTCCATCTGCCTCCCCAGCTACAAAAGATGCAGAGTAGGTTATGGATTTTCCTCAGACATCTTTAATTCCCTCAAGTTTAGCTTTATCTAAGTATTTTAGTGAAAGCTTCCCTAACTTTTGGTGGTATCCTTATTGGTATCTAGGAAACCCATTTAACTACTTAATTGGCCCAGTTGTACCAGTGTTAACTACTATCCTAAGTAATTTTTTGCCCTTTAATTTAAGTTACTTACTTTTACTTATCTTAAGTTTTTTATTAACCTGTTTTGGAACTTACTTTTTTTTAAAAAAACTTGGTTCTTTAAAAAAAGAGGGAATAATTGCATCGGCGATTTTTCTAATTTTGCCATTTAGCTTCTTTTTGCTTAACTTTCAAGATGGATTACACCATTTAGCATTTTCCGTATTACCTTTTATTTTTAGCATTTTTATTAGTTTTTTGGGAAAAAAGAGTCTAAAAATTGATCTTTTACTGTGTATTTTGACTACTTTAGTATCCTTAATAGATATTTCTATATTACCTATTTTATTGATCGGATTTACAGTCTTGATAATTATCTATAGGGAAGTAATCAAAGAGATCGAATCTTTAATTTTAAGATTAATATTAATCTTTTTAACCAGCTTTTCGTTAGCTACCATTTGGTATAGTCTGGGATTTTGGGTAACTCTAATGCAAAATCCTTCTTTAGGAGGTAGGACTCTTACAAACCTGTTTTCCTACCTGTTTGACTTGTTGTTGAATTTATTGCCATTAGCAGGGGCTGTATATGTAGTTAGATTTAAAAGTTTTAATTTATCTAAAACTTTACAGTTTGGTTTGCTTTTTTTAATCTCCTTTTTATTTTTGAGCTTGGTACGGTTTATTTCAGATCCAGATTTTATCCTAGATTGGATAAGCTATGGTTTAGAAATTCAATTTGCTGTATCTATTATCTTTGGGGTTTTAATTAGCAACGCATCTTCGTTAAAAAGTTTTATATTAACAGCTTTTCTTGTTATATTTTCTTTAAGTATTTGGGTATTGGCTATTAGTCCTTGGGTAAATAAAGAAAGCCAAACATATAAACAAACTATAATCTTTTCTTTAGAGAAGGTCTTTCCCTCGGATCGAGTTTTTCTATCTGGTTCAACTGTTTTTTGGGCTAATTCTAAAATAGATATAAGTCAAATTAGAGGAGGAAGTGACGCAAGTTCTATTCATCCCTTTTGGATTCACGGTGCATACCAAATAAGAGAAGGGGAGGAAGCGCTACTAACTGATTACTGGCTTCAGATCCTTGGTGCTAAATATATTCTGGTAAATAATCAAGCTTCAAAAGAATTCTACCAGGACTTCAAAAACTTGGAAAAATACCAACAGTTTGCTCAAGTAATTCAATCAGAAGGTAATTTTTTATATCAAAATAGATCATCATCTATTGCCAGAGGAGTTGATATAGAAATTTTAAATGTTGAAAAACCAAAAGGTGGTGCAGATTTAGCAGCACTCAACAACTATGTTAGTTTTTTAAAAGAGCCGATCGATTATCACCTCGATAAAAATCGAATTTATCTAAATTTAAAAGATAACTCTTCTCCTCTTTGGTTAGCCGTTCCTTTTAACTCTAATTGGAGATTGGTAAAAGGGGAGGGGGAAATTGTTAAGGATCCAGTAGGTAATTTGATCGTAAAGAGATTAACTTCGCAGGATAAACAATTAGTTTTAGAGTATAAAAAATCAATAGCAGAAATAATCCTTCCCTTGATAGTTGCCGCATTTTTATTTTTGATTTTAATTAATTCTCAGAAAATATATCCAAAAGTATCAAAATATACTAAATATTGGGGATTAAGAGATTTGGAAGACTAGTTAACTTTTAGGTCTTGCTATTTTTAAAATTAGCCCTTTATTATTAAATAATTACTCAGCATATTCTATGAGGAAAATAAAGACTGTTTCTTCCAAAGACCAGATAACTGAAGGGCTGGAAGAATTAGATGTTAAAAGAGGGATATACCTTTCGGGTCGCACAACCGATGGGAATTTAGAATCCAACTTTGGTCTCTACTATGGAAGCAAGCGAAACAAGTTAACCTATTTGATCGTAGCTTTAATTTTTTCGATCAACCTTTTTATTACTTTACCCATTTTGCTCCTTGATTTGAGTCCTTTTTATCATTCCAGCATTTTAGAATTGGTAGCAAATTTTTTATCGATACGAGGAATTTTAGGCAAATCAGCATTTTATCTACTATTAACCTTAATTTCTTTTAATTTTACCCCCATAGCGTTTTACTTTTTTGTCAGAAATAATGTTCTAAATCAAGAACTGCCGGCTTTTTTGGCTACTTTACTTTTTATTTTGCCAAATCCGCTATTTGGTAATCATATACCTTTGATTTTTGCGCTTTTTTCTGGGGATGGAGCCCATTTACTGGCCTTTCCTTTTATCCTTTTTTTCCTAATGTATATGCAGCAATATTTGATAAGCGGAGTAAAAACATACTGGTTGTTTACTGCTTTGGGAGGAGCATTTATCGCAATTATTTCCCCATTCGCCTTTTTTAATTTTTTGCTGGTATATTTTCTACTGGGAATAGGGGAGGGTTTTTTGGGAGGGTTTAGGGCAAAGTTTGGGAAAGTCATAGGAGTGCTTATTGCTATACTTAGTCTATCTTTTTTCTGGTATAGCCCGCAAATTCTTTCTCAAATCCAATTACTTCCATCGGTTAGAGTTGCTTTTTCTAAATTTTACTCAACTCTACCTTTTGCTGCACCAGTAATTCTCATTTTAGGGATATTATCTTTTATGTTTTTTGACAGGAGGGAAAAACTCCAGCCTATTTTTTTGGGATTTAGCTTATTTTTGATCTATGATTTGCTTTATATAGCTTCCAAAACTCTTGAAATTCCTGGAATTTTCACTCCCGAGAGATATATTTTGGAGCTTTCTTTTGCAGCTGCATTCTTTTTTGCGCTGATGACTTCATTTTTATTTCAATATTTTTGGAAAAAATATATCTTAAGCACTCATAGTAAATTCGTCATAGTAGTATATGAACTTCTAGCAGCAACATTTGCCGGGCTTTTACTTTTAGTAGGTTACTTTAACTTTATTAAAATTGATTATCCAAAACTCTATCTTGACTCTTTGATTACTTCCTCAATTAAAGGTATTGGAAATCTGCAGCGTAGCTTTAACTTTCAGGACCCAGCTACAATTTTTTCAATCTCAGTCTCAGCAATTACCTTAATAATTCTCCTATTTCTATTTTTCAAATCCTTACATAAAAGGGGATAAAAATGGAAAAGAAGCAATTAACACTTAGCAATTATCAAATAGCTATTAATTTTTTCTTGGTTTTAATCTCTGTGGCTTTTCTTTTTTGGGTCAACTATTCAATTATCACTTCGTGGTTTGGAAAAAATGGCCCGGCTAATTTAGGCTCAATTGAAGTTTCTTATGTCTCGATGGGGAGGTTTTTAGTTGACTTTGGCTTTAAAACTTGGGCACCTTATTGGTATTTAGGTTTTCCTTTCCATATTTTTTATACCCCGCTTTTGCCAATTTTAGAGTCTTTATTGCATAATTTGTTGGGAGTGCCTTTATGGGAAGGTTACAGGTTACTGACCGGAATTGCCTTTATTTTAGGCCCCATAAGTGTCTTTTTCCTTGGTTGGAAATTATCTAAAAAAATTATCGGCGGATTAATAGCCGGAGCACTTTTCTCGGTTGGGCCAACACTCTTTTATTTTATTGCTGCCGGTAAGGAAGTAGCAGATGATAGGATAGCTCTTGATTTTTGGGATCCTAGAAGATTTACCAATTTAGTCCGCTGGGGCGAAGGACCACATCTTTTATCAATAGTATTTATGCCCTTGGCCGCACTTTTTTATCTTAGATTCATAGAAAAACGAAATTATAAAAACCTGATCTTGACTGCGATTTTTGTAGGATTAACAGCCTTGACCAATGCGATTGGATTATTTTCCGTAATTCTTTTTATAGGCATAGTGACTTTTGTCAAACTTTCACAAGCTAAAGAAAATCCAATAAAATATCTAAAATTGGCAATAATAACCGGCTGGGTATCTTTAGGGTTTGTTTCATTTTGGTACAACTTGAAATTTATCAGTAATTTTTTCCAAGAAGGTTCTGGGGGGAGTAGCTTTTTAGTTTCAACTTTCCCTTGGGGTTGGGTAATTGGGGCAGTAGCAGTTATTTTGTTATATTTTGTTAATAGGAAAATTATTAAGAATTTTGCCATAGCTACTTCTTTGTGGTGGTTTTTGGTTTTTTTTGGAGTAGTTGCTATATATTATCTTTCTGCGCCAGCAAATGAATCTTTTCGCAGAGTTGAAGTTTTACCACAAGCCCTAAGGTATATGGTTGAGGTTGATTTAAGTTTTTCACTGCTTTTAGGAGTAATAGTCGCTTGGATTTTTAGTTTAGTGACTAAAAAAGTTAAAATCTTAAGATATCTAGAATCTTTTTTAGTTATGGGGATTATTGCTTTAACTTACCTTTATGCAAAACCCTATTTTGTTATTGCCCAGGAGTCTTCTTCAAGTGTGGTTGATCTCAACATAACCAGAGAAAAGGAAGTTTCAACTTGGTTGGAAAAAAATATAGACCAAAAAAAGGGGGAGAGAATTTTTATCCCAGGAAATTACGGGTTTTATCTTAACTTCTATACAAATATATGGCAGCTTCGTGGAGGGTTATTCCAGGCCTCTTCTAATTATTGGCCTGATCATACCCATTATCAGATGGCAAATGGAGATGATAGCGAAATTGCTAAAGCCTGGCTAACAATAATAAATGCTAAGTATGCAATTATTACTACTCCAGGCTCAGGTGAGCTCTATAAAGAGATTAAAAACTTCCCAAGATTTGAGCAATTTAAAGTAGTTTATCAAGATAAAGGAGATATCTTTTATGAAACAAATTTAGTTCGACCATCTATGGCTAAAATTGTTAATCTAGCAAGTCTAAAAAGCTTAAAAGTTCCAGAAAAAGCAGATGATAAGGAAAATCTGCTAAATTATGCAGACTGGTTAGAAAACTCAGGCAAAACTGAGACTACCTTTGAGGTTAAAGATAATGATAATTATGTTATCAGGGGAGAAATAGGAGAGGGAGAGGGGTTATTAGTTCAAATGAGTGCAGATTCAGGTTGGAGAGCTAAAGATAAATTAAATGGAAAAGGGGTGGGGATAGGTAAGGATTTAATGGGCTATCTAATGTTATATCCTAAAGTAGGCAAGTTTGAGATAGAGTTGCACCATGGTGTATCTTGGGAGGAGATAGTAGGGTATTTATTTACCATAGCTACAATAGCAGGAATTATTTGGCTTAAATTTAGATCTAAGCTTAAAATTTTTTGACAACTTCCTCAAGGAAAATAATTTGGTAAACTCCATATAAAACTTTATGAAAAGACAAAAAGATTCCAATCCTCTGGAATTTTCTGAGAGTAAACTAAAGAATCTTTTAATAAGCAGTGTTGGTTGGTTAGCACTAAAAAGGTTATTAACTCAGCTTGTTTTATCTTTATCTAACCTTATTCTAGTTAGATTGCTATTTCCTAAAGATTTTGGTTCCTTTGCCATTGTTTTATTTTTAGTAAATATTTTTTGGGTTTTTACAGACTTAGGGTTGGGAAAAGCACTTATTCAGCGAAAAAAAGAACCAGAGGTAATTCTCCTTCGAACAATTTGGTGGACTCAAGTAGGTTTAGCCATATTAGTGGCGGGTTTAATATATTTAATTAGCCCTTTATTTGCCAAATACTACTCGGGAGCTCTTAGCAGCGAAGCAGTTTTTTGGCTGCGTTGGCTCGCTTTCTCCCAAGCTATTGCCAACATTTCCTTAGTTTCCTGGAATTTACTGGAGCGATCTTTAAACTTTAAGCGAATTCTTATATCAGATGTCTCTATGATTCTAATGACCCAAGTAGTCACAATAATATTGGCACTACAGGGATTTAGTGTTAAGAGTTTTATTTATGGATTTTTTATTGGAAAAATATTTGGGGTATTTATAACTTTTATTTTGGCTCCCTGGCCATGGGGTTTTGGGTGGAGGTGGGAAAAATTAAAAATGCTTTTGTCATTTGGAGTTCCATTCCAAATTAGCACTTGGATGGGAATAGTAAACACAGCTGTAATTCCTCTTTTTTTGGGTCGTTTCCCTGGCCCGGGAGGGTGGAGTGGGCCCGCGGCAGTAGGGTTTGTTACTTGGGCATTAGGCGTGGGCTCATTTGTAGGAACTTTTGCTCTTATTGTCGACCAAATAATATTTCCTTTAATGTCTAAAGTTCAGAGTAATAAAGAATCAAGGTCAAAGGTCTTTTCTTGGGCCCTTAGAGTAGTTGCTATTGTTACTTTTATTGCCGTAGCTATTTTAATTGCCTTAGCTCCTGAAACAATAAAAATAATATACACGGATAAATGGTTACCTGCGACTAGCGCCCTTAGGTTTTCTCTAATACAAATTTTATTAATTGCCACTACCACCTTGGCAATGAGTTCCCTGCTTGCTTTTGGAGAAGCTAAATTTTTCCGGAATATGAATCTGCTTTGGGCAATATTGCAGTGGGCATTTTCTATTCCGCTGATATTAATATTTGGATTCACTGGAGTAAATTTAGCAGGTATTTTGGTATCGCTAACTGCAATTTGGGCTCTTTTCTATATCAAAAAATATATTAATATATCTTATTTTAAGATATTAAAATTCCCCTTTTTTGCATCATTACTCAGTGCAATAGTGGTTTACATTTTGGCTCGCCTAATCTTGATAGATAATATCTTAGAGCTACTTGCAGTCTCATTGTTAGGAGGGCTGCTTTATTTATCATTACTTTTTCTTTTGATGAAGGAGCGGGTTATTGCTGATTTTAGGATTATTTTTAAACTGCTAAATATTATTTTAGGTAAGTTCAAACCTATTTGATTAGATTAAGGTATACGGTTTCTATCTTGCGAGTATAATTATCTAAAGAAGGCTTCTTTAAAGTATATTCTCGGGATTTTTTCCCAAATTTTTCTCTTAAACTACGATTTTTAGCAAGCTTTAAAATTAACTTTGCTAGCAATACATGGTCACCCACATTTATTAAGTATCCATTAGAACCATTTTTAATTACTTCGTTTGCTCCTCCTTGATTTGTGGCGATTAAGGATAAGCCTGATGCTGCTCCTTCTAAAAGTGTTAAAGAAAAAGATTCAAAGAGGGAAGTAGAAACTAGTATATCTGAAGCCTGATAAACGCTAGGCATGAAGTCAATATATCCTGCAAATTTAACTCTTTCAGCAAGTGGCATATGGGTATTTAGAAACTTTTTTATTGCTTTTTTATAACTGTCTCCTTTATTTGAGAAATCTCCCAAGGATGATCCTACTATATAAAATACTATATTAGAATAACTTTTTATAACAATATCTGCAGCTTTTAAGAAAGTTAAATGGTCTTTAATAGGATCAATGCGTCCAACTATTGTGACAACAAAACTATCTTTTGGCAATCCCAACTTGTTTCTAGCTTGATCTTTATCACCCGGTTTAAAATATTTTGTGTCTACTCCAAAAGGGATTATTTCTACTTTATCTTTCTTGATAAGACCTCTTTTTAAAATAGATTTGGCTACTTCTTCCGTGTTGGCAACAATTTTGTTTATAAACAGATAGGAGATGATATCTTGAATAAAAATATAAGAATCCCAGGGACCATGGGCAGTTGCTATTATTGGAATATTGAGTATCTTCCCACAAATACCTGCATAAAAAGCCAATGTTAAATGATTTACATGAATAAGTGAGGGTCTAATTTTCTTAATGATTCTAAATAGGTTAAAGGCTCCAATTAAAGAGATACCTGGAATAAAAAGATATCTTATAAAATAAGGAGATAAATATTGGTAATAGATTGAGATATTATCTTGCGCTAGCCTGCGGGAAAATTGCCCGGGCTGTGGTAATATTACAATCGGTTCGAAAAGATCTCTATTAAGATGGTTAATCAAATACAACAGGCTAGTTTCACCTCCACCAATGTGAGGAAACAAAGTTAAATATAAAATCTTATATTTTGAACGATTTCTCATAAATGATAAAAAAACATAAGATTCTTTTTGTAATAAGAGCTACCAACCATATTCTATACTTTCAATCCATAATAGAGGCTTTAAGAAAAAATAAGCATCAAATTAACGTGGTATTTGATAAGGATTGTAGCAGTAAACCATTAAGCTATGTTAGTAAATTTGTGGATAAAAAAATAGCTATAAACTTTGCTCCAAGAAGTGATTCTAAGATAAGAAAAGTTCTTTTTTATATTCAAGATACTTTAAGCTATCGGAACTATTTTAAGATCAAAACTCAATCTGTTTTTTATAGAGACAGATGGAAGAGAAATCTTGCTTGGCCAATTAGGTTATTTCTTAATATTCCTGGAATAACCCCACTTATTTTAACTAAGCTAGTGGGTAAGGTTCTTGAATTTATCGTCAAAACAGCTCCAGCAGAAAAAGAGTCAATTGAATATATATTAAATTTCAAGCCTGATGTATTAATTGCAAGTCCCTGTGATTTTGGATTTTCCTCGGCTGATTTGGAATATTTAAGGGCTGCCAAGAAACTTGGGATTCCAACTGTTATACCTGTCTTTTCTTGGGATAATTTAACAACTAAGGGTTTAATCCACATTAAACCTGATAAGCTGTTAGTTTGGAATAAAGTTCAATCATTGGAGGCGCAAACAGTTCATAATATTAAAAAGGAAGATATTGAAATAACTGGTTCACCATTTTTTGATTCCTGGTTTCAATACTCCAGAAGCTTGTCAAGTAAGCTTAAGTTTTGTAAAAAACTTGGCTTAAATCCAAATTACCCAATAATTACTTACCTTGGCTCATCAGTAGATACTGCGGGGGATGAAAGATGGCTAATAACAAAGATTAGGGAAGCTTTGGATAAAAATAAAAGTTTGAAAAACACCCAGATTATTGTTAGGCCACACCCCCACAACAGTAGCTTTTACCAAAACTTCACTCTGCCGAACTTAGTTGTTTATCCAAAGAGGGGAACACTGCCAGATGAAAAAAAAGCTAGACAACTTTTTTACGATTGTTTAATGTTTTCTTTGGCAGTAGTAGGGGTTAATACTTCCGGGATGATAGATGCTATGATTCTAAATAGACCAACTATAGCAATGATAACAAAGCAGTATTCTAAAACTCAAGATCAAGCAGAGCATTTTCAACAATTAATAACCCATAAGGCTATTGCTTTTATAAAAAGTCCGGATGAATTAGTTGCCTACTTAGCTTTGTTGCTTGAGGGAAAAGATAGGTTTAAAGAAAATCGGCTCAAATTTATACGGAATTTTATCAGGCCAAAGGGTTTAGAAAGATTAGCTGGTGAAATAGCAGCAAATATAATCGAAAAATTAGCGCAACAATGAAAAATCAAATCAAAAAAGGTGTGATTCTAGCAGCTGGAAAAGGATCAAGGTTGTTACCTTTAACTCTTAATTATCCCAAAACACTATTACCGATCTGTAATAAGCCTTTGATCCAATATCAGATAGAGGCAATGAGGAATGAGGGAATAAATGAATTGATTATTGTTATTGGACGTTTAGGAGAAAAAATTAAATCCTACTTTCAGGATGGGAGCAGCTTGTGTATGAATATAAAGTATGTAGTAGATGAAGATCCCAAAGGAATTGCCAGCTCACTTTTAAAGGCAAAAGATTTGCTTGATGGGTTTTTTGTACTTTTCTTAGGGGATATATTTATGCCTAATATTGACCTATCAAAAGTACTAAAAGATTCATCTGGTAGCAAAGCTGAAGCAATTGTGGTTGCTAAGCAAGAGGTTACCTTTGAAGCAGTAAAACGTAACTTTGCTATTGTTTCAGAGAAAGATAATCGGATTACAAAAGTAGTTGAGAAACCAAAAAATCCTCCAACTTTAGTAAAAGGAATTGGTCTTTATGTTTTTTCTCCCTTGATTTTTGAAGCGATTAAAAAAACATCCCCCTCAAATCTTAGAGGAGAAATTGAGCTTACAGATTCAATTCAAACTTTAATTGATAGGGGAGGAAAAGTATATTCCCATTTGCAAGATTTGTGGGAAGTAAATCTTTCTTATCCTGAGGATTTACTTGAATGTAATTTAAGAGTGCTAAAGGAGAAGAATTTAACTAATCTGATTGGAGAGGGAGTTAAATTAGGAAAAAATTCTAGAGTTTCGTCATCAGTAGTGGGGGATAGATCAATTATTGAGAATTCTGTAGTGATGGATGAGTGTTTGGTACTACCTAAGACTGTAGTCAAAAAAGAACAATTCCCACTCTATCGACAAATACTGGTATAATCCCTGATTTATGAGGACCGAATTAACAGAGCGGCAAGCAAATCAGGTAAATACTGTTCATCTGCCTGCTTTAGGAAGTTTACCTTCAGAAAAAGGATTAGAACTTTATCTGCCGATTAACTCATATCAAAGTAATGGGACAATTCCTAGAGAATATCATGATAGACAAAGAATTATTTGGGGGGTATATGATGAGGGAGCTTATAAAGCTGGAATACCCGTTATAGAATTACTTCTGGCAGATGCCGTAGACGTTTTTGTAGTGGCCGGAGGGGCAGCAAGCAGATCGCTTCAGGGAAAGATTGATTCGCTAGGATTAAGAGCAACTAGATTTTCACCTTCTAAGGACTTAATGCGGTTAACAGGTGATTTAGTAGTCAGTGGTTCAGATCCAACTAAACATCTAGAACAAGTCTTAATAGCACAGGGAATAAGTAGGGGAGAAAGAACTATTAAGTATGAAGATAATTCTCCCTTTATGGCATATTATGATCGGGTTTTAGCTAGACAAGGATTGTTGGTAGTGCCTGATTTTGCATTTTTTGCCAGTGAGAGATCTTTAGAGCAAAGTATAAAATATGTAAGCGCTTACCAAGGAAGAGGAGTTGTGGTCGGTAATCCGGCTGATGATAGGTTTTTTTATGAAGATACGGAAGAGAATTATGAAAGAGTTAGAAAAGAGTTGGGAGTTGAAGATGATGAGTGGTTTATAGTTTATGCTGCAACTAAAACAGAAGCTACCTTCCATACCGGAAATGACTTAGTTCAACATGCAATAAAAGAACTAGATACCCAAAGATATAAATTTACTTTCAGAGTTCATCCAAATGAGTATAATGATCCTTTAATTGCTGCCAGATATGCTGGAGTTTTAGAAAGTTTAGGAAATCATGGGGTTGATACTATGATCAGAAATAAAGATGGAAGATTGCGCTACTCAATGGATGAGATTAGGCAGGCTGCAGATATTGTAGTAACAGATACCTCAACAACGGGAAGAGAGGCTATTTTTGATAAGGGGATGAGAGGAGGAAAAGGACCAAGACTAGTAGTTCACGCCATGATTCCTGCTAATATGAGACTAAGACCTGAGTGGACAAACGAGCTTCCTCCAGATCCAAGTGTGGTTTTAGATGGATCAAGTGCGGTAGTTAGAGGCTGGAGAGATTTCCCTCGAATACTCAATTCAATTATAAATGATCGAGCCACTAGAGAAAGAATGTGGGCAGCATCTAGGGTTTGGAAGCAGATGAATGATGGCAGATCAACAGAGAGATTTGCTAATAAAATTTTAGAAATAGTTTCAGTTTAAAGGATCTTTCTTGCCTTCTCTGCTAAACTTTCTGCATCAAGACCATGGTATTTTAGGACCTCAGTATTTAATCCACAAACAGGAATCTCCTCCACCCCAAAAGAAATTACTTTAGGTTTTTTCCCAGACATTCTGGCGACATTTACAGCAATTAATTCCCCTTGACCCCCGCTGATGTAGTGATCATCTAAAGTGAACACTATTTGGTAAGGTAATAAAGTGTTTTTTAACCATCTTAAATCAACTCTGTTTAACCAGGGAAGGTTAATGACAGATAAAGATATCCCTAGATTTCTTAAAAATATGGAAGCTCTTGTTGCCTCAGAAAGCATTACTGGGCCATAAGCAAATAAAACAGCATCATCTCCAGATATTAGTTCTATCCCTCTGCCAAGTGTTAATTTATATTCCTGTGGAAGGATATATGGAGTCTCAACAGGAATGCTCACTAAGCGAAGATAGCTACTTTGAGGATTTTCTTTCACTGCCCAGTCTAAAGCCATTCTTACTTCTTGCTCGCAACTTGGTTCAATCATAGTAAGGTTTGGAATTGCTCTAAAGGAGGCAATATCCATTACAGCTTGATGAGAGTGTCCCGGACCTCCTGGCAAAAGTCCAGCTAGTGATCCTACATATATAATCTTCCCTTCTTCTGTAGCATTGTTATACATTTGCTCTAAAGCTCTCAACTGAAAAGCAGCAAAGGTATGGGTTATAGGTAGATTTCCTTTTCTGGCTAATCCTCCGGCAACTGAAGTCATATGTTGTTCAGAAATACCGCACTCTATAAATCTATCGGGTGCAACTTCTTGAAAGGGTTGTAAATTATGGTCCTTTAGTAAATCTGCATCTAAAACAATAATATCTGGATGAGTATTAGCCAGTGTAGCCAAATGATTTCCATAACTTAAAATTAAACGCTCAGGATTAACTAAGCTAGCTCGATGGGGAATCTCTTTTAAAACTAACTGGATTGGATCTCTATCTAATAAGACTAATTTTGAATCTATTCTTTCTCTTAATTCAGTAATTGCTTTCTGGTAGTGTTCTAGACTTGGGGCTCCTGAGTGGAAAGGATAAAATTGCAGCTCCTCACCAAAGTTTGAGGACTCCATAAATGTAACTCCGGCCCCTTTTAGAGTATCAGCAATTAGAATTTTTGGTTTATCTGTAAAGTCTCTAAAGTGGTCAAAAGCTTCTAGAAGCTCATCAACATTATTTCCATCACACCTAGCAACTTCCCAACCAAAACTTTTAAACTTTCCAACGAGATCTCCTAAGTCTCCAACTTGCCAAACCCAAGTGTCAGATTGTATTTTATTATGGTCTACTATAGCTATCAGCTCACCCATTTTGTGTTGAGTAGCATATCTTAACGCTTCATAATTTTGTCCTTCTTGTAGCTCACCATCCCCCAGTAAAACAAATACTCTGCCTTTTTTACCTTGTAAACGATTTGCTTCAATCATTCCAGCAGCTTTAGATAATCCCATACCTAAAGAACCAGTATTTGTAGTAATGCCTGGAGTATGAATATCAGGATGCCCTGGTAGACCATTTAATCTTCTTAATTTATGTAAATTGTCCTCCGGCAATCTACCTGTAGCTATTAAGGCAGCATAAATTAAAGGAGCATCATGCCCCTTTGAAGAAAAGAAAATATCTGAAGGATCTTTAGCAAAATCATTAGGGTTAACTAACTCAGAAGAAAATAAGGTGGCAATAATCTCGGCGCTACTTAAACAAGTCCCAGGATGTCCAGAACCTGCCTCCATAATCATAGACAGGCTATTAATTCTTAAAATATCTGCTAAGATTTTACCATCCCAAACTCTTTCAATTTCAGAAATAGGGATAAATTGCAATTTTCCTTCTGTCTCCATATCTAATCTAGCTAAGTTTTCTTTTAATAATTATTTCTGCAAGTAAAAAATCATTTAAATCATCTATATCAATAGCCGCCTCACTATTTAACAAGACAAAACGGGTTCTTTTTCCAGTCAGTAGCCCTTCTTTCATTAAAGTATTATAGCGGACAGCTATTACATCGACATGGGCATAAGCTGGGGGAAAAGAGTGCCTTGAGGCTTGAGACGGTTCTTTTAAGCCTGTAATTTCCTTTGGCAAAAAAGGTTTTAGCTCATCTCCCTCTATCTTCCATTGTTTAAAAGGGTGCTTAGGAGTTTTTTTTATAGTTCTAGCAGAGGAAGCTTTAGGATCATCTAATAAAATTTGGATGCAAGCATCTATACTTTCACTACTACAAAAAGGAGAGGTTGCAGGAAGCCTTAAGATAATATCTGGTTTCCAGTTTTCATTTTTTTCAAGGTAGGAAACAGCATGGGTCAGATAGGATATATCATCTGCCTCATCTGTTGCCAGTTCTAAAGGCCTTAAAAAAGGCGTTTCTGCGCCGTAGATCCTGCCTATTTTAGCAAACTCTTCAGAGTCTGTTGAAAGTATCAGTCTGGTGATAAATTTGGCATTTTTAGCAGCCTCAATAATCCAGGCCATTAAGGGTTTTCCAGCTAGGGGATAAATATTTTTATAAGGAATAGATTTTGAGCCAGATCTGGCTCCCACCACCCCTAGTACTTTGGGTATAGAGTTGTTTTTATTTTTTTTAATTCTAACCATTAAATTTAGAGAGCAGTAAATCCTCCATTAACTCTTAAATTTTCTCCAGTCATATAAGATGAAGCCTCAGAAGCTAAAAATAAAAGTGGCCCAATTAACTCATGAGCAAAGCCCATTCTATGAGGATATTCCATTCTAACTAACGGAACTCTTTCAGAAAACTTTCTTAAAAACTCTGGATCTTGTGGTTTTTGTTCATTATAAATACCTCCAGGAGAAAGTGCGTTAACTCTAATTCCGTATCTTCCAAAGTGAACTGCGAACTCTCTTGTTAGTTCAATCAAAGCAGCTTTGGATGCCCCATATATAGGGAGTTTTAAAAATCCTTTTAAATGATCATAAAAATGAGGGTCAGGTACAACATCAGCATATTGTGAACCAATATTAATAATACTTCCCCTGATTTCATGCTTTCTCATCGCACCCCCAAAAACCTGCATCATCCTAAATGTTCCAAGCACATTAACCTCCAGAAATCTTCTATTTACCTCCAGGGGAATCTCTTCAAGCGGGTAGGATCTGGCACTTGCCAAGGGAGGCTTATCTATCCCAGCAGCATTTACTAGAATAGCTGGAACACCAAACCTTCTAATACATGCAGCCAGAGCCTCATCAACTTCAGATTTATAAGTAATATCTGCTCTTACCACTCCTGCTTTATCATCACCAAACCTTTCTTGTAAAACCCTAAATCTTTCTGGGACTTGGGTTGTTAAGTCAATTCCTATAACTGTTGCACCAGCCTCCAACAAACCTTCACAAAAAGTAGGTCCAAGTAACCCAAGCGCTCCTGTTACAACCGCTATTTTTCCATCTAATCTAAATCTTTCCATTAAGATTTTTCTCTCTCGTAAACTTCTGGATATTTGCCAAGTTGTACTAAAAATATTAAATCTAGCAGTTCTCTTATAACACTGTCTCCTCTTTTTTTAGGAAGTACTAAATCAACAACTTCTAAAACTTGAGGCTGGGCATCTTTTGGACAAGTAGAAAAGCCAACCTTTTGCAAAAGGGAAATATCATTAACATCATCTCCTATAAAACAAACTTGATCCCAGCTTAGCTTCCAAGCTTTAATCATTTTTTCTGCAGCTTGAAGTTTATCCTTAATATTTTGGACACAATTAATCTTTAACTTTTTGGCTCTAGCACTGGCAATAGAGATCTCTTCTCTAGAGATAACGCCTACTTTTTTACCCATTCCTTGCCAGGGTAAAAGCGCTAAAGAGTCAATCCGAGAAAAAGAGGCAAACTCCTCTCCCTGATCATTTACCAAAACCTTTCCATCAGTCATTGTCCCGTCAACATCCATTATTATTCCTTCAATCTTTTTTATTTTTTCAATTAGATTAGGATCTAATTTTTCTATTTCTATATAATCAGAAAGATATTTCTTAAAAGTTAAATAGACTAACTGGGATGATCTTGTAATAATAAACCGATGAGGACTTCCAGGCTCAATAATTAATAAGTCTCCTTTTTTAACAGCTAAGTATCTTCCATTTTTAATTTTTGTTCCCTGCCATTCATGTAAAGATCTTAAGGTTTTATCCTCAATTTCTCCATCTTTTTCCAATTTGGCTTCTCCTTGGAGAATAAAAGTAATATCAGATGCTTGATCGTGTTGTTCAACCTTGCCTGTTTGGGTAATTCGATTTAAAGCCAAAAATGCTCTACCAAACTTATCAGACTGAATGACTTTGGACTTAAGGTTATTTTTATTTAAGTCTTTAAGTAGGGAAGATGGATTGATGACCATTTGTCTTTCTGGCAGGCTTTTTAAAAGATTCTAAATGCTTTAGAGAAAGAGGCTGGTCTGTTTTTAAGGCAACAATAGTTTTTTTGCCAATTAACTCATCTAATAAATAAGGGGGTAGACCTTCACAGGGTGATTTTAGAGCCAGATCTTTTTTTGTCAAGATATGCCCTGCAGGCAGTGATTTTGTAGTGACAATGCACTTTCCCATTCTATACTTAGCTGGTTCTTCCTCAGGATAAAACTTTTTTAAGCCATCTCCCAGTGCCAGGCGGACTCTTCTTAGATCCCTAACCAGCTTCCTCATTCCTTCAAACTCTAGCGAAAAAGAATGATCTGAGCCTTGCATTGCCCGATTTAAAGTAAAATGTTTTTCAATAATTCGGGCTCCTAAACAGTAAGCCACTGGGTCAACAGAAATGCCGTTAAAATGGTTGGAAAATCCAATGACAATCTCCGGAAACTCTTGGCGGTAAGTTTCAATGACTTTTAAGTTTAGATACTCTGCTGAGGCAGGATAAACAGCAGTGCAGTGGAGTAAAGAAAGCTGGTTGTTTATTGGCATTACTTCTTGATAAGCCCTTTTGACATCGTCTATGGTGGCTGCTCCTGTACTTACAATCATTGGTTTTTTAAATTTGGCGATATATTTTAAAAGGGGAGTGTTGATAAGATCTGCTGAAGCAATTTTGAAAGCTGGAACATCTAAATCTTCCAAAAAGTCGCCGCTGCTTTCATCCCAGGCAGTTGCAAAAAAAATTAAACCTAACTTTTCAGCATATTTTTTAAGCTTTCTATACTCCTTTTTATTAAATTCCAGAGCTTGTCTATGCTTGCCATAGGTTGGGCCAAAAGCATTTTCAAAGTTATACGGGGAGTCAAAGAATTTTCTAGTATATAAAGTTCGATTATTTCTTTTTTGCAATTTTACCGCATCAGCACCACAGAACTTGGCAGCCTCAAAAAGTCTTTTGCAAACCTCAACATCTCCTTGGTGATTTTGTCCAATCTCAGCTACAACAAAGCAGTCAGAAGAGTCATCTATAATTTTATTACCTATTTTTAATTCTCTCTTTTTGGGCATGTGAGTGGCTTTTTTAGAATATGTTATTTCAAAAAAAAATGCAATAAGGTATTTTTTTACAAGCTTTAGCTTCAAGTAAAAGTCAAAATATTTAAAAAATAACTTTTTATGAAATAAGGATTGAGTATTTTAAATAGGGTTGTTTACTTTTTATAAATCGCTGGTATAGGTAAGATTTTGGGTTAACAATTAAGCTTTTTAGACTAAATGGGAAATAAGGGATAGTTGTTTTGGGTCTTTCAAGATGAATAGTTAGAATTTTACCTTCTTTCTTAAGAGGTAGCGACTTTCTATCTTTATTAAACGAGGAAATTAAAAAAGCTAAGTAATCTTTTCCTTTCTGGTATTCTTTTAATTCCCTGGCTGCTACTAGATGATAAGTTAGGTCATATCTACCTAAAAACAGTGTATTAGCTTCAAGACTTTGGGCTGTTTCAATAAGGAAAGGATCATTTATTGAGATTAAAATATGTCCATTTTTTGGAACCTTAATTTTTACTTGATTTATTAAACTTTGCCAAGCGTTTTGGTCAATTCTATTTTGGAATGAAACATCAATCACCTTAATAAATTGAAAACAAAATAAAATCATCAAAATAGATAGATAAATAATAGATAGTTTGGCTTTATTTTTTTTTAACTTAGAGTAAAGTTGAGTAGTTAGTGGTATAGTAAGTAGCGCTAGAGTTAAAGCAGTAAAAAAATTGCTAGGCAGTAAGTATCTATCTCTAAAATCTCTATTTGTTAAATAATAAAGCAAGATATTAAGTAAAATTGTGCAAAGAAGAATAAGGATAAGAGTTAAGAATGAAGCATTTAGGTAAAATTTCTTAACCTTTTCCATTTTAAGGTATTTAAAACTAATAAAAATTAAGATCAAAGATAAAGTAATTAGCCATGGTCCTATTCCTAATAAAAGCCCGGGAATCAAAGATGGAGTGAATTTTAAAAGATAAGATAAAAAATCTAACTGAGAAAAGGGCGCAATTACATAACCAGATGTTTTCATTGGAATTAAAAATCTAAAAGATAGGCTAAATAAAGCTATAATAAGGACTACGACTAAATAAGGAAGTACAGTCACAACTACAGGTCTTTTTATCTGGTCTATAACTTTTTCCTTCCAAAGAATAAGTCCCAAGATAGCAGGTAAGGATAGGATAAAGGTTTCTTTAAATAAAAGTGCCACCAGCAAGGAAGTGCAGCTTAGTAAAGAATGTAACCTATCTTTGGAGGTTAATCCAAAATAAAGACTTAACATTAAAAAAAGGAGTGCTTTTGGTTCTGCGCTTTTATAGTCAGTCCAAATATCAATAGGAATAAAGAAAAATCCTATAGAAAAAAACAAGGCAATTTTAGCTGGAATATTTAGTTTTTTTAAAATCAGATAAAAAAGAGTGATGCTTGATGAAAGAATCAGTATATAAAAAAACCTCCATAAATTCGCATCAGCACCTGCTAAAAAAGCAAAGAGTCTTAAAGATAAATAGTCCAAAACATTAATCCTGCCTGTTAGTTGGTACCAATTGACTATGGATTCAAATATAGGCATTGGATAGGCTCCAAATTCTTTAAAGCCCTCGGGAATAGATTCTATTAATTTAGGATTATTGGTAGCTTGCAACCTGAAATACCAGGTAACATCACTATGTAAGGGGATATTTAAATTTGGAAGAAAGTGAATCAATATTCCCAAGCTTAGGATTAGTAAAAATATTTTTAGATTCATTTTTGTTTTAAGCGGAAAGAAATTAAATCAAATATTAACTGAATTGGAGTAGCTAGATTAATAGAGGATTTACCCATTGTTCTTTTCTTTAACCCTATTGGTATTTCAATATAAGATATCTTTTGTTTTTTTATCTGATAAAGTATCTCGGAATCAATTAACCATCCGCTAGAAGTTAGTTTCATCTTATCCAAAGCTGATTTTTTATAAACCTTAAAAGCAGAATTAATATGCTTCATTGGCAAATTTAGGATTATTTTAGCTAAAAAGTTATAAATAGTAGATTTCAGCTTTCTAGAAAAGCTTCGGTTATCAGATGATCTATAGCTTAAAATACAATCGTAGCTATCAAAATAGGGAAGAGCCTTAAGTATCGACTCTAAAGGGTAAGGAAGATCAATTACTAAAGGCCAGACTAACTTTTTATTTACCTTTTGAAAACCTAATCTAAGAGCAGACCCAAAGCCCTCACGGCGTTTTTGAGAAATAAGTTTAATCTTTGGATACTTTTTTGTGAGTTTCTCAGATAGTTGGTAGGAGTTATCAGTGCTACCACTTTCAATAATAATAATTTCATAGTCTTTAAAGTTTTTTTTCAAGAAAAAGTTTATTAGAGGGATTGATTTGTTTATTAATTTGGCTTCGTTATAAATAGGGATAACTACAGAGATTGAGCTGGGTGACATTCTAATTTCTCTAGCTTAACATATTGATTAAAGTTATAAACTCTGGCCGCTACCCTAACTTTTTGTGGCTTAATTAATCCATCTTGACAAGCTATGTAGTAATTTTTTTGATAATAAATAATTTCCCCAGGAGAAAATTTAAGTTTAACTTTTTTTAAATTTATGGGAAAGTAAAAAAATATTTTTCTGCCCTGTAAGATTGAATAGGCTGGATCATAAGGAGGGAAAAAAGCTGCCCTTATTAAATTAAAGACAAACTTTGCACGACTGCTCCAATCTATTTGAAAATCATAAGGCTTTTTAAAGGGGAAAAAAGTAGCCTTCTTTGTATCTTGTCTTGTAGTGATTAATTTCTTGCCTCTTTGAACTGAGTCCAAGACTTTTTTGGTAAGCAATGAAGCATATTTAACAGCATCAAAATAGATCTGTTTACATGAAAGATTTGGATCGTTTTTAATTTTAGACTGTAAGATTATTTCACCACTATCAATTCCGGGAACAATTTTATGAATTGTGATACCAATATATTTTTCCTCATTAATGATTGCCCAAGGGATAGAGAAAGAACCTCTATATTTTGGTAATAGCCCGAAGTGGATATTAATAGCAAGAGGAATTTTTTTTATTAAATCCCTCTTTAAAATCTTGTCAAACCCAGCAGAGATAACTAGATCAGGTTTAAATATCAAGATAACTTTTTTGAGCTCTTGATCCGAAAAATCTTTATTTAAGGCTAAAATCTTATGTTTAGATAATAACCGCTTTAGGGATTTACGTCTCTTTTGATCCTCAGATTTAGAGGTTATAAACCCCAGGGTGTTTTTTGAAAAAGATTTCTTTAGGATTTCAAACAGAGTGCAAGATAGCTCATGTTTACCAGCTAAGATTATTCTCATTTAAAGAAGTTAATAGTTGAAATTATATAGTCAAGATTTTCCTTTAGAAGCTGCGGGTAAATTGGTAAAGCAATAGCTTCTTTTGCTAACCTTTCAGCGATTGGAAAATCGTCTTTTTTATACCCTAAAAACTGAAATGCTTTCTGTAAATGAAGAGGCAGGGGATAATAAATATTTGTTTGAATTTTTTTCTCAGTTAGATAACTAATAAACTTGGCTCTATTTTTCTTAAACCTGGCAGCAAAAATATGAAAGTTGCAGTAAACATTTTTAGGAATTAATTGAAATTCAAATAGATCAGATCTTAATTTAGCTTTATATTGTTTTACAATCTCCTGCCTTTTTTGATTACCATATTCTAAATATTTAAGCTTTATTTGCAAAATTGCTGCTTGTAGCTCATCCAACAGGCTATTTACTCCAGGTTGGATTATATGATCTTTATCTATCATGCCATAGTTTCTAAGTAGTTTTAATCTTTTTTCAATTTTTTTATTATCAGTAACTACCATGCCTCCATCCCCATAGCCTCCTAAGTTTTTGGTAGGGTAAAAACTAAAAACCCCAATTTGAGCAATCGATCCGGCAAATTGATCACTGATTTTGCTTCCATGAGCCTGACAAGCATCTTCTATAATTGGAATTTGTTTAGAAAGAATTTTTATTAAAGCAGGGATATCAACCACATTTCCAAATAGGTGAATAGGAATAATTGCCTTAGTTTTTTTTGTAATTGCTAAAGGGATCTTTTTTATATCAAGCAAAAATGTTTGGTAATCTATATCAACAAATTTTGGGATTGCTCCAGCAGCAATAATAGCTGATGAAGTGGCAAAAGTATTATAAACACTAGTGATTACTTCATCTCCCACGCCTATACCTAAAGTTTTAAGGGAAAGAATTAATCCATCCGTGCCTGATGCTACTCCAACCCCAAATTTTACTTTTAAATATCTTGCAAATTCCTTTTCAAATCCTTCCACCTCTTTACCCAGGATATAATACCCAGAATTTAAAACCTTTTGTATAGCGGAATTTATTTCTTTTTTGTGAGTTTTATATTGAGCCAGAATGTCTGCGCGTAAAATCATAGGTTTTCCTTAAAGTAATTAACAGTTGCAATAAGAGCCTTGTCAAATTGGTGTTTAGGAAATTGACCAATCATTTTTTTTAACTCTACTGTATCTAAGCTATGATAATTATCATTAACTACGAGGTTTTTAGGTAATACTTCTTTCTTATACTCGCCAAAGCCCACAATCCTAATCAATTTTTGCGCCAACTCCTCCAGGACTATACTATAAGCGTTTACATCTAGAGAAGAAAAGCCACTAAATTCTCTCTTTGACAGTAAAAAGATTATTTCCGTAAGGTCTTCAACATAAATAAAGTTACGTTTCCTTCCTTTATCAAATACCCTGATTAATCTATGTGTGAGTAGATTTCTAATAAATAAACCCACTAAACCTATATCAGTATCCTTAGTTGGTTGATTTTGCCCAAAACAATGGGAGATACGAAGTGAAAGAGTACTAAATCCATATATCTTTGAGAAACTTTTAAAATAGGTCTCTGCAGCTTGCTTATTAATTCCTTGCACATCAAAAGGTTCATACTGGCCCTCAGAGCCTAGATATATAACCTTTACTCCTGGCAGTTTTCTAAGAGCGTTAATTAAGCTTATATGGGAGAGTAAGTTAAGCTCTAAATCATAAAGTGGATTTTCCATGCCGGATATATGTCGTGTCCATCCCATAGAGTCAATGATCAAATTATTGTCTGCCACTTGCTTTTCTAGATTATCTATCTTCTCAACCTTTTTCCTAATAAGCTTAACTTTATTTAGAATACTTCGAAGATTTTTTAGATTCGCTCCTGTCTGAGGTAAGAATCCATCTATTATAGTTACTTTGTAATTTTGAGAAACAAACTTTTTAGCGATATTAGATCCAATAAATCCTGCTCCACCAAGTATTAAAACCCTATCATTTTTTGCCATCTTTTAATTTACTAAACCTCTTATGGTACTGCTCTTGAGCGATTGTATAATCGGAAGCTTTACCTATATCAAGCCAATATTCTTTCATTAAATATCTTCCCACTTTCATTTTTTTAGAGACCATCTTTTTAATGAGCATATCAATGCCGTAGTAGGTATTTTTAGGAATAAGGTCAAAAATAGCTGGTTTCATAATATACATCCCAGCCAGTATTTCTAACTTAAAATTTGGTTTTTCTTCAACATCAATTAAATAATCTCCTCTTGATTTTACGTTTCCAAAATCAAATGGGGCAGGAATCTCTTTTGTAACAACAACTAAATTTGCTTCATTTTTTAAAGCAAAATCATAGGCTTTCCTAAAATTTAAAGTAGTCAGGATATCTCCGTTTAATAGAAAAAAAGGTTCAGTTAGCTTACTTTTTAAAAGTGTTATGGGACCACAAGTTCCTAGAGGTTTTTTCTCTTGACTAAAGCTAATTTTGATTCCATATTTTTTTCCTTTGCCCAAGAATGCTTTTACATATTTAGCTAAATAATTAGTAGCTATAAAGACTTCATCAAAGCCGTGTTTTTTTAAACTTAAGATTTGAATTTCTAACACCGAACTTTCTCCAATAGGAAGTAGGGGTTTGGGAATTATTTGAGTAAAAGGAGCAAGTCTTGAACCTAACCCTCCAGCTAAAATAACAGCTTTCATCTAAATATTGTAAATTTCATCTTTGTATAAATGATGATTTTCCTTAAACCATTTAATTGTTTCTGTGAGTCCTTCTTCTAAGTTAAGCTTTGGCTTCCAGCTGGTATGTCTGATTAGTTTAGAATTATTACAAAGCAGATTCTCAACTTCGCTTTTATCTGGTCTGATACGAGATGGATCTGCTACTGTTTTAACTTTGATCCCGATTAAATCACTTAACAGTTTCACCAAATCAACCATCTTGAGGCTACTATTAGAACCTATATTAGTGACCTCACCAAATAACTGACTTGACTTGCTAATTTCCACTATACCTTCTACGGTATCACTAACATAAGTAAAATCCCTAGCGGTATTAAGATTTCCAACCCTTATTTTTTTTGCACCAGAAAGAATTTGAGTTAGGACTGCTGGAATGATTGAGCGGGCCGACTGCCTTGGTCCATAACTGTTAAAAGGTCTAGCAATTTTTACTGGTAAGCCAAAAGATAAATAATAACTTAAAGCTAATTGATCAGCAGCAATTTTGGAAGCAGAATAGGGAGATTGACCAAAAAGTCGATGGTTTTCATCAATTGGAGTATACACCGCGCTCCCATAAACCTCGCTTGTGGAAGTTATCACTATATTTTTAACATCTCTTAATCTGGAAGCCTCTAAAATATTATAAGTTCCTTCAACATTAGTTTTGATATAAGCTAGAGGTGAGATATAGGAATAGGGAATCCCTGTTAGAGCTGCTAGGTGAAATACCGTGTCGCAATTTTTTAGGCAGTTATATATTGAGTCAAAATCTCGAATATCCCCAGAAACAACTTCAACCTCTTTTTTATGTATAGAATTATCTAACCAGCCCCATCGATTAGCAGAGTTATAATGAACAAAAGCTTTAACTTTGAATCCTAATTGTACACACCTTTCTACCAGGTGTGAACCAATAAATCCTCCTGCCCCAGTGATTAGAACTTTCTTTGACATAATAAGATTAGCTAAAACCTCCATCCCAAATGGGTTTGATTTTTGGTTTGCTTTTTGTTAGTTTAAATATTTTTTTATAGGCAGTTTGGATATTTTTAGGAAGTAAAGGAAAGAGAATTTGAGAGAAACTCACTCTTAAATTCAAAAAAAAGTTTTCATCTGAATAGTTGTAGCGATTCTTAATCCTAGCGATATCTTTCCTTAATCTTTCACCCTGTTTAATAGAACCGCTATGGTCTTCCAGGAAGTGATGGAACATCTTGATTCGACAGAATTTTACATTAGCACCGCTATTAATAGCCTGAGTAATATAATCGTTATCTAAAGAAAAAGAGTACGGATTAAATAAACCTGTTAGCGCAAAAGATTTTTTTCTAATTAAAAGCCCTAACCCACACCCCCCATACTTAAAAACATCTGAAACCTTTTTTCCATAGTCCACTCCGGGAGGGGCGTAAGCAAAAGATAAATCTTTCCCTCTTAATTTGACTCCTCCGCAAAGTAAAACATCAATATCTGGATTTTTTTCCATTATGGTGTAGGCATTTTCTATTGCTTGAGAGAAGAATATATCATCATCAGAGAGGATTTTGATATATTTCCCACTGGATAGTAGAATACCTTTATTAAAGGCGTGTCCCTCACTAATATCCGCTTCTGAAATAAAAACACTAATTATTTTTGAAAACTTTTTAGCCACTTTGATTGTGTCATCTGATGATCCGCCATCAATTAGTATCAATTCATCATTTTCCTTAAGGAGTTTTTGATGATTTTTAAGCGCTTTTTCCAGAAATTTGGCTCTATTTTTGGTAGCCAATAAAAAGGAAATCCTTTTCATCATTACAAAATTGAAAGATAATACTTAACGGTTTCTTGAATAGCTTTTTTATGATCGGTGAATTTAAAATTAGGAAATAGGCTTTTAAATTTTCGATTATCCAGAACTTTTATGGCTGCTCCATCAGGATAATTGGTGTTGAAAGTTAGCTTACCTTTATAGCCTATCGCTTTTGCAATTAATTTTGCAGATTCTCTAATAGAATATCCTTTATTCTGAGCAATATTAACAGGGTAAGTTAGATCTTCTTTAAGTGTAATACCTTTTATTAAAATATTGATTAAATCATCAATATAACCCCATTCCCTAATTGGTTTGCCAGTGCCCCATATTTCAAATGTAGAAGCTTTTTCCCTGTGTGCTTTTATCATCCTAATAATCATCCCAGGAAGGGCATGTACCTTAGTTGGATCAGTCTCATCACCTGGACCAAAATAATTAGGTACCAAAAAATTGAGACTTTTTATTCCATATTGCTTTTTATAACAGCAAGAAACTACATACTGCATCCTTTTTGCATTCCCATAAGCATAAACAGATTCATGAACCTCACCCATCCACCAGTCGCTTTCTTGGTGAATATTAGCATCACCTGGATAAGAGCAGTTTGACATCGGGTTGATTACTTTTGCTTTTGGGCAACTGGCTAGGACTGCCTTATAAAAGCTTAAAACCATTTGCATATTGTCATTAACTACATCAGCTTGATATTTGCTGACGTAGTGAATTCCACCAAGATGAGAGGCAAAATTAAATATTACATCTGGAGCTATTTTTTTAAAGACCATTTTTAATGAGTTAAAACTTAAAAAATCAATATTATCTTCTTTAGAGAGAGGATAAATCTGATAAGAATTTTTGGGTAAGATTTTTAGCATGTTCTTGCCAAAAAAGCTATCACTATCCAAAATTGCAATTTTCATACTTGCGCTATAATATCAAATTTAAGATTACCAATACGAATCCAAGGTCGGGAGATCGGCTCAAATGTTACCGCACGGATAAATCGCTCTACTTTATCTTTCTTCCAGTTTAAATTAATCTCACATCCGTTTATTTCTTTAAACGGATAATAGTGGCCCGACCCTTTTTGTTTTCTGCGAGGAAGTACTTTTCCATCAATTAGGTCATTTAAAATCTTTTTAAATAATTCAAGTGTTGCGTTAGTAAATCTGAAATAGAGTGTTTTAGCACTGTCATCTTCCAGTACTGGAACTGATCTTTCATAGATTATATCTCCGGTATCTACTTTTGCACTCATGTAATGAGCAGTGGCAAAACTTTTTTTCTCGTTATTTAAAACAATATGACTGACAATGAATCTGCCCCTGTATTGTGGTAACTTGCCATAATGAAAGTTAATAGCACCTAATTTAGGGATATCAAGAATTTCTTGCGGGATCAATCTATTGCAAAAAAGATTAAAAATAACATCAACTGCGTTACTCTTAAATAACTTTACTGCAGCTTTAGAATTTAGGGATTTTAATTTAGCTGTTTTAAAACCAAGCGATTTAGCATAGGGCAAAATAGGAGGATCCCAGTCTGAACCTTTAACGCCATCTTCTTTATTAGCAATTACAAAACAAACATCTACCTTATTTTTATAAGCCGAGAGGATTTTTAATCCTTGTAAACCCAAGATCCTACCACCTAAATAAGCCACCTTCAGTTTAGACATTTATTTTATATTAGTAAATTTCTGCATCTGCTTGAACTAAGTACCAATTGTTAATACTTTTAAGATAATCGAATCGGTGATTTAAAATTTTGATACAAAAATACCTTTCTTGCTCGACTTTAAGGAAGCCCATGTTGATTAAAACTTTATAGAGTAAGGTATGAGGAAGTGCCCAAGTTGTTACAGCTTGTATTCTGTGAGACCTAAAATCCCTTATTGCTATTTTTATTAATTGAGAGATCCTATCATATTCTATACTTTTTAATTCGATATCTACAACATCGCCATACTGTACGTCAGTTTTACGATCTTTAAATACCTTAGCAAAAATATATTCCGAGGATTTAGTCACAATCTTTTTATAGCGATACTCAGGATTTATCTCAAAACGCCAATGGTGGTACTTGTTGGTATGCTTAAACCTAACCAAACTTATATCTCCATCAATTGGCAATTTATTTTTTTGCTCAAAGACTTGTTTGTCTAAATTAAAATTTAGTGAATCGATTTTGTGTAATGTTAGCCAACCTAGGTTTTTCTCACAAGCATTTTTGCCAACTAAATTCGCTAAAACACATACAAGGTCGATAGTCTTGGAATAGGCGATAGTTGTTTCCGCAAGGAATTTAAAAAGACCCTGACCTCTGTAATTTGGCGCAATCAACATGTCTATTGCCTGACCTACTGTAGCCCCATTGGTCAATCTCCTTATTTGCAAACCGAACATTCCTATAATAGTCATATCTACCTCAACTACGCTTAAATATGTTTTTTGAACATTATTAAAATATTGCCACTTAAAATATTTCTTACTCTTCTTACGAGTATATTGAGCGTTCATTAATTTTACTAAGTTGGGAACATCGGATTTAACGGCTTTTCTGACTCTAATTTTAGACATCTGTTTACTTAAATTTACCAACCGCTTTTTATAGTTTTAATAATTAGTTCAACATCTTGATCTGTCAGCGCATCATGGATAGGAATAGAAATTTGTTCTTGGTTAAACCTTTCCTGGTTAAAAAGATTAGGAGTTAATCCGCCAAAAATTTTATTATGGTCGATTCTTAAATGAACTACTGAACTTGGGATATTTTTTGATAGTAGTTTTTTTATAAACTTGTTGCGCTTTTTAACTAATATAGTAAAAAGCCAAAATGAACTTTGGCGATCATCTTTATAATCTAGAAGTTTAACTCCAGGAACTCTATTAAGAGAAGATCGATACCTCAAAGCGATTTCTTGTCTACGTTTAATAGTTTTAGATAAGTCTTCTAAGTTTCCAAGTCCCAGTGAGGCAGCTAAATCATTCATATGATACTTAAAGCCAAGTTGGTTAATATTATACTTTCTCTCACCTAGGATAGAAGGTTTTGAGTTCGCCCGATCTATTCCAAACCAGCGTAGTACTTTTGCATTATCTCCATCTTTTTTATTAAAACAGCAGAGTGCTCCACCGTCTCCGGTGGTTAAATGTTTAATAGCCTGAAAAGAGAAAATAGTGAATCTTGAAATAGATCCGATTGGTTTACCCCTATACATTGCTCCCAAAGCATGAGCGCCGTCTTCAATAACTACTAGGTTATTTTTTTTGGCTATCTCATTAATTTCTTTTAAGTCACAAGGATATCCGCCCCAGTGAACAGCAATAATTGCTTTAGTCTTCTTAGTTATCTTTTTTTTAATTGATAGGGGATCAATATTTCCGCTATCTATTAAAATATCCGCAAAAATAGGTTTAGCCCGCTGCATTAAAACCGCCAGGCCCGTAGCTACGAATGTCTGGGCAGGAATAATTACCTCATCGCCCTGCGAAACACCGGCTAAAACTAAACTTAAATGCAGTGCAGAAGTTGCGCCATTTAAAGCGATAGGGTTTATTAAGCCTAGCTTTTTTTCCAGTTCTTCCTCAAACCTTTTTACTAATTTACCTTCAGAGATGAATCCAGACTTTAGAGTATCTTTAACAAGTTTAATAGAGTATGAAGATATATGGGAGTGAAAAAAATCCATATTATTTTTTAAATTGCAAATGCCAGTAAAGCCAATTAGGTCTCAAAAATAGCCAAATTATATACCACCAAAAAGTCCCAAAGTATTTTTTATAATAATTCAAAATACCTTGCTCCATGAGCCAATACCTTTTTAGGGGTGTAAGATTAGAAATCCCTTTTGATTTTAGATGAATGATCGTTAATTTGCCATTATGCACCACCAAATAACCCATCTTTTTAACCCTTTGGCAATAATCCGGTTCTACATAAAAAAAGATCAATTTTTCATCCAATAACCCAACTGTTTTAAGAAGCCCACTTCTTCCTAAAAAAAAGGAACCAGGAATGACATCTACCTCTTTGATAGTATCTCTTTTCCAGCCTTTATAACGATACTTAGATAATATAGAGTTAGTAAACGGGTATAAAACATATTTATTTAAGAGTTTGCAGGGAAAACTTGTTTCTAAAAGCTCAACCCAGGGGGTGGGGAAGCGGGAACAAGTCAAATCTACCCTTCCTGCTTCATCTTTTTGTCTTAGGCTAGCAGCACCAATTTTTGGATTTTGATCCATAAACTTAACCATTTTTTTTAAAACCCCTGGAGGGATTCGGGTATCTTCATTTAAAATTAGGAAGTAACGGCCTGTAACTTTTTTTAAATTTTGATTGTGTGCTTTTATAAAATAGAGATTTCTTTTATTTGCAATTAGCTTTACTTTGGGAAATTTCTGTCTTACTATTTCAGGAGACCCATCCAATGAGCCATTATCTACCAGCAAAATCTCAAAAGATAATTCATTATTATTTTTGTAAATGGAGTTTAAACATTGCACTAAAAGATCTTTATTATTAAAGCTAATTAACGATATAGAAAGATCTAAGGTATGTTTCATGGTTGAGATTTCATCAAGTATATGAAAAAAGATATTTTGGAAGCAACAATTCTTTTAGTATTGCTGGTAAATATTTTAAGGGTGCTAAACTTGACAAATCAGTTGGTGCTAATTATTCTAGCATTTCTTTTAACACTTTTTTTCATTTTCTCAATCTTAACCTTATTTGGTAAAAAATCTAACAACTCCATTCGCTTTTTTGCTTTTTTATTACTGATCCTTACTTTGTATATATTTTTATTCCTGAAGATTTTTTCTCTAAAAGGGGAGGAGAGGTGGCAAAAACATGATGGGGCAATTTTAACGGAGTTCGCTACGCAAGCATTTTTAGATGGAAAAAATCCCTACTCCTTCAACTACAAAAAACTTTTTGAGAATACTAATGTAGCGCCCTTAAAAGAAGTTTATGAACATTATATGTATTCACCGCTAATGTTTATTATTAATGCTCCGATACAGTTTTTTTCAATGCAGGCTTTTAAGGTTGCAGATTTTAAAGTAACAGTGTTATTTTTTTTAATTTTAGCAGGTTTGGTAGGAAGTAGCCTTGTAAAAGAAAAGATACTTTTTGCCAGCTTTTTTTTCTTAAATCCCTTATTTCTTCCTCTTTCATTTTATGGAGCGAATGAAGCAATTTTGTTGTTTTTTATTTTCTTGGTTTTGTTTTTTTTGAAATATAAGCGGACACTACTCTCTACAAGCATGTTGGTACTTGGACTGGGAACTAAAATTTTGATATTACCCCTTGTGCCGCTTTACTTTATTTTTTTGTTCTACTACATAAAAGGTTATCGCAATCTTTCTTTATTTATAAAAAATATTTTAGTTTTTCTGATCTTAACCATGTTAATTTATCTACCCTTTGCTGTTTGGGATTTTCCTGGATTAGTTGGGGATGTAATCTTTTTTCATTTAAAAGGAGGAGTAGAGTCCCATGTTATAGCTGGGTTTTTAGGTTTGCCACAACTGTTATCTTCTTTGCAGGTTATTAGTCCCAGCTCGAGTTTTCCATTTTACATCTTCCAGCTTATTATCGAGGTCATCTTTTTGCTTTGGGCAAGAAAGATATTTCAAAGAAACTTAAAGATAGAAATGCTTAGTCTACTTTTTATAATTAACCTTTGTGTGCTGCTTTTATTTTCCAGGATCATTCAAACAAGCTATATAGCATTTATATCTCAAGTTTTTCTCCTAATTGCCTTCTTTTAAGTCTTGATTTTCTAAAGCTTAGTCTGGTATTTTGGGATAGTGCGGCTTAACTCCTACCTAAAAGCTTTTACGTATGTTTTCCTCGCCATCCTGGCTGCCCCCTTAATTTATAAAGCTCTTGAACCTTTTTTTAACTGGTATCTAAATAAAGTACCCGCATTAGGGGTTGATTTATTTAACAGCGCTACTCATGCCACTATACATTTAAAACACCTATCGATGCCATTTAATGGTTTTAAAGATATTTGGTTTGGAGGTTATCCACTGATGCTTGATTTTCCCCAATTTACCTATTATGCAATGGTCCCATTTGCTTCCAAATATGGGGCTCCAAGTGGAGTTCAAATTTTTGCCTTATCTTCTTTATTTCTGTTTATCTTTTGTTGCTTTTTACTTTTTTTCAGAGTCTCCAAAAATTTTGGAGTAGCTATTTTCTTAGCAGTATGTGTTCTTTTATCAGTTAATATTTATGGTTCACTGACTTGGGCGGGATCAATCCCTTACTTTGCTTCTCAGCTTTTCCTACCCTTGGGTTTATTGATGGGTTATAACTATCTAAATAATCCCAGTACTAAAAACTTACTATGGATGAGTTTAGTTACTGCTTTGGGTTTTCTTATTCACCCTCTAGGAGTGCTGGCTTTCTTAATACCTTCCCTGTTGATTATGCTCGTTTTTGGCTCATTTAGTAGAAGCTATTCCCCTAAAAAAGTAATCAAACATCTATTTCTTTTTAATCTAGCTTGGTTATTTTCTGCCTTTGTTTTTACTTATAAATACTTACTAGATATGTTGACTCAAAAAGTTCTCCTTCCATCAGGTGTTGTTAGTAAAACTGCGCGCACAACCACCTCTAGTCCGGCAGCAGATGCAATTGCTAATTTTTATAGAGATCAAATTAATCTTTTATTTACCCAAACTAATTCATGGCTATTTATTGCTTTAATTTTGGGCTTAGTACTTTTTCCTTTTGGCTTTTTTCTAGCTAGAAAAAAGGGGCAACTTTTTTTAGTGATGCCATTTCTATTAATTGTTGGCTATAGCATGTTTCATCCATTTGTTAATTTGGGGGGATATTTAAACTTACTTAGACATGATCCCTACCGGGCTTTTTGGCAGTTCCCGGTGACTTTAGCTTTACTAACTGCATTTCTATGGGGATTTACTTTATCTGCAGTAAAAGAGAGATTACACATTAATATTTTTTTTAAGGGCGTTAATTTATTGACAGCTGTAATTGTTAGCCTCGCTGCTTTAGGAGCTACATATGTTATATATCTCTCTGATATAAATAAACTAATTGAAGTCGCTGATAGTAAATCAGAACTTTCATCAGCTTTCCCAGAGGTCCTAAGCCTTAACCTTAAAAAAGAAAATTTAGATAAAATTAAGGCTCAAGTGCTACCTTCCTTTATTAGACCAGATGATAAAAATAAAAGGTTGTATGTAGCTGATCAAACTGTCAATATCTGGTGGAATAGCTTTTTTGATGTTCCTTTAGCAAGAGGTTATATTGATCCACCGGTAGGAACCCGTTCAAAAGGTGGCTTTTTTTGGTTGGATATTGGTATAGCTAATGATACTTTAGTGCGAGATTTCAAAATTGAAGAAGCGGTAGCTTTACAAAATAGCCTCTTTTTAATTGATTGGTATGGAATAGGGTACTTTGAGGGAGGAAGATTAAGCAGCAAAGGGCCAAGTGCTCCGCCCTCATCGTATCTTCTAAAAAATAAAGTGTTTGATAAAGAAGAGGAGGTAATTACTCATGGTGCGCTTATAAAATATCAAACGGCTTCAGGGAAACCAGAACTTAATCTGGATATTCCCCAAAGTTTAAGATTCTATAAGGTAGCAGATAGCCAAACTTCCCCCATTCTGTACCCTACCAATGCATCAGCTGTAATAATTTTTACTTCAGATCCAGGATATGAAGATATTTTAAGAATTATCGCTTCACGGAATTTAAACTCAAAAAAAATAATTCCAGTTTTGGGAGGAGAGTATATTGATAAATACAGCCTAAGTGATCTTAAAGCTTTTGATGCGGTAATCATTCATGAATATAGATACCATAATAAAAATAAAGCATTTAGCATCCTTGAGCGCTATGTTAAAGAAGGAGGAAAAGTTTTTATTGATACAGGAGCAGAAGTAAAGGAGTCTGCTTATAGTTCCCTTCCCCAAATTTTCCCCATGAATTCATTGCAAAGAAAAGGTTTAGGAAAAAGTTGGGAGATACAGGGTGAGGGAGAATATCTTGCCTCTTTGGATTTAAAAAAGTTTGGACCACTTATTTTTAATGAGGATGAATGGAAACTTTCCTTTCTAGAAAATGATCGCGATCTACGAAGTGGGGCAAAGGTAATCTTAAGACATCAAGGGAAACCTGTTTTGGTGGAGAGAAGTCTGGGATCAGGTAAGGTTGTTTGGTCGGGATTAAATCTTCCTTACCACTATAACCAATATAAGATTCAGGAAGAAGCAGATATGTTTATCAATATATTAAAAAGTTTTACTAATATAGATGAGAAAGCTCCATTATCCGCCCAAACAAAGTGGTTTCGACCAGAGGATGTTGAAATTAAGACTGATCAAAAAGCTAAGGGTATTTTATTTAAGGAACAACTTTGGCCAGGCTGGAGAGCAACCTTGGATGGAAAAACCCTGCCAATTTATAAAGTTGGGCCAACTTTTCCTGGATTTATGTATGTTCCAATCAACCAGAAAGATTGGCCTCTTCATGTTAAATTTCAATATAATGGTACGTTAACCTATTGGATAGTTGCCATCACCAATGTAGTTATTGTTTTATTTATTCTGGAATATATTTTGCTTGACTCAAAAGTGTTGGGTAGACGTATTTTTAGATTAACAAAAAGGGTAAGACGGAAGGTATTTTCTTGGTGGGAGAAAGAGGAGGAAGCTTGATGAAAATTATTGGTAAGTTGACACTTCCTGTTTTGATTTTGCTCCACTTATTGTCAATTAGTTTGATTATCTATATCTGGAAACCTATTGCAGATTGGTATATAAACTTCCGACCCTTATTTGGTGTAGATTTTCATTTACTCGTAACTATCACACAACTTTTAAAGCAAAACTTTGTTGCACCTTTTGCCCTATGGAATTATTCTGGCTTTGGTGGGTGGCCGGCCTTCATTTATCCTCCGCTACATGGGTATATAGCTTATTTTTTTTCTAACTTTTTTGATTTAGTTTATTCAATTCAAATTTGGATGATGGTATCTGCCGCCCTTTTTATCATAGGAGCATACTTTTTATTTTTCGCCATTAGCCGCAATTTTCTTTTGTCTATCTTTTTAAGTATTGCAGTGGGATTTTCCGGGGGGGTCTATCAAACATTAACTTGGGCGGGAAGCTTACCAAGCTACGGTACTCAAGCAGCCCTTCCCTGGAGCTTAATGTTTTTGGTTTTATACCTTAAAAGTTTTAAACCTTATTATTTATTATCCAGTGTCTTAATTGCTGGAATCTCAATTTTGGGACATCCTTTGATTTTTGTGGTTTATATTCTACCAGCAGTTTCTATTTTGATATTCGCCAACTTGAGTGGGGGATGGCGAATTTTTTCCAAGATAAAGCAATGGTTGTTTTTTTTGCTAGTCTCGCTGCTTATTGGTTTACCGCTATTTTATTCTACTTTTGAAGGCTCTCTTCAAGCGGCTATTCAGACTGATACCGAAAGGATAAGTCTTTCGACCACTACTGCCGCAGATAAAGAGTATCAACAGATACAACAAACCTTCAGCAGAGCCCAAGTTCAACGGGTGGTTACTGATAACCATCTTTTACCTTTTATAATGGCCGCTACGTTAGGTTTAGTTTTTGTACTTAGCCTGATTATTAGTAGAAACTTAAAAAGTATGTTGACAGTACTGCCATATGTTCTGATTACTGCCTATTTTTTTCTTTATGTCTGGCTTTTTGGGGAAGGGATATCAATTTATCATGGAGGCTGGTATAGACTATTTTGGTCAGTTCCTATTTGGATAGGTATGCTAGCTGCAGTTTTTTGGAGAGCGAGTGTCGATAATTTAAATACTTTTTTCAAAACAAAAACTTTGCGCTTGGCAACAATTTTAGTTTTGAACCTGGTGGTAATTTATGTAGGTGCTATCCATTTAGTCTCTTACCCTATAAATTTAACCCTTAGTAATCTAATATATAGAGGTCAAGTTACATCCGCCCATCCTGATATTTTGAATCTAAGGATTTCAGAGGTTGATCGAGAAAAACTTAAAGAGAGGTTAGTTCCTGCTTGGCTTGATGGTGAGAGTAGCAATTTTAGATTTTATGAGGGAGATCAGACTGTAAATATCTGGTGGCCCAGTATGTTTAAAATGCCTTTAGCCAGGGGATATATTGACCCGCCGATAAACGCCAGCCAGCGTGGTTATATATTTTGGCTTGATTCAGCACTCTCTGAGTCTGAAGGTGAACCACAATTGGTTAAATCCTTTAAATACCCCCTGGAGACAACCATATCCAATGCATTATTCCTGGTTGACTGGAACGCTATTCGTTATTTTGAGGGTGGTCATATCGGCAATGTTTATACACCTGTTCCTAAATATCTTCAAGAGTTGCTAGTTAATAAAACAGAAACACTTGATTTCAATGATGAGAAATATACTAATAGACCGGTAACTTTAAATTACTATGAATTTAAACCTGAGGTAACTTCACCGGTAATGGCTGCGACCAATGTGCCCACCATGGGGGTATTTGCATCAGATCAAGGATATGAAACAGTGATTAGACTTATTGCTGAAAAAGACAATCTTAATTCCCAAGTTTTAATACCAATTAAGCTTGGTAGGTCCTTAGATAAAATAGATTTAACTACTCTGCAAAATTTTGATGCTCTCTATCTCTATGATTATGAAGTAGGAGATGGGGAAGCGGTATTTAGAAGACTAAAGCAATATGTAACTGATGGAAAAAAAGTCTTTATTGATACCGGAGTAGAAGTGAAACAATCATCAGGGGAACTGCCGGACTTTTTCCCAATTAAAAAGGTTCAAAGAAGGGGAATGGGTAAGGAATGGAAGTTGGATGCTAGCAACCACCCGTTTAATCAAGAAATTGACTTTCAAAAATTCTCAGCGCCAATATTTGATGAATCAGAGTGGAAGTTGTCTTATGGTGAAGAAAAAGAACTAAGAAGTGGTGCTCAAATAATACTTAAAAATAAAAATCAGGTAGTCATGGCAACTTATGCTGTAGGGAGTGGAAAAGTTATTTGGTCAGGATTAAACTTTGCTTACCATGTTACCCGAAACCACAATCAAGAAGAGGCAAAATTTGCTAAAAATATATTTTCCGGCATGCTTGATTTAAGTAAAAAACCACCAATTCCTTTTCAGGTTAATTTTAAAAACCCAAATTTAAGGTTAATCGAGGGTGAAAATGCTAAGGGGGTACTTTTTAAAGAGCAAGCCTATGATGGTTGGCGAGCCTGGTATGAAACTCCAAGCGGAAAGCGGGGAGAGCTGAAAATCTTTAAAGCTGGACCCACCTTTCCAGGCTATATGTATGTTTTTTTACCGAGCAAGGATAAAATGGAGGTTAAATTTTCCTTTAGTGGCTCGCTTGAGCACAAAGTTATCATTACTTTATCAGGCCTTCTCATACTACTTCTGTTAGAGCTAATACTTCTAAGAGGAATAATTTCCGGCAAAGTTAAAAACTATACCTGGAATAAATTGCAAAAGAGGACACAAAAGTGGTGGGAGAAAGAGGAGGAGGACTAAATTTGTTCTGCAATTTTCAAAAACTGATTAGATGTTTTACTCCAATCTAATCCCGAGGCTACCCTGCGAGCAGAGCTAGAAACTTTCTTGTAAGTTTGACCATTCTCTAGCAATTTAGTTATATTTAACCCAAAATCTTGATAATCTCCTTTTTTGCTACAAAGATAACCTGCTTTATATACATTCCCTAATATTCCAATGTCCCAACCGACAACAGGTAGTCCTGCTGCCATAGCTTCAGCAACCGCTATCCCAAAACCAGCTTCATGATCAGTAAATAAAAATACCTTAGCTTTTTTTAAGATAGAAATTTTTTCTTTCTCTTTTAAGTAACCTAGTAGGAAGATATTTTTTTGAAGATTTGATTTTTGAATCTGTCTCTTTAGTTTTAAAGGTGTACTATCATAGCTTTTGCCAATAATTCCCAGTCTAGCTTTTGGATATTTCTTAACGACCTCTTTCCAAATCGGGATCAAATCAAAGACCCCCTTAGTACGGTGTAACCTACCCAAGAAGACACCATCATATGATTTAGTATTAGTAAGGACCTTTTGAGAGGATATATCATGATAATTTATTCCAGCACCCAACACCCTTAATTTAGCTTTGGGTAACCCCAATTTATCTAAGTTTATTCTTAAATTATCATTTAAAGCTAAAATTGAATCAGCCTGAAGTTTAATTAAATTAATTGAAATCCTCTGTAGTAAAAAAGAGATTAAATTAACCAGAAAATTGCCTTCTCTGTTAAGAGGGGGAGGTATAAGGTGGTGTACTCTTGCAATCCACCTACTATCTTTATGAATAAGCTTAGTTATAAAAGCCGGGAAAGTGTCTGTCAAAATATCAGTTGATGAGTAAATAGTATCTTTTTTTGAGTTATTAAGTAAAATCTTCGTTGATTTTACTATTCTTATTACATAATTGATAAAAATAGAAAAAGGATTAACAGAATTATCAAGAGAAGTCCGAGGGAGGGAGATAATTTCTTTATGGATTGGACTTTCTTGCCAATATTTATTAGCAATTTTGGGTACAATAATTGTAAATTTAAACTTTTCTTTTAACTTTTCAGCCATCGGTCGCATAAGTAAGTCTCCGCCAGCTGGAGTTGCTTCTTTAGTGTGTGCAGTTTCCAAGACAAATATCCTTGGATTATCTTTATTTAAGATTGTATTAACTGAAGTTAGCAAATCTTTAGTATTAGCTAGAGATGAAAACTTACTTTTGGCAGTTTTGTAGGCTAGGTTACCCATTCTCTCAGCAAGACTTCTATCTCTAAGTAGTTTCAAAATGTATTTTTTATATTCATTTAAATCCAAGCCTTTAGGAAAAAAACCGTGAATTCCATGTTCAAAATACTCAGTTATACCTGATTTGGCGGGGATAATAATAGGTAATCCGAAAGATGTTGCTTCCAATGCTGAAAGACTAAATGATTCAAAGCTAGGATAAACCCAGACAAGGGCTTGACGACATAGTCTAGCTAATTTAGTTTTAGTATAGCTTTGGGTAACTTGAATTTGATCTGTAAGTTTTGATTGAACTATCTTTAGTTTAAAATCAGCTAATTCTTTAGGATTTGTCCAGCTGCCAGCAATAGTTATGGGAATTTTGGGCAAAGACTTTGCTAGCTCTATCAAGAACTCCGGTTTTTTTTGATTATCCCAACGGCCAAAGGAAAGAATTCGCTCTTTTTTTCTAGAGGATAATCTTTTAGGAAAATCTGTGCTTAAGGGTAAGATTAAAGGATGGATTTTAAAATTCGATACAAAGTAATTGAAATGAACCTTGGAAATTAAAATAGTCTTTGTGGCTGATTTAACTATTATTTTTTCCAAAAATTCTCCCAGTGGCAAAAGTATGGGAAATGCAAACCTTAGGGGAGTATCATAGTAGCACTTTTTAAGAATAAAAGTTATGGGGTCATGAATTATGGCAATATAGGGAATCTTTTTTAATTTACTGATTGAGGCTACAGTAAGACAGGTGGAAGCTCCCATTCCGATGATAATGTCGAATTTATCTTTACTAAATTGTCTTGGAGCAAAAAGTATTGACCAAAGATGATTGGTAGAGAAAAAATTAAAAAAAGGAAATTTAATACTTTTTCTAAACGGTTTGGGATAGGAATCAGAAAGATAACTAAAGGGTACATCTGATGTTAGCAAAGGGGGGCTTTGATCGATCTCTTCCCTCATTAGGATAAAAAGTTTAGCTTGGTGATTCAGCTTATTTAAGTTGCGAACGTATTCAATCGCACTTATTTGAACTCCCCCAGGTTGGAGTTTATCTATAATTATGGCTATTTTAGTCATTTTTTTGAGCAATTATCCAAACAGCGTTTCTAATCAAGGCAATAGGAGTAGAAAAGAATAAATAAATAAAAAACATCTTCAGAAATCTAGGTAATTTAGCGTAAACTGTGGGAAATTCATAGTCAAAGCTTTGATTGTATTTAGTCTTCGCCCAAAACTTAATTCTTTGAAAGTTATTTTCTTTTAACTGTCTAGCGATTCCTAAAGGAGTATAAAAATTAATGTGAGTAGGATCTTTATAAGCAAACCAATTTTTCCCTTGCACAAGCCTGATTGGGGTAGAAAGATTTGGAGTAATTAAAAATATAAACCCCTTTGGCTTTAAAATCCGATGAGTTTCTTTAAGAAATTTTTCTACCGCTAGATTGCTAATATGCTCAATAACTGAAATGGCGATCACTAAATCAAAAGATTTATTTTTAAATGGTAGCTTGGTGGCTGAAGTTTTAAAAATAGTATTTTTTTTCTTAACCAAAGCCTTAGCTTTTTTAACAGCTATAGGTGATAAGTCAACGCCTTTAGCCACAAACCCGACATCATTTAAATATTTAACCAAACGGCCCGTACCACATCCTACATCCAAAATTTTTCTTAACTTATGTGATTTAAGTAAAATCACCACAGCTTCAGCTAAATGAGTAGCTAAAAAGTCACGATCTTTAAAGTATTGGTTGTCGTAAAATTTACCCATCTTTTTTTTCTATTAAAATATTTTCCAGAGCAAGATATTTTAGCTTAGATGAGTCAAAAACCCGAAGTGCATCTTCTGGGCTAGCAACTAACGGCTCACCGTGAAGATTAAAAGAAGTATTAAGTATTGCTCCCACTCCAGTAAGTTTTTCAAATTTTTTAATTAAATCATAGTAGCTAGGATTTATCTCTTGATCCAGAATTTGAGGTCTGGTTGTCTTATCAAAAGGATGCAAAGCCGCGGCTAAATCTTCCCAGGCTTTTTTTGTTGTTTCAAATGAAACATTCATAAATAAAGAATCACTTGAGTGAATTTTTAAATACTTCTTGGCATTGCTTCTTAAAATCGTTGGGGCAAAAGGCATCCAAAAATCTCTGTTTTTAATAGCAGAATTGATGAATTCTACTATGGATGGATTTTTAGGATTAGCTAAAATTGAACGATTACCTAAAGCTCTTGCTCCATATTCCATTCTACCAGCAAAACGAGCTACTACCTCTCCTTTAGCTAATAACCTAGCAAGAGTACTATTGATGTCACTTATTTTTTCTACCTTATACTTTGATTTTCCTTTTAAAGATCGTTTTATCTCTTTTTCCGAAAACTGTGGGCCAAGATAAAGATGTGAGATAGGCTTGGGTTTTTGCCCTGTTAATTGAAAGTAAGAGTAAAATGCACCACCTATGGCGTTTGATTCATCACCAGGTGAGGGCATGAAAAAGGAGCTATTAACTCTATCCAGGCTGGCAATTTTTTGATTTACTTTAACATTAGCGAAAACTCCTCCACCAAATACTAGGTTATTAATTTTAAATTCCTCTAGCGCTTTCTTTACCCATCTTATTAGTAACTCTTCAATGATTCTTTGTGCAGAGTAGGCGATATGGTCAAATCTTTTATTAAGGAGTAGTTTGGGAAATTTTCCCTGAAGGTGATGTTCACTTACCAATATTTGCCACTTGTTTTGCTTAAGGCTAAATTTGAAGTAGGGAGAGAGTAGTTTATATGTATGAAATGCTTTTTTCGGATCTGCGTAGGGGGCTAGGCCCATGACTTTATATTCATCCTCAATTGGTTTAAGCCCTAAAAATTGGGTGATATGTTGATAAAAAAAACCTAGTGATTGTTGAGAGTTTATACTGACTATTTTTTTAATCCGATCATCACTGTATTTTGAAAGAGTAGCTGATTCAAAATCGCCTACACCATCGCAAGTAAAAATGAGTGCTTCTTTTTCCTTTGAGGGTAAAGGAGAGGAAAACAATGCCGCAGAGGCATGACAAAGATGGTGCTGGACAAACTTAAATTTATCTGAGGGTAAAGAAACTGTAGCCTTTAGCTTTTTAATTCTCCTTTTTTGCCTCTGCGTTTGGTTCGATTTAGCAAAGAATCTATAAATTCGATAAAAAAGTTCCTGGGAATTGGGAACTTTTCTCTCTATTTTTTCTTCTAGCCATAAGACCGGCTTCCCCAGTATGGATAGAATTTTGAATTTGTCGTAAGTAGACTCCCTAGCAGTCAAAAATGGTGATTCAAAATCAGCTAAAGCGACTAAAGATAAATCAGATGCAGTTATCTTGGCAAAATTAAAACAATATTTAATTGCATTTTTAGGAATGCCTGATTGTAATTTTTTTCTAGTGAATCTTTCCTCTGACACACAAGCGATCAGCTCACCATCCTTAAGTAAAGCTGCGCTGGCGCAGTGACTTTCACTGATCCCTAAAATATAAATGGGTTTCTTCATAAAATAGACTTAATGAATCTTAAGTATATTAGACTTATCTCTCTCCAGTTAAAAAGTTGACTTGCTCTTTTTTTTGCATTTTGCCCCATTTTAACTCTTAAACTCGGCTTCTTTAAAAGTTTGTCTATAAGCGGAACTAACTCATTTGTGTTTTTAGCAATAAACCCAGTTTGATTATTATTGATTAACTCCTTAGCTGCTCCAAAATCAAGGGAAATTGCCGGTTTAGCAAAAAAAGCCACCTCAGATATGGGTAAGCCAAAAAATAGGTATTTATCAGCACTAATATATAGATCTGATTGTTCGTAGAGCTTTGCTAACTCTTTGTCCGAGGGGTTAATTACAAATTTAATTCCTCTTCCAGCAATCTTTTTAAGGTATTTAAAATAGTTTGCCTTAACTTTGGTGCCTACAATTGTAAAAGTCAGATTATTTTTTATTAAATAATCCCTTAATGAATCGATTAATAGATGGAGGCCCTTATAAGGAGTTATTCGAGAGACTGAGATTAAATTACTTATTTTTCTAAACTTAGAGGGTTTTGTATGTCTTAAGTGGTTACCCCCTAAATAAATTACTTTATTAGCTTTTTTGTTGTAAAGCCTTTTTAGCTCAACTGCCGCGTAGTTAGAAATTGCAATAACGTAACTGGCAGAATAAACCATAAGTAGTTCTGTTAAAAAGATAAAGCAATCAGTCAAAAGGTTAATTGCTAGCTGAATAGGTGAGAGTTTAGTGTTTGGCAAAAAATTTTCTTTAAAAGCTCCGAATTGTGTTCCCATATAGATACGGATTAAAGGTATAAAGGTTAATCTAGACCCCCAAAATGAGGGAAAAGAGCCGCAAAAGATAATTACTTGGGGTTTATCTTGCCAAATTTTTTTAGTTAATCTTAAATCGGGAAGACTCCTACTAAGAAAAGGAGTCCTAATCTTGGATAATAAAGAAGCTGTAACTTTACTTGCCTTAAGCTCCTTTAGGGCGGTTTTATCTAAGTTGTTATTATAGGAATAAACTCTTATCTCATTTCCAAGCAAGGATAAATTTTTTGCCAGCTCAAGCGGAGCCCTGGCGCCTGAATGATTGTTAATAGATTCAGTTATAACCGCGATTTTTATATTCATGGTTTAAGGGCAGAGGGATTATACTATTGATGCTGATTGTAATGGTACAAGGTTATAGAGCCTAACCTCTTTTGGCCAATCAGTCTGTATTCTTTTTCTATAATTTTATTTACTCTAAGTACTTCTCTTGGATTGTTTCCATAGTCTATATTAACTAAATAAATCTCTTTTTTTAGAGGAATTTGACTAATCTTTCCACCAATAATCTCTATAGTTTTACTAGAGAGAGGATTCTGAGCAATAAGTAATGACTGTTTTGGTGAGTAAAACTTAAATGGATAATAAGTTAATACACTGGTGTGCAAAATAGTATTTTGATCGCCAATTGCCTTTGTCGCGTGTTTAATTTGAGGATAAGAAAGTTTGGGGTCAATAAATGGCAAAATGTTTATGGTCACCAAAAATGCCAGCAAAGGTAGAATTAATATTTTTTTGGATTTATTAAGATCAAATATTAATAGGACAAAAAAATATGGAGCAAGGAAAGAAAAGGCACGAGCTGAATAAAGGGGGATAAAAAAAGAGATAAGCAAGCAAGCAAATATAGGCAAAAAAAGGATTAATATGATGGATCTTAGATGGTTTGAGTTAAAAGCTAACTTTGTGCCTCTAAAGGCTAAAAATAGTCCCAAAGCTAAGGTTATGAAGTTAAGTAATCTAGTCAGAATGTGAGAGTCAATTAGATAGCTTCTTAAGCTGATTGATCCAACTCCCCCAATTAAAAATGAAGCAAAAGTGGCCACTAAACCAAGTAGTGGGTTTATAGAAAAAATTGCTGGATGAGGAAAATATAAATAGCTGCTAATGATTGGGAGGCTAATAAGAAAAGAGATTGCCAGGTAAAATAAAGCCTTCTTGGCATATATCCAGGCTATCAGAAAATAAGGAATAAATAAAAGATAAGCAAAATAGTGGGTATATAAAGAGAGAGATAAACATAAAAAAAATCCGAAGCCAATCTTAAATGAACTCTTTTTAATAAACTTAACAAGCAAAAAACTGGATAAAAGAGTAAGCAAGGTTAAAAGAGAGTAAGGTCTGGCTTCAACAGAAAAATAAACCATTAAAGGGGAAAAACTGGCTAATGCTAATAAATAAAAAGAACCTTTATCTTTAAATAACTGCTTACCCCATAAATAAATGAGTACCAATGAGGCTAAATTGGCTAAAAGGGAAGGCAATCTTAAAATAAATTCATTATCTCCCAACAGTTTAATAAAAAAATGCAAAATTAAATAAAAAAAGGGGAGTTGGTTATCAGCTAAAGCTGCTTGGATTAAATTAGGGATTGATTCTATGGCAATAAAGTAAGCGATTGCCTCATCAAACCAAAGATCTTTGTTAAAGATAAGGAAAACTCGAATTACTATGGCTAGGCAGAAGATTAAAAAGGTTAGGATTTTTTCTTCTTTACTCATCTTCTTCTTTAAGTAACTCCTTAACTTTTTTATTAAATCTTTCTATAATTGGTTTTTGGATGGCGCTGGATATAAGTATAAAAGGTTTTGGAAGTAGTAAATAGATTAGGGTAAAAACAAAAGAGATGATACTTATCAAAAAGAGCAACCAGGCTAGTAAACTTCCCCCATAATCTAAAGAGATGGTAGCTTCTTTAACTTCTTTCTTAAGAGGTACATACATAAAACCCATACCAGCCGGATAAATTTTCAAAGATTGATCATTCATTTTTGCCCTCCATCCCAAGTCAAAATTCTCTTTAAAGTAAATACCCCTGATATTTTTAGCCTCGATAATAGCTTTCTCCGGGGAAATTCGATTAACGCTATATTCAGGTTTAACTTGCACTTCTGGTAAAAGAAAATCAAAAATGTTTTTAATTAATTTAGCCTCCTCGAAGTTATTATTAGTAACCAAATGATAGAAAAGATTGGCTCCACTCCAGATAACTTTACCTTTTTCTAATTGCCCCCCTGCTATCAATACATTTTGATTATGTTTAACAATGGTTTTACCCCAAGATCTTAGGTTAGATTCTGAAGCTAGGTTTAACTTCCAATTACCTCCTTGAAAAGAGAAGGGGCTAAATAGCTTAGAATCAACATTCAAAGCAAATTCCCGCCCTACAATTACAGACTTCCAGCTTTCCTTAACTTCTCTTTTAGAAAGTTTAGTAAGTGGAAAAATATCAGCAGTATTCTTAAGTGTCTGGTCACTTCCCGAGGCAGTGTCAATAAATAAAGCTTTACCATTTTTAACATATCTAGCGATCTTGTCGAAGTTATTGCCTTTATAGCCATAAGCTACCACTAAATCAAACTGGTTTAATTCATCTAGTGATATTTTTCCTATGTCGTTTGGACCTCTGACCGGAGTTAAAACTTTTGAGTTTAAATTAACTAATGCAATTGCCCTTAAAAAATTCTCATAACCTCCTTCGTCTCCAATAAACAAAACAGCAGGGGAGTTAGTAGGATAAATAATAGGGCTAAATTTATCCTGTGAAAGCTGCATCCAGGAGAAACTGCGCATTTGGGGGGAAGATTTAGTAATTAGGCTTTGATCAGAAAGGATGGAAATTGGGTAACTTGCTACAGAATTATCTCTAAATCCTATCCCAAAAGCATCAATCAAAAAATGAGCTCTGTTTTTAATTAATTCTTGGTTTTCATCCTGAGGATCTCTGGTTGATGTTTGTAAAAAATATTGCCAATCGCGAAGTTTCCCAACAGGGTGGTTTGAATACCCCCTCACTGAGGGAGTAGTTGCCACATAGTTCCACCAATGTATGAGTCCTGGGTTAAATGAATCAAGCCTCCAGTTTGCTTCATTAAGTGGTACAAAGTCCGCTACTAATTCAGAGACTTGTTTTGTTTGGTATTTAGGGATTGTATAGATGGCTACATCCAAAGGATCTGTAGCTGTAAAGTCATGGTGGATGTCAGGAGGAACAGAATAAAGATAAGTCGGAATAGCTATGCCAATAAGGATAATTAAGGCTAAAATATGGCCAATTTTCCTAAATTTGAGATTAAAAATTCTAAAAGATATTGCCCCTATACCCAATGCAAATAAATTTGCGGCCCAAAAAGTTCTAGTAGGAAAGATAACGTTGGCGAAGCCGTTTATCAGTTCTAGTTTTGCCAGCATTGCGTAGAAGACAAAAAAAGCAAATCCAAGGAGTAAAGGTAACAATAACTCTACTGATTTAGAATCTCTTTTTATGATTCGGGTTATTAAGATTAGCATTACACCTCCCCCTATGATTCCTAAAGTTAGGGGATTTAACCAAGTTATTAAATGTTTCGGGTAAATTCCCCAACATTGGGGACTTGCGCAGGCTCCGGAACCTGATCCTAGATAGGCTTGTAAGATTACAGTATATAAACTCATTGCTCCAATTAAAAAAGAGATGATCAGAAATTTAACGGTAGTAAAAAATCTTTTTTTAATATTTCCTTGGTTGGGGAGTAAGGCTAATACTAATGTAGTTGGAGCGATAACCATAAGTAAAGAGGTCGGAGCATGGTGAATTAATGATAAACCTTCTAAAATTGAAGCGAGAATTAAAAAAAATTGTTTTTTTGAGTCTGCAAACTTTAGAATTAAAAATAAGATAGCTGGTAAATACCACATGGCTGAAGCTGATGAGATAAATCCACCAGTCATTAACGGATAATAACTAGCACGGGTGATTAGAAGAATTAACACAAAAGCGGATGCAACCAGCCAGTTTTTTGCAGCTTGATAAAAAAAGGTGAGCGAGAAGATAAAAAATAGCAATAAGAAAGCTATGGAAAGATAATCCATGGCTGTTGGAAGATCAAAATATTTAGTTAGAGGATAAAGCAGATAAAAAAAAGCCCAAGGATAACCACTAATTATTGGTGAACCCTCATTCCAAAAAGGTACCCAACCTTGGGGTGGTAGATTTAAGTGATCTTTAAAAAACTGAGCGTAAGTAAGGGCATTAAAATAATCTCCACCTATTGGAGTTTTAGCAAAAATATAATCTTTGCCAGCCCAGATCCAATAAATAAAAGATACTAAAGCAGAAAGTAGAGAGAAGATAATTAAGTGGGAAAAAGTAATAGTGGTGTTGATTATTCTTTTTTTCATTTGCTTTAAGATTTATCTTACCAAGTAAATCTGATATTTTCATTCACTGCCTTATCGTTATTACAAAAAAACAGCTATTAACTTTGCTAAATTCAGGCAGAAAATTAATGGCTCGACCGTAATTTAAAGGAAGAGTCCAATGTCCCTTGTAAACTACTTTTAAGTTAGCCTGTACCAGCATTTTAGTTAGCTCTCTAAATAGAAGAGGTTTCTCTACCGGTTGATGTTTGATTTTTAAAATAAAAGAGAAGAGATTTCGAACTGATCTAAAAAAAGGTAAATTGAATTCTCGATGAACCACCATAATTTGCATTTTGGATACTCGAGCCATCTCCATGATCGCTTTTTTTGGGTTTTCGATATTTTCTAAACTTCCCGAGTTAATCGTTAAGTCAAAGGTATTGTCTAAGAAGGGTAAATGTTCGGCATTGCCCCATACTAAATTTTTAGCTCCATTTTTCTTGGCTTTTTTCAGTGCTGATAAAGAAAAATCTAAACCAACAGTTTCAGGTGCTAAAGCTTCGATCCAGCCTTCACCACAAGCAATATCTAGGGTTTTATTCCCCCTGGCAAAAGCAGCTAAAATCTCATAAGATCCATCACTTATTCTGCCCCAGGGTCCTTTTGCGTGCTGACTTTCATTTTCAATTTGGGAGGGAGAAGCTCTTCTAAAAGATAAAAAGTCCCAAATCCCAGACTTTTTCTGAAATTTTGCATGAGTTTGGGGACAACTTATTTTATGAACACCTTTAGACAAACTCTGAAGACAGCTTGGGCAAGCCAGAGATCGTACATATGAGTATTTCATATTTATTGCTTTATTTTTTGCGCCTTTACGCCAATAAATGCAGAATGGCAAATATCCAGCTTAGTAAAAAACTTTGCAAAAAAAGTTGGTAAAGGGTAATATCCGCTGCCAAATGTATTTATGATCTTAAAATTATTTAACTCTAAAAGCTCCAACAATCCTTTAAGTGTAAAAATATGGATGTGAATGGAATTTTCGGTATGACTATCTTTTTGTAATCTGATAGGGTTTCCAATCCCTTGTTTTTTTGATATATGTTGTGAGAATGCTTGCCAACCCATAAGTAATGCAAAAATATTATGCCAGCTGGATAGATTTTCGGTAGATATCAATAAATATCCGTTGGGTTTTAAGACCCTGTAAATTTCCTCAATAAATAAATCAACATTGACCAGGTGTTCTATTATTTGGTTTGCTGTTATTAAATCAAAAAAATTATCTTTGAAGGGCAAGGGTTTCTCTAGGTTTCTTTGTAAACTGTGAAGTCCTGCCTTCTTACAAAGTTTAATCGTTTCTTTGTCTATATCTACCACATAAATTTCCGGATTTTTAATTTGTTTAACCCTTTCAATTATCAATTCCGGCCGATAAGTTCCTAGGTCTAATATTTTAGCCTTCTTTTCAGACTTGATAAGAAAAGAAAGGGTTTGATTATTTGACCAAGCACTTTTGTGCCAAAGAGAAGTTAAATAAATTAAAACAAATTTCATCGTTTTCTGCCCTTATCAATCACAAGTGTGTAATAGATAACTCCAAAAGGAAAAATAAAAGCTAAATGCTTTTCATAATTTTCCTCTTACTTTAAAAGTTTGTTTAATATTTGAAATATTCCACCAGAGTCCTTTTAAATAGGGCAAAGATCTTCGGTCTCTTAAGATCAAGAATCTGTAGGGGATAACTAGAAAAGATTGAAAAAAAAGTATTGATAGAATATTAATTAAGGGTAGGTTTTTTAGCATAAATCGAATCTTATTTCTATACCGGATCAAAAAGGCCTACTTTTTTTAAAGTCTTTCTGGAAATTAACAAAGCACAACCTTGAAGCCAATCAATTGATTTACTTAAATCCTCACTCTTATTGGGATAAACATTGCCAGTTATTTTATTCATAAAATATCCCAAAGAAATTACTCTTTTTGGATTTACTTTATCTAGTATTTTTCCTCCAATTACTCCTATCTCGGGACGGCTCTTAGCAAACTGAACCATCTCAAGCAGGCTGTCCTTTTCGAAGACAATATCATCATTTCCCATAAAAATATATTCCCCCTTCGAAATTAAAACTCCTTGATTAATAGATCCAGCAAAACCAAGATTACTTTTATTTTCTATTAGTTTTACCTTGTGGAATCTTTTTATTTTCTTTAATGAACCATCAGTTGATCCGTTATCAATTACAATAATTTCTATTTTTCTTTGGGGATAATTAAGCCTAAAGATAGATTTTAAACACTCAATAGGCTGTTTTCCTCCATTATAGTTAACAAAAATAATTGATACTTTAGGATACATAAATTTTTTTTAATAAAGGTCTTTGTCTCCTGGGTAAAAAAATCAGGATATCCTTTTTGATTGGAAACTCACTGCCGCACTTTTGACAATAGAATAAATTTGAGCCGCTTTTTTTAAGCGACACTCTCACTTTGCAATCTGGGCAGGCTAAAATATCGAAGATATCATTTGAAAGAAAATCAAGTCTAGGTTTTTTATTCTTAGTAGCTATTACCTTGATTCCACCACCCAAAATTGCAATCAAAGCCTTGGTTAACAAATTGGGATTTAACCAACCTTGATGAGCATTTTTTTCTAAAAGCTGCCCTTTCCCAAAAAGGGGAGTAGCGGTAACTTTAACCCGCTCGAAATCTTTGAGGATACTTTCCCATTTATCCAACCAAAAAGAGGTTTCTATAATTCCACTCTCCATCTCTGATTTACCAATGGTTGAAATAAAAGGAAGTATAAGTAAGCGTTTGAGTAGCTTCTGAAGATTATTTAAATTAAAATCACGCCTAAATAGATTTAAATTAAAAAGTTGCTTTATAGGCTCCTCGTTTATAAACACTACTCCATCAGAGCGCAAAACTCTGGCTGATTCTCTAAGTATAGGAGAAGGATCTGGAAAATGATGAAGTGTTTGATAAAAAAAGATAAAGGGAATGCAGTTATCTAGGAAAGGGAGATTATAAGCATCCAAGCAGATTCTTAATGGCATTTTTTTAAACCCGAGTTTTTTAGCAAAAAAATTTGCAGAATCTAGGCTATGAAAGGAGATATCAGCTGCAATACCTTTAATCTTGAATTGATTTTCGCATAACATGCTTCTCTGACACTTTTCAGCACCGATTTCCAAATATGGACTTTTAAGCAAACCTTCTTTTTTTAGGTTCAATATATCCTTTTTTGTATCAGACAGCCTTTTTTTTAACTCAATTAAGATTCTTAGATTATCCGGTTGTCCGGGGAAATAACTTTGTTCTCCTTTATGTTGTTTGACTAGTTTTTCTCTGAATTGGACCTCTGCTTTCTTATTAGCTATTGTTTGTCTTAAAGTCATAGCAGAATTTTACCATTAAAAAATTATCATGTTAGAATTGCTTGAATGAAGAAGATAAAGGTTTTACTAATTAGTCCTGCTGATCCTAAAAAACCAGGAAATTTAAAATTTTTAATGGGAGGAGAGAACACTTATACTCAAACTCTTCTTAAATATCCTCCCAGGGATGTTGAATATACTTATTACCAAGAAGCACTAGATAAAAAATTGATACAAACTACTTTCCTGGAAAAGATCTTTTCAAAACTGATGAAGTTTAAAATTTTACCGCCTGATGCTGGAATAAAAACTATAAAATTAAACCAAAAATTTGATTTAATCCATTGCCATGGATATAACCTGCACCTTGCTAATGATTCTACGCCTGTAGTTCTCTCCGACAGCTCTAGTAATTATCTTTTTTTGAGAGATTATTTAGGATGGAGTAGGTGGAGAATAAAGTTTGGCTACCAAATAAAAAAAGCTTTAGTTTCATTTTTCAAAATATATGATCAAAATTTAAACCTAAGAGAGAATTTTTTAATAGTTTGGTCAAACTTTGCTAAAAAAATACATCAAAGCTTAGGGATCGATCCCAAAACAATATTTGTAATACCTCCAGGAGTAAAGACTCCCTTATTTAAAAAAAAAGTTTCTGGAAAGAGCATACACATTTTATTTATAGGAACATGGTTTAGAAGAAAAGGGGGAGAATTATTAGTGGAAGCTTACTTTATTCTCAAAAAAAAGTATCCTCAGTTAAAATTGACAATTATAGGTGAGGTTGATAAATCACTTAGGTTACCTAAGGATGTTGGTCAAAAAAGATACATATCCAGAAAGGATTTAATAAGATCGATTTATCCTAAAGCAGACCTGTTGGTTTTAGTTCCATCTAAAGCTGAAGGATATGGTTTGGTAGTAATAGAAGCTGCGTCTTTTGCAGTTCCCAGTATAGTTACTAAAATCTATGCTCTTCCTGAGATTGTAGATAATAATAAAACAGGGTTGGTAATTGAACCTGGAAACTTAGATCAGTTGGTAAGCTCTCTGGAAAAACTTATCAAGAATAAGAAGTTATTAATAAAGATGGGGACTGCTGCTAAAGTTAAGTTTCAAAAGTTATATTCAGTAAAAAAAACTAATCAGAAGTTATTGCAAATTTATCGTTTAGTTTTGGAAAAAAGATAGGAATGAGATAAAAACATCAGCCAGACTAAAAACTTATAAAAAAGGAATACTAAAGTAAGAAGGGGATATTTAATCAACTCTTCCCAACATTTTAACCAAATTTTTATCCTGTAAATAATACTACTTTGATTCTTAAAGGCGTTGGGATGCTTTTTAGCATACTTTTGAATATTTTTGATATAGTAGTATTCTTTTTTTAATAAATTAAGAATTGAATCAGTAGATTCATGATGAATAATGGGAGTATTAATAATTTGGATACGGTAGCCTTTATTAATAAATCTTTGGGTTAAATCCCAGTCTTCCCCTGCAGGCAAGTTAGGGTCGTAGCCTCCAATCTTTAGGAAATCTTTTTTAGAAAAAAACCTCGCAGCTATTATATAATCTTGGTCGATATAACAGTTTCTCTCCAGCGCCAAAGCTTTCCCCCAAAAAGATCTGCCGATAGATTTTTCCTTAATTGCCCATATTGTCTTTTTTTCTGATGTAGCATTTAAACATTTTTCAATCAAATTTTTAGAAAGTGCCATATCTGCATCTAGAAAAAGTAGATAATCTCCACTAGCTTTTTTTGCTCCAAAATTGCGCTGGGCTGATCTTTCAGGCCCTGCCAAAAATAGTTTATTTAAATAGGGGGTCGCCAGCTTAACTGTTTTATCGGTTGAAAAGTTATCAACCAAAATAACCTCAGCTAATTTTGGATCAATAGATTTAAGTAAACGGACAATATTTTTTTCTTCGTTTTTGGTAGGAATAATTATAGAGAGTTTAGACATACAAGTTTATATTATGAGCTATTTTGATATAAATTATTTATTAATTTGAGACTCATTTGGGTAGATTTTTTCCAGTCAAATTTTTGGCTAAAAAGATAAGAGGAGTTTTGTAATTTAGCATATTTTTCCTTGTCTTTACATAAATCATAGACTATTTTTGCTAAATTTTGAGGAGTTTTTTCTTTAGAAATAATACCGCTAATATTGTTTTTTACAGAATCAATGAGTCCAGGTGAAGGGTAGGCAACAACAGGAGTTTTAACCAAGTTACTCTCTATGTTAACCAAGCCCCAACCCTCTCTAATTGATGGATTTAATAAAAGGTGGCTCTTTGATAAAAGCTTAAATTTTTGCTCTTCAGATACATATCCCCAAAACTCTAAATTCTTTTTTAGGCCTAAGGATTTAGCAAACCTTAATAATTTTTGAAAGTAAACTTCTCCTTCCTTTCTGCCTATTACCCAAAAGTTAAATTTGCCTTGTTTATTTAGAATGGCAAAACATTTGATTGCATCCTCTATCCCTTTGTCTTTAGATAGAGTCCCTAAGAATGTAATAGTTGGAATTTGAGTTTTAGCTGGCAAAATAATTTTTTTTGGCTTAAAAATTCCATTTTGAATAACATTAATATTTTGCTCTGGAATCCCAAACCTAGCAATATCTAATTTAGTTGACTTAGAGACAGTAATAAAAGGAACTTTTTTATACAACTTAAAGATTAAAGGTTCGGTTATAAATCCGAGTAGACTTACAAACCAATTTATAGGTTTAGGAAGTGAATTCAAAAACCAAACTTCTTTAGCTGTTTCATGAATTATTGCCAATTTTGGTTTATTGGAATAAATCGGTGTAAAAAAAGGAATGCCATGGAATTGATCAACCAGGAAATCAAATTTACCTGAATTTTTAAGATAATAAAGAAAAGCTGATATTTGCACTCCAAGATACTGATAGCCTCGCCTAATAATTTTAACCTTATCTAAAACTTCCTCTTTAGGTAAACCCTTTAGCGCTGATGCAAAAAGTGTGACCTCATGTCCGGCTTTAATCCAGCCTTTTGTATGTTCGTGAATCATTCTTTCTGCTCCTCCTGATAGAGGATGTTTAGGATCTCTCCAGGAGAAGATGAGAATTCTCATAAGAGGGTTTGATTAGCCAATATTAACTCTGAAATTTAGTTCGGGATCAAATTTCCATTTTCTTTGATTAACATCCGAATAGTAATTAAGAATCCTTAAGCGATAAAAAATGGCTAAGGTATCTTTTAACATCAAGCTAACTGTTTTGACAAAGTGTTTACTGGGTAAAATAGAGCTATTCCCAAAATCATACTTCAAATCAACTGGTGCCTCATATATACGCTTAAACCCGAGATAGTTAGCGACTGCCAGTATTTCTATATCAAACGCATATTGTTTAACTAATAATCTAGGTAGTACTTTCTCTAAAACCTCTCTTTTAAACAACTTCATTCCAACTTGGGTATCTCTTATTTTTAAACCAAAAAGAATCTTTGTTAATAGCTGGTAAAGCCAGGAAAAGAGTCTTCTTATCTTTGGATAATCAACCTTTGATACAGGATGGCGTTTGGAGCCTACAACAATGTCAGCATCGTACCATTCAAAATGCTCGAGGAGCATGGATAAACCATTAGGATTTAAATCCATTCCAGAATCAATAAAGGCAATCAGATCTCCTTTGCTTTGGGCCATTCCATATCTAACAGCGTAACCCTTACCTCTATTGTTTTCATATCCGCTGAGTTTAACATTGCTGCTTTTTTTAGCAAAAGCTTTAGCGTTTTTATAAGTATCATCAACCATTCCATCTACCACACAAATTAGCTCAGATCGGTAACGTATTTTATCTAAAACAGCCTTGATTTTTCTTAAATCTTTAACAACTCTTTTTTCTTGCCTATATATTGGTACAATTACTGAAAGTAGGGGAGATTTCATTGTGTTTACATCTTAAAAATATTAATAAACTCACTGTGAAAAAATCAAGTAACAAAAATATTCATCAACCTTGGCACTATCTAGTGGTCTTAATCTTTTATCTACTAAAAGGGATTCTAGCATCTATATTTTGGATAATACTAACGATAATAGGCTTAGCTCTTTTTTTCTCTTTGGCCCCACCTTTGAATATCATCTTGGGTCTGGTCGTTATTTTAATCTCAGTTGGTTTAACAGTTAACTCGCTTTTGAGTGCAACTTTATCTGTATTTTCACCTTCCTACAATAAGGGGGTCTGCTTTCTTTGTAAAAATCCACAACCTAAATAAGTTATCCACAAGACATATTAATTGTTAATAATAAAAAAAGCTATTTCAATTTGGCTTATTAGATCAGTCTAAACTGTGCTGTGTACCCCTTTAAATAAACTCTAGGATATAGAGATTTGACAATAAATTTTGCTATGGGTTTTAAAAACCTTGACAAATAGTATTTTTTCTGTTATCTTCTAGTTATGTTTAACTTTAGGATTCAAAAAGGCAAAGAAAATTCAAAAAGATTAAGTAAAAAGATAGAAAACCCTCTAACTTCACAAGTTAGGAAGGTTCTATCAAGTGGGGATCAAACATTAATATTAATGGTAAGAAATTAAAGACTACTGAATAGCAGACGGATTCAGTAGTCTTTAATTTTGGTAGGACAAAAAAAGAGCATTACTACCGCAGACGGACTCGAATAGCAATGCCCTTTTTATTAAGTTCGAAAATATAATTTCAGAGCAGCGAAATTATATTTTCACTATTTAAGATTTCATAAAAGGATAACTTTGTCAAGAGGGGAAATTTTGTGACTTGTACCGGGGATTTATCTTGGGCAGGGATAAGTCCCCGATATAGGTCATTAAATTCCAACTATTGACAGTAAAACATAAAATGTGTCAAACTTAAACTGATTTAAACCCTCAAGCCCTCCCTTTAACATGTTTTAAAAATCTAAAATGCCAAACACACGTTCATTTAAACCAAAATTGACTGAACTGTCCCAAAAACTTGATATTGATCAAGTGGTAGGTGCTCCCAGTGAAAGTCCGGATATGGATCGAAGATCTAGGCCTTTGTACGAAACAAAAGATGTTCCAACTGAGGAAGTAAGTGGGGTTTTAGATATAATGCCCGAAGGACACGGCTTTTTAAGACCTAAGTATATCCCATCAGACAGAGATGTCTACATCTCTGCTTCACAAATTAGAAGATTTAATTTGCGCCCCGGAGACTTAATTGAAGGAGGTGCAAGACCACCAAAAGAGAATGAAAGATATTTTGGATTACTTCAGGTTAATAAAGTTAACGGGAAAGATCCAGAAAAATTAGTCGGCCAATCAGCTGATGGATCTAGAGTAAAACGAGTTAAATTTGAGGATTTAACTGCTATATATCCCAATAAACATCTTAAATTAGAAACAGGCAAACAACCCTTATCTGCGCGGGTAATTGATCTGATAGCTCCGATTGGTTTTGGTCAGCGAGGTTTAATTGTCTCGCCACCTAAAGCCGGTAAAACAACCATTCTTAAAGATATTGCCTCAGGTATAGCTAAAAATCACCCTGATGTTATCTTAATGGCTGTTTTGGTTGGGGAGAGACCTGAGGAGGTAACCGATATCTCACGTTCTATAAAAGGAGATGTAATTGCTTCTAACTTTGATGAACCAGCAGAGGCGCAAACAAGGGCTGCAGAAGTTGCGCTAGAGAGAGCAAAGCGATTGGTTGAAGAAGGAAAAGATATAATTATTTTGCTTGATTCCATAACTAGACTAGGAAGAGCATATAATCTTTCTGTCCCCCCATCAGGTAGAACTTTATCAGGAGGATTTGATCCTGTTGCACTTTATCCTCCAAAACACTTCTTTGGAGCTGCAAGAAACTGTGAAGAGGGAGGATCGCTAACCATTATTGGAACAGCATTAGTTGATACAGGGTCCAGGATGGATGATCTAATTTATGAGGAATTTAAAGGCACAGGCAATATGGAGCTGCACCTTGATAGGCAGCTTGCTGAGCGAAGAACTTATCCTGCAATTAACATTGAAGCCTCAAGTACCAGACAGGAACAACTATTATTTGATGAACCTACATATAGACAAATAGTAATTATGAGAAGAATGCTTGGAATATTGAATGAGAATGAAAGAACAGAAGTTTTTTTACAAAGATTAGCTAAAACAGAGTCTAATGTGGAATTTCTTGCCTCACTAAAGGATATTAAATAAATCAAAATTCAAAATTGTAATACCACATCCTGTCAACTTGCTAAGATTTAATTGCTGATAGATAATAGCTAATTGTTAATTGCTTGTTTCTATTAACTGATGAATTCTGCAAAAGATGATCTTACAGATTTGCTTAAATTCCTGGTAATTTACCAGGGACGTAAGACTAAAAAAGCCGCAGTCCGCTTTGAAAGTTTTAAAAACCACTCAGTTAATCTTTTAATGCATAGACGTGGTAAATTTCAACGCCATGTCTGGCATGCTTCTATGGTGGGTTTAGCTTCAATAGGGCTAGTCAGTTCTGGAATTTTTGGAGGCAATGATATTGTTGCTACTACTTTCCCGGGAATGATTGATCAAGATCCTCGCTTAATTGAAACATTTGATCCAAATGCTTCAGGTATAAGTTTAAATACTTTAATAGATATGAATACTATTGTTTCTGATAAACCCCGCTCAGAAATAATTGAATATGAAGTAAAAAGCGGAGAAACGGTATCACAAATAGCTGAAAAGTATCAAATTAGCTCAGATACTGTTAAATGGGCCAATAATTTAGATAATGTAAATTCAGTCAAACCAGGAGATAAACTAAAAATTTTACCATTAACTGGGGTGGCCCACACTGTTAAGGAAGGAGAAACGTTAGAAGGAGTTGCTAAGAAGTATTCTGCTTCTTCCCAGGCTGTTTTGGATTTTCCATTTAATAATGTACCTGATGACTTAAAGCTAAAAGTAGGTCAAGTTATTATTATTCCTGATGGTTATCCTCCAGAGGTTAAAGCACCAAAAAGACCTCAACCTCAATATTTGGCTAAGGGACCATCATCTCCAGCCTTCTCAGCTCCAGGAGGAGGTAATTTTGTCTGGCCAGCAGGAGGAGAAGTCTCTCAATATTTTGCTTGGTATCACCCTGGTATAGATATTGCTAATAGAAGCGCACCTGGAATAGTTTCATCAGATGGGGGAACTGTAGTCGTGGCTGGCTGGCCCGATGGTTATGGCTATGGTAATAGGGTAGTTATTGATCATGGAAATGGTTATTCTTCCTTATATGGTCATTTATCAAATATCTATGTATCAGTTGGAGAAAAGATCAGCCGTGGCCAGGTAATAGGACAAATGGGCTCAACGGGCAGATCAACAGGGATACATCTTCATTTAGAAATTAGGTTCAAAGGTATTGCTGTCAATCCTCTAGGAATTCTTAAATAATCAAATTACTTCTTTATTATATTATTAGGCTATCAAAAGATATCTAAAACTTCTTCAATTTCAAATTAGCAAATAGTTATTTTTAACTGCTAATAAGTATTTTAGCCTCAAAAAACATAAACATTAAAATCTATAGAGAAAAGGATAAAACTTTGATAAAATAACTTGAGTTTTTACTAAGTAAGGGCCTGTAGCTCAATTGGTAGTAGCGCAGCTATGGCATAGCTGAGGTTGTCGGTTCGAGCCCGATCAGGTCCACACTTCGACTTTGCTCAGTACAAATAGCAGAATTGGGCTCATAGGTAAACGGCATACCGGTACATTCGCATTGTACAGTTCCGAGTTCAATTCTCGGTGAGTCCACCATGTACACGTCTCATGTAAATAAGCTCAGGTTGATAAACCATAGCATCAAAATTCTTAACTTTTTCTGTAATAGGATTAGTAGCAACAAGCCTTTGTGAATAATTAGGGTTCAACGGAAATCGAAACAAAAGATTAACAAGCTCCTTTTAATATATTTTCATGCCCTTTTCATATACGTAAATTTTATAAATTTGATATAGATATATAGCTTTTGATTATAAAAAAGAAAAAATGCTAGCCTTGAGCTATTTAAACCATTTCATTTTTGAGGCTATGCAGGGATTAAATTATTGATTTTTGATATATTTTGAATAGGCTGTGGATAAGTGGAAAGTTAATTGTTAAAAGTTCATTGTTCATAGTTAATAGATAGACAAACTAGAATATAAAATAAGATTAGGATAAAATAGCTATATGAAAAAATATATTCCGTCCCAAATTGAACCTAAATGGCAAAAAAAGTGGGAAGAAGATAAATTATACGAAACTGATTTGGCCTCAAAAAAAAATAATTACTATGTTTTAGTGGAACTGCTCTATCCTTCTGGAGATTTACATATTGGTCACTGGTACACCTTCAATTATGGGGATATTTTAGCTAGATTCAAAAGACTACAAGGCTATAATACTTTTTTTCCAAATGGCTATGATGCTTTTGGCTTACCTGCAGAGAATGCAGCAATACAGAGGGGAATTCATCCCCAAGATTGGACTTTAGCTAATATTGAACAAATGAGTAAACAGTTTAAAACTGGAGGCTTCTCATTTGACTGGAGTTCACTTACCATTACATGTCTGCCAGAATACTACAAGTGGAATCAGTGGATCTTTTTAAAGATGTACGAAAGGGGGCTAGTTTATAGAGGAAAAACTCTATCAAACTGGTGTCCTTCATGTCAAACTGTATTAGCTAATGAGAATGTTGAAGCAGGTAAATGTTGGAGGTGCGGAACAGAGATAGTACAAAAGGAGGTAAAATAACAGCTTATGCAGATAGGCTAATTTGGGATGAAAAGGCGCCTCAAGCTAGCTATCCTAAAGCTTTAATTGAAGCACAGAACAAATGGATTGGTAAATCAGAAGGCAGTTTAATCAAATTTGAAGATATAGAGGTTTTTACAACCAGAGTAGATACAATTTTTGGGGCAACCTTTGTAGTTTTGTCACCCGAGCATCAATTAGTATCAAAATATACAACAAGAAATCAAAAGAAAGAAACAGAGGTTTACTTAGAAAAAGCTAAAAAGAAAACTGAACTTGAACGAAAGGAAAATAAAGATAAAACAGGAGTCTTTAGCGGTTCATATGTTAAAAATCCTCTTTCAGGTGAAGATATACCTGTCTGGATAGCTGATTATGTTTTACCAGGCTATGGAACTGGTGCAGTGATGGCTGTGCCTGCTCACGATGAACGTGATTTTGAGTTTGCAAAGAAGTTTAACTTACCCATAACTAAAGTAATTGAAGAAGTAGATATCAAAGAAACCAAGCTTCCCTATACAGGCGAAGGAGTTCTGGTTAATAGTGATAAATATGCTAACCTACCCTCCAGTGAGGCTAGAGAGAAGATTACTGATTACTTAGAGAAAAATAAACTTGGACAAAAACAGACTCAATATCATCTTCATGATTGGTCTATATCCAGACAAAGGTATTGGGGAACTCCCATTCCTTTTATAAACTGTCCTAATTGTGGATTAGTACCTGTTCCTGAAAATCAATTACCAGTGGAGCTTCCCTATAAAGTTGATTATAAACCTCAAGGTAAACCACCTTTAGCCACTGCAGAAGGTTGGGTAAATGTAAAATGTCCAAATTGTGGTGGGGATGCCAAACGAGAGGCAGAAACAATGGATACTTTTATGGATTCTTCATGGTATTTTTTTAGATATTTAGATCCACATAATGACAAGTTTATATTTGATAAAGAGCTAATTAAGAGGTGGATGCCTGTTGGCTTATACATAGGTGGTGAAGAACATACGCTAGGACATGCTCTCTATTCCCGTTATTTTACTAAGTTTTTTAAAGACATAGGTCTAATATCTTTTGAGGAGTTTACCAGAAAGAGGATTCATCATGGAACAATATTGGGTACTGACGGCCAAAAAATGAGCAAATCTAAGGGAAATGTAGTTAATCCTGATGATCAAGTTAAAGAATATGGAGCAGATGCTGTGAGGGTCTATTTAGCCTTCATAGGACCATCAGATATAGTCGCCCCCTGGAAAGCAGAAGGAATAAACGGAGTCTATCATTTTCTGCAAAGAGTCTGGGGATTATTTGAAAAGGTTAGCAAAGATACCAAACCATCCCAAGATGATCAAAGAATCATGGCTAAATTTATTAAAAAGTTAGAAAAAGATATTGATCAGCTCAAATATAATACCTCGGTTGCAGGTTTGATGGAGTGGCTAAATCATTTATCCAGGAAAGAAAAAGTATCTTTGGATGAGTATAAGAACTTTTTAGTAATGCTTTCTCCTTTTGCACCTCATATTACTGAAGAGCTTTGGGAAATGCTGGGGGAGAAACAATCTATCCATTTATCATCTTGGCCAAAAGTAGATGAAAAATTTTTGGAAGAAGAAAATATTAAAATAATTATCCAAGTTAATGGAAAAGTAAGAGATGTAATTACCGTAAGTAATGACTTAATTTCAAAACAAGCAGAAATAGAAAGATTAGTTTTTAAAAGTCCAAAAGTACAAAATTTTTTGGGAGGGAAAAATCCTAAAAAAGTTATTTATGTCCCAGGAAAAATAATTAGTCTAATAAGCTAGCAACTAACTTCTAGTTCTGCTAATAGAAAATGCTTTCTTGAAAAGATTCTTACAAAAGCCCAAATAATTAATCTTTAAAATATTATCCTATAGAATAAATATAATAAACTAGATCAGTAAATTAACTTCCTCTACTTGCTTGACAATTTTCTTACCCAAAATTTACAATAAGAGAATCTTAATAAGAGAATCTTGTTGCAAGCTTTGCTTACAATAATCTTACGCTACAATCTTTTTTATGAGAAAGTTAAAAATTTCTAAACGCTTAAGCGAAAGTTTATATAAATCTATTAGGGATGATAAATGGTTGCTCTCCAGACTTGATCATTTATGGACTAACTATTTTGGAAGTGTTAAACAAGTAAATCCTGTCTTTATAAAGTTTGGCAGACACTCGAGGTTAAGATTAGGCTCTATTAGACTAGATAGTATCAATAAAAATTCATACATAACTATTACTGGCATGTTTAAGGATCCTAGAATTCCTCAGGAAATAGTGGACCATACTATTGCGCACGAACTTTGTCATTATGCTCATGGATTCTCTTCACCCAAGACAAGGCTCCATAAATATCCTCATCATGGGGGGGTTATAAAGAAAGAACTAGAAGCCAGAAGCCTGCATCACCTTGTGGTTGCCTATGCTGGGTGGGTAAAACAGTATAAGCGTAATCTTAGATAGTATATTGTATATGGTATGTAGTATATGGGGAAGAAATTTAAAGCATTCCTCTATACTGTATACTAAATACTATATACCAAGTCCGTGCAATCCATTAATAACTTTCTAAATGATTATAAACTGGCCCTTATTCTTTGTTTCTTAGGTTTGGTTTTGATCCTTGGCGGGATACTTTCTTCTGGTTTACTTGCTAAATTGCAAAAACCTCTTGAAAATAAACCATTTGTTCAAACTACTATTAAAGTAGATGTTGCCGGAGCAATTAATAAACCTGGTGTTTATAGTTTGAAGTCTGGAGATAGAATTCAAGATCTAATAGGCATGGCTGGTGGGTTCTTAGAAAATGCAGATCCTTTGTATATCTCCAAAAACTTAAATCTCTCAGCAAAATTAGTTGATGGTCAAAAAATCTATATTCCTTTTAAAGGAGAAAAAACAGCTACTACACCTGAGGTGGTTGGTGTAAGTAATACAAGCCTAATTGGTATTAATGGAGCGTCTAAAAGTAAGTTAGAAGAACTACCCGCAGTTGGACCTGCAACCGCTAGTAAAATTATGAATGGTAGGCCATATGCTGATATTAGTGAACTTATCAGTAAAAAAATAGTTTCCAGGAGCGTCTATGAAAAAATTAAAGATTTAATAGATTTAAACTAAGTGAATCGCAATTTAGTTTTAATTCTAATAGCACTTCTACTTGTTTTACTTTTAAGAATCCAGGCTGAAGCACCTCTTCAAAGACAATCTAACCTAGAAACAGAAAAAGAAATTTATTATTTTACTAAGCTTAGAGAGATTTTATCTGGTATGCCTAAATATTTGCTTCCTGAGCCACAAGCAAGTCTTTTATCAGGTATGGTTTTAGGAGTCAAGGAAGATTTACCTAAGGAATTTAAACAAAACTTAAGAGATACATCTACAATTCATATAGTGGTAGTTTCAGGCCAAAACTTAACTTTACTTGGAGGTTTTATTTTAGCAGGAGCAGCTTTGATTGGCAGAAAAAAAGCAATAGTTTTATCTATTTTAGTATGCCTTTTTTATACTTTTTTAACAGGATTTGCTGTACCCGTAATTAGAGCATTTATCATGCTTTCTTTTTCTTCAGTTGCTCAAATTTTGGGGAGAGAGAAAATAGATTGGTGGATTTTAGGTATTACAGCCTTAATTATGCTAATTTACAATCCCAATTGGCTCTTATCAATCTCATTTCAACTTTCCTTTTTAGCTACAATTGGGGTAGTAATAGTAGCTCCACAATTAATAAGGCTTTTAAAATCTATGCCTGATATCTTAAGAGAGGATTTAGCAGTTTCAATAGCTGCTCAAGCAATGACTTGGCCAATTATAGCCGTTAATTTTCACCAAGTGAGTTTGATTGGTATATTAGTTAATAGTTTGATACTTTGGACAGTACCAGGCATAATGATTACCGGTGCAGTTTCTATTATTACCTCATTTTTTATTTTCCCTCTTGGTCAGTTAATGGCACTAATTCCAGGAGTCCTCTTAACTTATTTTGTTTATATTGTTAATTTTTTTTCCAAGGTCTCTTTTTCCAGTATATATATTGGGAAAATCTCTTATTTAGTTTGGATGGGGTATTATTTTTTACTATTAGGTATTTTTTTAATGATCTACAATAAAAATAAAAGGAGGCAGCTAAAAGATGTTGCGCAAAGCTAAAATAGAAGATTTAGACTCAATTTATAAATTAATTTCAGATGCAGCCAAAAAGGGTAAAGTTTTGAAAAGGCCTAAATCAGAGATAAAGCAAGTGCTTAGTTCCTTCTATGTTTGGGTAGAAGATAAAGAAGTTGCTGGATGTGTCAGTTTGGAAATATATAACAAAAAACTATCAGAGGTCCGCTCACTAGTAGTACTTCCTAAATATCAAGGAATGGGGATAGGGTCTAAACTAATCCAAGCTTGTGTGAATGAAGCTAAAGCTAAAGAAATCTATGAGGTGCTAGCTGTTACAGATAAGATTAGCTTGTTTGAAAAAATGGGATTTAGTAAGCAGCTTAAAGGGCAATGGCCACTCTTTTTGAGATTGAACCCATAGTAGTTATTGACAAGTAAAAAATTTATGTTATACTAAATAGACAATTTAATATTTTAAATGCGTTTAAGTCTACCGCAGTAGACAAGCAGCATGGGTCAGGTCCGATTATTTATCGAGACAATACCATGACAGAGGCAAAACTGTAAAAGATAGCAAGCGTGTCGGCAACGGAGCGCTATAAATGAGAATTTCTCATAGGCAGTTAGCTCCACCGCAAGGTGGATTTTTAATGGGAAATTAAATACAAGGTGGTACCGCCTTTTAGAAGGCCCTTGTTTGTTCATCTATTTTTAGGTGAGCAGACAAGGGCTTTTTTGTTTTAAAAAAGCTAAGAAAGGAAAAAATTATGAAAAAGTTATGGCAAAAAGGTAATTGAAATTCTCAAGCTTTGGAAACAAGGGAAATTTAACTTAGAGCTAGGGGATGAGGATATGCATACAAAGATAGAGGATTACTTAACAAAAAATTATGGCGAAGCAGGGAAAAAAATCCATACAGCCAGATCAAGAAACGATCAAGTTTTAACAGCCTTAAGGCTTTATTCAAAAGAGCAGCTAAATTTAGTGAAACAAGAATTGGAAAACCTAAAAACAAGCTTTAAGAGTTTTGGGAAGAAACATAAAGATATTCCTATGCCTGGTTATACCCATATGCAAAAAGCAATGCCAAGCTCAATAAAGTTGTGGGCTGATTGCTTTGTTGATTCATTAAGTGATGATTTGATATATCTGGATACTATCTATAAATTGATTGACCAATCTCCCTTAGGTTCAGGAGCAGGTTATGGATCAGGAGCAGGTTATGGAATTCCTATTAAAATAGATAGGCAATTAAGTGCAAAACTACTTAACTTTGCTAAAGTCCAAGAAAATCCCATTTATTGCCAGCACTCAAGGCTAAAATTTGAAGAATTAATACTTTCTTGCCTAATTACAATCTTGCAGGATATTAATAAGTTTGCATCAGATGTATTGTTATTTACCACATCTGAATTTAACTTTTTTTCTGTAGCAGGGAACCTAACTACTGGAAGCAGTATCATGCCACAAAAGAAAAACATTGATGTTGCAGAGGTTTTAAGAGCCAAGGTCCACCTAGTCTTAGGAAATTATGTTCAAATTGTCTCTTTATCTACAAATTTAATTTCAGGCTATAATAGGGATTTCCAAGATAGCAAAAAGCCATTTATGGAAAGTTTGGATTTAACTTTAGGCTCGCTAAAAGTGGCTAGTTTGTTAGTTAAGGGCTTAACTCCCAATAAAGAGATTCTAGATAAAGCTATGACTGAAGAGCTATATGCCACAGAAAAAGCATTGAAATTGGTTAGTAAGGGGATGCCTTTCAGAGAGGCATACAAAAAAGTGGCGAGTGTCATTCTGAGCGGAGCGAAGAATCTGTATTTAGATCCTTCTGGTCCATTGGACCATCAGGATGACAATAGTAAGCCCTCCTTCGCGCCTCCTTGGCCGGAGCTTCGAAGGCCGAGCAAGGCTTCGGAGGGCAAGAAGGGAGGTGAGAATAGTGAAAAATGATACTAAATATATCAAAGTAGCCTCATATGAGGGAAAAATAGGAGAAGTTAAAAAAGTACTTTTGCTCTATTCAGGAGGTTTGGATACCTCAGTAATGCTTAAATGGATTCAGGATGAGTATAAGTGTGAAGTAATAACTTTAACCGCTGATTTAGGACAGCAACATGATGACTTGGAAGCCATTAAACAAAAAGCATTAAAGTTTGGAGCAAAGCAGGCTTTAGTTTTAGATTTAAAAGATGAGTTTGCAGAGAATTATATTGCCAAAGGAATTAAGGCTAATGGTTCATACCAAGGTAATTACTATCTTTCTACGCCAATGGGAAGAGCGGTGTTAGCTAAAAATTCAGTTAAGATTGCTAAAAAAGTAGGAGCTGATGCTATAGCCCATGGTTGTACTGGTAAGGGTAATGATCAAGTCAGGATTGAAGGCTATATTTTAACTTTTGATCCTAAAATGAAAATAATTGCACCTGTCAGGGAATGGGCAATGGATAGGAATGAAGAAATTAAATATGCCAAAGCTAATGGAATTCCTGTACCAGCATCATTAGATTTTCCCTACTCAGTTGATGACAACATGTGGGGAATGACCTGGGAAGGTGGAGAAATTGAAGAGCCACAACTAATAGCTCCCATTGAAAAATTCCTAACTACCTATACTTTGGCTAAAAACGCACCAAATAAGGAGGAACTAATTAAAGTAACCTTTAAAAAAGGAATTCCTGTGGCTTTAAATGACCAAAAGTTGAAACTTTCTCAGTTGATAGCAAAGCTCAACAAGTTAGCAGGAAAACATGGGGTAGGGGTGGTTCATATGTTTGAGGATAGATTAGTTGGAGTTAAGAATGGTGGAGTTTATGAAATGCCTGCAGGACATGTATTGATTGAGGCTCATAAAGCATTGGAAAAATATGTTTCTACCAGGAATTTAAATGAGCTAAAGCAAGAACTTGATACTAAATGGGGCTATCTTTGTTATGGTGCTTTATGGTTTGATCCTGTTATGGAGGCAATAAATACTTTTAATGACTTTGTAAATGAGAAGGTGACTGGAGAAGTTACCCTTAAACTTTATAAAGGTAAAGTAGATGTGGTGGCAATGCAGTCTCCTTATGGTTTAGATCATACCTCATTTACTAATTTGGGAGGCTATTCATTTAATGTGAATGCTTCAGCAGGGTTTATAGAAATTTATTCTCTGCAAATGAGGCTAGCAAAGCAGATTGGTGGTAAGTAAAAAGGAAAATGTCATTCTGATCAGGCAAAGCCTGGGAAGAATCTCTAGACTAAATTCTTCGCCTTCGGCTCAGAATGACAAATTCGCTCAGCATGACTGGACAACTCTTAAAATTGACTAGTGGAATATATGAGAAAACAAATTTTAGTGCTTAGATAATTATGTTACGAATGTTATCATTAAACTATGATAAAAGTGCAATTAGAAAAAGATTTGCAAAAAGCAATTTCTAAATTAGGGTTAAAAACAACTGATATATTTATATCTATTCCAGAAAACCCCAAATTTGGAGACTACTTTACGAATGTGGCTTTACAACTTACTAAACAAAAGCAAGGAAAAAGTGAGCAACCCGCTTCGCCAAGTGCTAAGCGAGGCGAGTCTCCAATGGATGTTGCTAATCAAATTTTAAAAGAGTTAGGCCATCCAACTTATTTAGAAAGAGTAGAAGTTGCTGGGGGAGGTTTTATTAATTTTTTTATAAAGGATGAAATTTTGCTTGAGTCTGTCATTCTTGATCCGGCTTCGCCGGAGAAGAATCTGAAAAATAGATCCTTCTCCCCTTCGGGGGCCCGCGCTCAGGATGACAAGAAAAAATATCTAATTGAGTATGGTCATGTTAACCCCCTTAAAGAGATTCACATAGGTCATCTAAGAACTTTTTTCTTAGGAGAAAGCCTTTCCAGAATACTAGAGAGTTTGGGGAATAAAGTATTTAGGGCCAATTACCAAGGGGATATTGGTTTGCATATAGCTAAGGCTATTTGGGGTATTGAAAAATTGGGTTTACCAAAAGGTGAATTATCTCATGAAGAAAAAGCTAAATTTTTAGGCCAATCTTATGCGCAAGGTAATAAAGCATATGATGAGGATAAAGAAGCTAAAGTAGAGATAGATGATCTTAATAATAGGCTTTATGCTAAAGATCAAAATTTGATGGAGATTTATCAGCTGGCCAGGGAGTGGAGTCTAGCTTATTTTGAGCCTGTTTATAATCTTTTTGGTATTAAATACGACCACTGTTTTTTTGAGAGCGAAGTGGAGTTGGAAGGTAGGCAACTGGTACTGGCTAATGTAGGTAAAGTTTTTGAAGAGGATAAAGGAGCTATTATCTTCCCAGGGGAAAAATATGGTTTACACAATAGAGTATTCATAACAGCTGCAGGAAACCCTACCTATGAGGCCAAAGAAACAGGATTAGCTAAGTTAGAGTTTGATACATTTAATTATGACAAAAGCATCCATATTGTTGGAGCTGAACAAGAAGGTTACTTCCGAGTAGTTTTTAAGGCTGTTGAAATGCTTTTTCCTCACTTAAAAGGCAAAAAATTTCACCTATCTTATGGAATGGTAGATATTAAAGAAGGAAAAATGTCATCCCGCAGCGGAGAGGTTATAACAGTTGATGATATATTAAATATGGTTATTGATCGAGTTAAAGATATTATGAGAGAGAACAGGCTAAAAGTAGATGAAGAAGTGGCAAAAGTTGTAGCCTTAGGTGCGATAAAGTTTGCTTATTTAAAATACTCCCCAAAAACAAATGTGATATTTGACTTGGAAAAATCAGTTTCCCTACAAGGAGACAGCGGACCTTATTTGCAATATACCCACGCACGCGCTAATTCAGTTTTAGAACAGTCTAAATATAGTGGAGATAAAGAATTAAATCCCCAAGGTATAAATTTAGAGCTTGAGGAGAGGGAAATTCTAAGGTTAACTGAATACTATGATTCAATAATAGCTCAAGCTGGCAAAGAGCTTAAACCAAATTTAATTGGCGAGTACCTACTAAATTTGGCAAAGGCATTTAATCTTTTTTATACTAAATTTCCCATAATTAAGTCCGAGAAATCTAATCTAAGATTAGCAATAACTGCTAAAGTTGTTGAGACTATTAGATCAGGTTTAGATTTGTTAGGTATTAATGCTCCTAAAAAAATGTGAGAAATTTGACATTTGACCTTTTAGATTTGAGATAATTTAAATATGTTTAGAAGACATACTGCCCATAGAGGGATGGGATTTTCTCTTTTTGGTAAATTGTTTGGTGTTTTCAGGCTGTTTTTGAGTTTAGTTATCCTTTCTGTTTTGGTTTTAGGTATTTATCAGGCAATAAGAAGTTTCTCCGGGATTGATCCATTATCTGCCAATCCACAATCTATTTTTAATAATATCTTACAATCTGAAGATGCTTATACATTGGTCAAAAATATCTTGACTGCCAATCCCCAAGATTCAATAAATAAAGCCAAGAAGATATTATCTAATGACAATCTAGCTCAAAGTAGTTCTAATAAAACATCTGGCTCGCCGCTAACTTTTAGCTTTGGAGTAGTATCTGATTCCCACAATGACAATGGCAATTTAGATAAGGCATTGAAACAGGCAAAGGGAAGTGGCGCAAAATTTGTAATTGGTTTAGGAGATTACACTGATGTTGGATCTATTAGCGATCTTAGAGATGCTAAGTTACAGTTTGATACTTTTGGACTACCTTATTATGTAATCCCAGGTGACCACGATCTTTGGGAAGCCAGAGAAAAGAAATTACCTCCCACTACTAATTACAAAGAGGTATTTGGATCTGATTATTCATCTTTTGCGTATGATAAAGTAAGGTTTATTTTACTTGATAATGCTGATAACTACTTAGGAGTAGATGAGGTACAGATGAAATGGGTAGAAGATGAGCTAATAAGGGCTAAAGAAGGAGATTCAAAGCTGACTTTTATAATGACTGCTATTCCTTTATATCATCCATCTTCAGATCATGTGATGGGAAAACTTGATGGAAAATTAAAAAATCAAGCAGAGCATTTGATGTCGTTATTTAAGGAAAATAATGTAGATGCGGTTTTTTCTGGAGATACCCACTTTTTCTCAAGTTACATTGAACCTAAAAATAATATTCCAATGATTGTATCAGGTGCAGTAACCTCAACAAGAAACCCTCAGTCGCCAAGGTTTATCATGGTTGATATTTTTGAGGACGGAAGATACAATGTTCGGGATATCGAGATAAGAGATAAGTGATAAGCGATAAGTTATTGACATATTACGTATTTCGTATCACATATCGCGATTATGAATGAGCAAACTTTAGTCCTTATAAAACCTGATGGTGTTAAAAGAAATTTAATTGGGGATATTATCAAAAGGTTTGAAGAAAGAGGTCTAAAAGTTTCTAAGTTGGTAATGCTGACTGCTGATGAACCTACTGTAAGAGAGCATTATCAACTTGATAATAGAGATTACCTAATTCATTTAGGTCATGTAGATATCACAGGATGGAGTGAGGAGAAAATTGAGGAGAAATACCAAAAAAGTGTCAAGATAGTTAAAGATTTACAAAAATTTCTTCTATCAGGCAAAATTATCAAAATGATTCTAGAAGGGCCTGGTGCAGTTTCATTGGCTAGGAAGATAACTGGAAAAACTGATCCATCTTTATCTCCAAGAGGAACTATTAGAGGAGATTTTGGAGAGGATTCATTTGATAAAGCCAATGCAGAGGGTAGAGCAGTCTATAATTTAGTCCACGCCTCAGGAACTTTGGAGGAAGCAGATAGGGAAATTCAACTCTGGTTCCCTACAGACTCAGATATTTGAGTTTTGGTTGGGGTTGAAAACAACATGATTGATGCAGCTATAACCTTGTCCACAAAAGTTAAGTCATCTTCCCCATACTGGAAACTTGAGCCATCTTCGTTATTATATCTTTTAACTAAAGCATCTTTAGCCGGTTTTGAGGAGAGCAAGTCATAGAAGGAAATATTAAATTGCCGGGCGTACCTTGTTGTGGCGATTTCTTCACCTTGTCTAAGACCCCAAGTTGTAAAGTTTGTATTTACATCATGATACTCTCGATCTAGAGATGGATCTTGTCTGTAAAGACTTTTAGCATACTCCTGCATACTATTAATCATCACTCTAGAGCCTAGGTTGTAAAAAGCTAAAGACAAACTCTTAATTGGATTGTTATCTCTTAATATATAAATAGCTAATCTGATGTTATCTTGTGGATTAAGCAAATTATATTCTTCTTTGGGCCAAAGGTCATCTTTTTTTAGTTTTCTATATATCTCTTTTGCTCTATCATCTTTAATTTGACAAAGCCCTTGTGCTCCCAAAGGAGAAGCCGCTTCCAAATCTCCTTTACTTTCAACGAAAATTAGTCCAAGCATTAACTTTACCCATTGCTCTTGCTCATCTGAAGGTAAATCTTCACAAACTACCTGGACCTCTGTTTTTACTTGGTCCTGCCAGACAAGGGTTTGCTTTATTTCAGACTCAAAAAATGGTCTATTAGCCATAGCTACTATCTCTTTACCAACACGGTTTATAAATTGGTCCTTGTTTTGTGGATTTAGCCCAAAAAAACTCATTGCCTCATTTACTTCTCTAGCTGATAAAAGAATAACTTCTTGAGAAGGTACTTGCTGTTGTCTAGGCTGTTCAACTATAGCTCTATTCGTAGAAAGGCTTCGCCTATTCTTAAACGCTCCTAGTAGTTTTCCAAAAAAATTAGCTCCTTTAAATGTGTTTTCAACAGCTTGAGGTACTCCCACTTTTGTCATGCCGGCTCCTAGCGCTCCCCCTAAAACAGTTGCACCCAAGAATTGCCGCCTGGTTAAATGTTTCTTTAGTTGAGGAGGGGAAGATCCTTCAGATGATCCATCATCACTCATAAATTAAGTATAGCAGAGTTAAGCACCCCTGGCGGGAGTTGCACCCACGACCAACTTCTTAGGACGAAGCTGCTCTATCTACTGAGCTACAGGGGCGAGTAAGTGTATTTTAACAAAATCGGATATAATTTGGATTGCGCGGGGACTAGTTCATCGGTAGAACGCTGCGTTCGGGTCGTAGAGGTACAGGGTTCAATTCCCTGGTCCCCGACTTTGTATTTGCTAATCTAAAATTGTACAATCTAATTTGTGAATCGAAGATTTTTCTTCACGATTTTGTTTATTGTAGCTACTGCTTTAATAGCAGGAGGGGCAGTTTTTTTTGCCAAGGGATATAGATTTTCTCCAGAAAAGGGTACTTTTTCCGGTACAGGAATTATGTCTATTACTTCTATTCCAGACCAGGCATCAGTTTATTTAGATGGGCATTTATCTACAGCCACCAATGCTAATATCAACTCTTTGGTCCCCAAAAAATATAAAGTTAGGATTATTAAAGAAGGCTATATTCCTTGGGAAAAAGAGCTTGAGGTAAAGGAAGGGTTAGTTACAGAAATTAAAGCGAGGTTATTCCCAGCAATCCCTAGTATTTTCCCCCTAACTTATAATGGTATTGAGAATTCTATACTATCACCTGATGGCCAAAAGCTGGTCTTTGTCGTCCCAGATGGAGTTGATTCAGACGTTGCCTCATCTCCTCCCAAAAAGAGTGGCATTTGGGTCTGGACAATGTCTGAAAGGCCAATTGCTTTTGCAAGAGCTAATGAGCCACACCAAATTATGGTTTCACAATCAGGAATAAATTTAAGCCAAGCGAAGATTCGTTGGTCTCCTGATTCAAGCCAAATTATGGTAACGCTGCCTGATAGGACTTTGCTTTTAGAAGATGATAGATTGAATGAATCACCAAGAGATATTACCCCAATTCTTCAGCCTACTTTATCAAGTTGGGAAGAGGAAAAAAGTACTAAGGATTTGGCTAGAATCCAATCTATAAAAGATCTTAATTTACAAAAGATAGCATCATCATCTGCTTTGGTGAAATGGGCACCAGATGAAACTAAGTTTTTAATCTGTGAGGATAAAGAAAATTGTTTGGAGCAAGTAGAACCTCAAAGTTTGTTGCTTACTGAAAATAAAGTAGCTGAGGAAAGTGAGAAATCAAATACACCTCAAAAGAAAAAATTTAAGATTGTTGACTTAAAAAAAAGAGAAACCTTTACTCTGCCAGAGAGCTATCAAGCTTTATGGCTACCTGATTCACTTCACCTGGTCTTAGTAGATGAGAATAAAATTTCCGTAATTGAATTTGATGGGGGAAATAATCATGTGATTTATGCAGGAACCTTTGATATTAACTCTGTTTATGCATGGCCTGATGGCTCAAGACTCGCAATAATTACCTTTTTCCCAATTCCCACAGCAGAACGCCCCAATTTATATGGTATAAACCTAAAGTAATTGTTCCTTTTTGATCCACTTTGCATGTCTTGTGAGTAGGTCTTCAGTTAGAGTATAGTTCATAGCGTTAAGTTGACAACAAAAATATACTTTCTTCAGTTTTGTTGTCATCCTGAGGGCACGGGCCCCTTTTAGGGAGGAAGGATCTCATTAGATTCTTCTGGTCCAGTGGACCATCAGAATGACAAAGATTATGTTTAATCTTTCAAAGCGTATAGGAATAGATTTAGGTACTGCCAATAGCTTAGTTTATTTAGCAGGTAGCGGTATTGTTCTAAATGAGCCTACTGTTGTAGCAATTTCTACTGATGATAATAAAGTTTTAGCAGTAGGCAATGAAGCGAAGGAAATGTTAGGTAGGACTCCTGGTAATATTATGGCTTCCCGTCCGATGAAAGATGGGGTTATTGCTGATTATGTAATCACAGAAGCGATGCTTCGGTATTTTATAGACAGAGTATTGGGTTCTATGCGGTTTTTAAAACCAGAAGTAATGGTCTGTGTACCTGCTGGCGTTACCTCTGTTGAAAGAAGAGCAGTGCTTGATGCAACTTTATCTGCTGGAGCTAAAACTGCCTATCTAATAGATGAACCACTGGCTGCAGCTATTGGAGCAAATATTCCCATTGCTAACCCATCAGGAAATATGATTGTTGACATTGGTGGAGGTACAGCAGAGGCAGCAGTGATTTGTTTGGGCGGAGTGGTAGTTCATAGTAGTGTCAGAGTTGGAGGAAATAAAATTGATGAGGCAATCCAAAACTATATTAGGAAAAAATTCAACTTAATAATTGGTGAGCGGGCAGCAGAGGAGATTAAAGTCAGGATTGGTAGTGCTATTTTGCCTAAAGAGCTAGAGGTAAAAAAGATGGAAGTTAGGGGAAGAGATTCTCCAACAGGTTTGCCAAGGACAATCGTTTTATCTACTGTAGAGATAACTGAGGCTATTTCCGATCCCGTCAGAAAAATAATTGGCGCTGTTAAAGGAGTTTTAGAACAAACTCCACCTGAGCTAGCCTCAGATATTATTGATAAAGGAATAGTAATGTCAGGAGGTACATCTTTACTGAGTAACCTTGATAAGTTGATGACTGAGGAAACAGGGGTTCCTTGTCATATTTCTGAGAATCCACTTTTGTCAGTTATTTTAGGCACAGGAATGGCTTTAGAAAATTTGGATTTATATAAAAGAAGTGTATCTAAAAAATAGTAGTATGTATCATGTAGAGTGTATTATGGAAATTGAAATAAATCCTCCCTTAATACATAATACTTAATACCATAATACAATGAAAATTCTTATCACAGGTGGTGCAGGGTTTATTGGTAGCCACGTAGCTAAAATTTTATTAGACCTTGGCCATCAAGTTATAGTTTATGATAACCTCTCTAAAAGCTCGCAAGATAATCTTGATAAGAGAGCTTTATTTATAAAAGGGGATATTAAAGATAGAGAGCTTCTTAAAAAAACTCTCTTAGGCATAGATTGGGTTATACATTTAGCATCACTAATTGAGGTCAATGAATCTGTAAAAAAGCCTGTTTTATATGCTGATAATAATGTTTTAGGAACTGTTGAGTTGCTTGAAGCTATGCGGGAAGTAGGGGTGAAAAAGATTATTTTTTCCTCCAGTGCTTGTGTTTATGGAACTCCTAAAACTTTACCTTTAACAGAAGCTTCACCACTTCAACCTGATAATCCTTATGGTGCAAGTAAGGTGGCAGTTGAAGCTTTTTTGCGGACTTACCATATTTTGCATCATTTTGATGTAACTATACTACGTTATTTTAATCCTTATGGACCAGGAGAGAATCATCAGCCTGAAACTCACGCAATTCCTAACTTTATTAAAGCAGCACTGGATAAAAGACCAATTCCTCTTTATTGGGAAGGGGAGCAAATTAGAGATTTTATTTATATAGAAGATTTAGCCACTGCCCATACAACTTGTCTAAATTTAAAAGGCTTTAGTATTTTTAATGTTGGAACAAATAATGGAGTAAAAGTCATTGATGTAGTAAATAAATTGTCTGATATATTTGGATATGATGTAAAAATTGAGAATTTGGGAGAAAGAGCAGGGGATGTTAATGCTAATTATGCCTCAAGCGCCTTATTAAAAAGTAAAGCCGGTTGGGAAGCTAAAGTAAGTTTAGATGAAGGTCTTAAAAAAACTGTTGAGTACTTCAAATCAAAATCCTCCTAAGTTCTTATGCTAAACTTATTTTATGCGTATTGGTTTTGATGGATCCAGGTCCTTCGCCAGCTGGCGAACAGGGACTGAAAACTATTCATATTACTTATTAAAAAATTTAGCCAAAATTGATATAGAAAATGACTATTTTGTATATCTTAGACCCAGTACAAAGATTAGATCAGAGGAATGGCCAAAAAATTTCACTTTTAAAGCCATCAATTTCCTTTATCTTTGGACACAAGTTGGATTGGGAATTGAAACCTTTAAGGATAACTTAGATCTTCTTTTTATACCTGCGCATACTTTGCCCATAGTTAGAAATCCAAGACTTAAAACTGTACTTACTGTTCATGATTTGGGTTCAGAATACCTGCCTGGATACCATCAGCTAAAACAAATCTTATATCTAAAATTTATAACCAAAATTCAACTCAAAACTGCCATAAAAATTATTGCAGTATCAAATGCTACAAAGAAAGATTTAGTAGAAAAAGTAGGGATTAAGGAGGAAAAAATTAAAGTTATTTATGAAGGAGTAGATAGAGAGGTATTTAAAGCTGTCAAAGGTAAGATGTTAGTAAACAGTTTGAGGCAGTATAACCTAGTATCAAAAAACTTTTTTCTCTTTGTAGGAACAATTCAGCCAAGGAAAAATCTGGAGAGATTAATTAAGGCTTTTAGTGATGTCATCCTGAGGGCACGGGCCCCTTTTAGCGAGGAAGGATCTCAAGTGCGAAAGAATAGTTTGATAGATTCTTCACCTTCGGTTCAGAATGACAGTATTAAATTAGTTTTAGTAGGAGATAAAGGGTGGAAATCTGATGAAATTTACGAGTTACCAAAGAAGCTGGGAATTGAAGGTAAAGTAAAATTTCTGGGCAGGGTGGAAGATAGGGATTTGCCTGCTTTGTATTCCGGAGCACTAGGTTTAGTATATCCTTCCCTGTTTGAAGGATTTGGCTTGCCTATATTGGAGGCTTTCTCTTGTGGCTGTCCTGTTTTAACTTCAAATATTTCCTCCTTACCTGAAGTTGCAGGTGAGGCAGCCATTTTGGTTGACCCTTATAATATTGATGCAATTAGAGATGGTATGATCAAATTAACGGATAATAATTTTAGGGATAAACTAACAAAAAAGGGTTATTTGCAGTTAAATAAATTTTCTTGGCAGATAGCTGCAAAAGAGACACTTAAGCTATTTAAGGAGGTAAACAGTGGAGCAAGTTAATATCTTAGGAGTAAAAGTAAGTAAAGTAAATTACCAAGATGTTTTAAAACATATTCAAGTCTGGATTAGTGGCCAGGGTAAACACTATATAGTCACAACCAATGTAGAAATAATTATACAGGCTCAGAAAGATTTAGAATTTAAAAAAATAATAAATGATGCAGATTTATCTATTCCCGATAGTTCTAGGTTAGGATGGGCACTAAAAGTTTTAGAAACTAACAACTTTATAGTGAAATTGATCTACTGGCCTTTTTTTATATTTCCTAAATTGATAGAAAGCAAATTTCCTACAGTAACTGGTACAGATTTAATACTGAAATTTATGTCTATTTGTGAGGAAAAAGGCTTTAGAATAGGCCTTTTGGGAGGGCAAAAAAATGTAGCAGCCAAAGCAAAAGAGCGCTTGTTAACTAAATTTCCCAATTTGAAAATTGTCTATACAGATCATGGTGGAAAAATAAGTAGTGATGGAGAAATGCTAAATAATGAAAAAATAAAAATAGAAAAAGTTGATATTTTATTGGTAGCTTTTGGTCATGGAAAGCAAGAGAAATGGATCAAGGAAAATATAAAACATATTGATAGTAAAGTATTTATCGGTGTTGGAGGCACCCTTGATTATATCTCAGGAAAGATTCCAAGAGCACCACTTTTTATTAGACTGATAGGATTTGAATGGTTATTTAGATTAATAGTTCAACCTTGGAGGATAAAAAGATTTGATGCTCTTGTGAAATTTATTTTCTTAATTCTGAAAAAATAGTTTTTCCTATTGTAAAAGTCTAATCTATAGCAACTAGCATAAATAGTTACTTAATTGCTAATATGATGGAGAGCCAGAACCAGAATCTGCAGAAGATTTTTGGGAGATTCCCAATAACCAAAGAACTGCTTCCTTCTTATATCTCCTATCACCTCTGGAATTTATTCTAATTGCCGGGAGTTTTCCTCTTTTACCCCACCTTTTAATTGTTAGGGGAGATACTCTTAGAACTTGAGCAACTTCTTTTACTGTGAGTAAATCTGGGAGATTTTCAAGTGAGATTTTATCTGCCATACTAATCTTTTGTATATCACATATTTTCAGAACATGTCAAGATACGAAAATAGATACCAGATGCCAAGCTTCTTGTATCTAAATTTACTGCAGTTCTATTGTTGCTCCAGAAGCTGTAAGTTTCGTCTTAGCCTCATTAGCAGTCTCCTTAAGAAATACGTAGCCTTTACAAGACAACGATCATTGTAAAAAGCGAAGTATTTCGCAAGCTTGACCGTTAACTGACCAAGCTATTACTGTAACTCAACTTGAGCCCCAGCACTAACTAATCTAGCTTTTGCCCCCTCAGCGGTCTGCTTATTAACGCCTTCCAAAACTGGTTTTGGTGCGCTTTCAACTAAATCTTTAGCCTCTTTTAATCCTAAAGTTGGAACTAACTCTCTAACTGCTTTAATAACACCAATTTTATTAGCTCCAGCATTTGCCAAAACTACATTAAAAGTAGTTTGTTCTTCCTGTGGCTCGCCGGCACCTCCGGTGGAGGGGGCACCTGCTGCAACTGCTACAGGAGCTGCTGCGCTTACTCCAAATCTTTCTTCAAGAGCATGAACCAAATCAGCCAACTCTAAAACAGATAATTTTTCAATCTGTTCAATTATTTTTTCTAAGCTTGCTGAAACAGGTTTAGGTTCCTCTACTTTCTCTAAAACTTCAGCTGCTTCTTTTGCAGGCTCTGCTGGCGCAGCTTCAACTATTGTGTTTTCTCCAGCTACTGGAGCATCTTTTGGTTTATTTTGTAAATCTTGCATAATAACAATTGTCATTCTGAGGCGAAGACGAAGAATCTAAAGACTTAAATCTTGAGATCTTTCGCTTACGCTCAAGATGACATTTGTATGTCACCTCCTTTTTGTTTTCTAATTCCATCTAGTGCGTAAACTAAATTCCTTAAATTAGCTTGCAAAACCCCAACAATTCCATAAAGTGGAGCGCCCAAGCTTCCCACAATTTTAGCTCTAAGTTCATCTTTTGAAGGAAGGGAAGCAAGTTTTTCAATTGCATATTTATCTAAAATCTCCCCATCCATTAAACCTAATTTTATTTCCCCAATTTTAGTATCTTTAATTAATTTTGTCATAGTTTTTAATGGTAAGATTTGGTCACCATAAGCAAAGAGAGTTGCAGTTGGACCCTCAAACAGTGATGGGTAATTAGTAATGAGTGATGAGTCTTTTATTGCCAGTTTGAGCAAGTTGTTTTTGGTTATGCTAAACTCTGCTTCTTGCTCCCTTAAAGCTTTCCTAAGCTCTTGTAGCTTTGCCATAGTAAGGCCTCGATAGTCTGCAAAAACTACGCTGGAAGCTCTAGCTAACTTCTCAGCTAATTTAGTTACTAAATCTTTCTTTTGTTGTCTTGTTTTAGGCATCTGCTAGGGTATAGGGTTTAGCGTAAAGGGTAAAGTTTCTAAACCTCTATCTTTCCTTTCTTCATGATTTCCATAAAAAAACGCGCTCAAGGCGCGTAACTTAACGCTAGACGCTATTAACTAAACGCTAGCTTAAATCCGCCTCGGTGAGATTTATCCTCGTGTCATCCTGAGCGTTTTAGCGAAGGATCTAAGAACTCACTATCTTAAGCTTTGAATATTTTAACTTTGATTAACTCTATTGTCAAATACTTATTTATTAGCTAGACTAACCTTGATTCATGAAATTTATACTAAAGCCTGGAGTCAGAGTTAACTCAGTATCAGTTGAGGATGTATTTTTTGGGGATTCAGGTAAGGGTAGAGTAGTTGCAGAATTTAATAGGTTGCTATCTACAAAGAGATCTTTATATTCCTTAAGATATAATGGAGGAGCAAATGCAGGGCATGAGGTTTATGTTAATGGTAAACAGATAGTAACTCATCAACTTCCCATGACAGTTATCCAAGAAAGAGCAACAGCTCTAATGGGAAGAGGAATGGTAATTCACCCTCAAGACTTAGTTACAGAATTAAGTCAAGTAAAAAAAATCTTTAAAGGTAAATTGCCGGGAAAATTATTAATAGATCCTAAAACTCCTCTTTGTCTAGATACTCATCGAGCCTTAGAAACTGTGTATAACAGTGCAACTTCAGGAGGAAAGGGTTCAACAGGAAGAGGGTTAGCTACAGCTTATGCCAGTTTTTATTTACGTTTCCCAGTAACTTTTGGGGATCTATATCTAAATGATTGGCAAGGGCTCTTAAGGGATCATTATAAGTTTTATAGAAACATGACCTTGGGTTTTGGAAAAAAGTTTAATTTAGCAGATATAGAGGTAAAAAGATTAGGTATTGATGGAAAGTTAAGAGTAGGTTCAGAAAAGGACTTTATTAATAGTTTAAAAGTAGGTATCGTAGCTTTAAGAGAGTATATTGGTTGGAATTTTTATGAAGTTTTAAAAAATGCTTGGGAAAATACTAAAGTAGCTTTTACTTTTGAAGGAGCTCAAGGGGCAGGTTTAGATCCATACCATGGAGTCTATCCTGATGTAACCTCATCCAGGCCAATGTCTCGCTTTATTGGAGATTCAACTTACTCTATAGTTGAGCCTGCTGATATTGCTATTAGAGCTGCAGTAATGAAAACAACTTATATGTCTTCTGTAGGGCAAAGAATCTTGCCAACCATTGCTGATCCAAAGCTTGAAAAATGGATCCAAGAAAAGTTTGATGAGAAAGGTCGTTCAACTGGCAGATTGCGCGATATATACCCTGTATCTGTGCCTATCGCGCAATATCTTAAAAAAGCAGCGGGTTATCAATATTTAATTGCAACCCATTTAGATGCCAGCAAAGGAGAAAAAATAAAAGTTATAACTGAGTATAGAAATAGGAAAACAGGAGAAAAAAGTTTTTACTTACCTTATCAAGATCATTTAGATAAGTTAGAAGCTAGGGGAGTTGAGTTTAAAGGTTGGGATGGGGAAGAGATTAAAAAAATAAAATCTCCTAAAGATTTGCCAAAGGAAGCTAAAGTGTATCTAGATTACTTAGGAAAAAATATTGCCCCTGTAATTTTTGCCACCACAGGTCCTGAACTTGGAAAAAATTATTTATCCTGGATAGAACTCTAGGCTGTTTTGCGTCCCTCAGGAAGGCCCTGCCTGGATTTAATTAAAGCAATCTCCTCACCCACACTTCTAGCCAGCATTAAAGCAATAGTAGCTCCTCTATCGGGTTTTTGCAGCTCAGATAGGGAAATTTCCATAACTGGATTTGGTTTTGGGTATTGGCACAGATACTTAGCTCTATTGCCTTCCATAGTTAATTCCAAAGAAGCTAGAATTTCCTGAGATGGCAATACTACTCCGGTCTTGTTTAGGTAATTAATGGCGTTGTTTGAAAGAAACTCAAATCTAACTTTGTGGATTTGTGGGGGAGGCTCAGGAGTTGGCTGCCCATTTATGGTAATAACTCGAATATTAGGGGTTCCCGTTCTTTCTATGTTAAATCTGACCCACTCAGGCATGGATTTACCTTGATCTTCTCCCCACAATGACTTAAATAAATCTTGAAATTCATCAGGCAGCCTTGATACAAAAGAAACTGTGTCTATTAAATAACTAGGGGATCTCCTGGCTTGGTAAGCTGCAAAACTGTTTACTCCCGGTCCATCAAGCTCAGTGTTTAAAGCGTCTCGAGCTTTATCCAAGTATGCGCTCACGACCTCTTCATCGCCAATATTATATTGTTCTAGGCATGCTAAGAAAGCGTGTTTGGCTCCTTCTGGTCTGGTGATATTACTCATATTTGAGGCTAATGATACTACTAATATAGTTTAAAATCAAGCTCATAGGTTTTATGGGGAAAAGCTAATTTTACTCTGGAACCCAGAGCCAATAGCCACCCCTAGGAGTAGGTAGCTCATTAGGAGTTGAACCTGTACTTGGAGTTAAGATACCAGATTGGCTGGAAACTTTAGAAATATATAAATCACCCGCGCCTGTTTTACTCATATTTTTAACAATGATAGATAGATCTAGATTATTAATAACTCTATCCAGGTTAAAGTCTATAACTCCGTTCCAGTTTGGGGATTTAGAGGTTTTGCCCATAGCTGCTTTGGCAATGTTGTAATCCAAACTATCTATGGTATTATCTTCATTTAAATCCCCAGTGGTTAATAAAATGGGATTATTAGAATTTAATATATTAGTGGCACCTCCCATGGTAAATGTGGATGAGGATGCAATTTGTGCAGTTCCTTTTAAGTAAGCACTATATTTACTTCCAACTGTTAATCCTGCTAAGGATAACCCTTCAAAAATCCCTGTTTTATCTATATCTATGGTAAAGGTTAAAAGATAAGGTGGGTTTACCTTGATATCCCCCTCTGCCAAACCAATAAAAAGGGAGGTGGATTGATCAGATTTTGGCCTGCCTTGAAGCTGAATTTTAAAATTTAGAGTTGGTCCAAAGCCTACTTTAGGGGTAATTTCAGCTGAATCTGTTGCCCCTTTAGTGTCTTTGGTTAAATCCTCAAGCGATAAACCTTTTTTATCTTTAGTTTTATCAGTTACTGTTTGATTATATGGTTGATCTGTTGAAGCTTGAGACTGAAAACCTACTCTTGTTTTAAGAAGAAAGGTTAGGGTAGGTATGGCGATGATAAGTCCAACAAAAATCCCTATTAAAGCCTTTCTATTTTGAAAAAACCCATTTTGTAGAAATTCCCAGGATAGATTTACATGCAGCATAACTTTAATATACTATGAATACATCTAAATTAAAAATCTATATTGTCATCCTGAAGGAGTGAAACGATTGAAGGATCTAATTAGATTCTTCGCTTCGCTCAGAATGACACTAATTTTTCTCTATGTTTTCTACAAAAACTCTTTTACAAATCCTAATCAATACCTTAATTGGAGTAGTACTAATTTTTATTTGGCTACAGTTTATCGATGGAAGTAAACTTTTGGATACTCTAAAAAAGGTAGATTTAAAATATACTTTAGTCTTTTTTATTTTATATGCCTCCTCATCTGTAGTCAGGGCTCTTAGGCTAAAAGTAATTCTGGATGAATTTAAAATTCCCTGGAAAAATTTAATTTTTTTAAATTTTTTAAGCCAACTTCTTTCTTTTTTTATTCCCATAAGAGCAGGGGAGATTAGTAAAAGTGTTTATTTAAACACGCAATATTCTCTTCCTTTAGGAAAAACTATAATTTGGATATTAATTGATAGATTTTTTGATTTTTGGTTTGCATTGGCTGCCATAGGAATTTTAATAAACTTTACATCAAGTAAGCTTCCTTCTAATTTTACCCAAATATTGGTTATAATACTTGGAATATTTACTCTGGTAAGTATTTTGGTAATCACCCAGGTTAATTTTTTTAAAAAGTTATTAAGGCTCTTAAGCAGCTTATTTTTTTTAAAAATCCTCAAAAATAAATTCTTAAGTTTTAGCTTTAATATTCTTGATGGGTTTGCAGTATTAAGAAAAAATCCTTGGCAAATTTTATCACTACTAGGATTAACTGCTTTTGCTTTTTTACTTGACGGTTTAATTTGGCTTTTTTTATTTTTAGCTTTTGGGTTAAATATTACTCTTATACAAGCTTACCTTGGAAATTTACTCTCAGCACTAACTTTTTTAATTCCATCAGCCCCAGGCTATATAGGCTCTGCAGAAGCTTCCGCACTAGCAATTTTTTCTGGTATTTTAGGATTAAATTCAAACATAGTTGCAGCAAGTACAGTTTTGGGTCATATTCTAACTACCCTTGCCCTATTAATATTAGGTATTGGCGCAATATATTTTCTAAAATTTGATCTAGGTTTAGTTTGGAAGAAAATGCTAAAGAGAGGATAGGTCCAATTTTACTCCTGGTCCCATGGTAGGAGCAAGGGTAATTTTTTTAATTTTGGTTTTACCAATAATTTGATAAAGAGATTTAATATTGGCTGTAATCTCCTCAATAGGTTGTGAAACTTTACCAACAGCTAAATGGATAACAGAACCATTTGCTTCTGTTTTATACTCTGTTTTGCCCCCCTGAAGCTCTGCTACAGTTTTAGCTAAGTTATCCGTGACTGTCCCATTTTTAGGATTAGGCATTAAACCCTTAGGCCCTAAAACTTTAGCAGCTTTTGCCAGTTTAAGCATCCATTCAGGAGTGGTAACCACTACATCCACATCTTGGACTTTTCCTTTTATAATCTCCTCTAGAATTTGATCATCACCCAAGGTTACGCCATCAGATAGAAGGGCTTGTCCTTCCGAAGCTTTTAGCGAATGAGGACCAAAAGCTAAAATTCTTAGTTTTTTACCTGATGCAAAGGGCAAAGTTAGAAAACCTCTTAAGTTTTTAACATTAGTATTAATATGTAACTCTAGTGTAGCTGGAAATTTACTGTATGATACCTTTTGAGCTAGTGTGACAGCTTCGTTTAAATCATATTTATTGTTTGGATCAACTTGCTTTAACGCTTCTTGGTATTTTTTGCTTCTGGGTTTAGCTTTACCTTGTTTAGGAGTTTCCTTGGCCTGAGCGGTTTGAGTCGAAGGCTTTTTCTCTTCCTTGCCCTCCGTAGCTTTAGCAAAGGAGGGTTTTACTTGGACTTCGCCAAACTCTTGGTTTAATTCCTCAAGTAAGGAAGTAGCTAATTTATCTTTAGGAGCTACCTTTTTACTTCCTTTGTCCGCAGTAGCTTTAGCGGAGGCGGATTCTTCTGCCGGCTTGCTGTCATCTATAATTTTTATTTTTGGCCTTCCCATTTTATCCTATTTTAACTCCCATTGATCTGGCTGTACCTTCTACAATTTTCATCGCACCTTGAACAGAATTAGCATTTAAATCAGGCATTTTTTTCTTAGCTATCTCTTCTACTTGAGCTTTAGATAAGGTACCTGCAGATTCATGACCAGATTTACCTGAACCTTTTTCCAAATTAAGTGCTTTTTTAATCATCTCAGCTACAGGTGGTTCTTTAGTAATAAACTTAAAAGTTCTATCTGTAAAAACTGTTATTACAACAGGTAAAATATTGCCAGTTTTTTCTTTGGTTCTCTCATTAAAAGCTTTGACAAAGTCCATAATAGGCAATCCATGTTGACCCAAGGCTGGTCCCACAGGAGGAGCAGCAGTAGCTATGCCTGCTGGAATATTTAGTTTAATGTAAGTTTTAATTTTTTTTGCTGGCATATGTTTAAATTTTCAGTTTCTAATTTTACAATTTTTAATCAATATTACAATGACTCAATTTTGAAACATTGAAAATTCAATGAAAATTAAGAATTGATAATTAAAAATTTTCTATAATTTTTGCACCTGCAAAAAGTCCAGTTCAACTGGTGTTTCTCTACCAAAGATGGAAACCAAAACTCTAATTTTACCTTTTTCTTTATCTACAGCATCTACTTTACCTATAAAATCAGAAAATGGACCATCAACAATTTTAATAGTGTCATTTACTAAGTAAACATCTTTAAAGGTAGAAGGAGCTCCTTGTTCCATAAATTTAACAATTGTTTTTACCTCATGCTCAGGAATAGGAGTAGGTTTATTACCAATTCCTACAAATGAGGTTACTCCTTGAGTAGTTCTAACAGCCAGCCAAGTATTATCATCCAAAACCATTTTTACTAAAATATAACCTGGGAAGATTTTTTCTTTAACTTGGGTCTTTTTACCACCTTTAATCTCTATTTTATCTTGGGTAGGGACTAAAACACCTACAATTTTATGTTCCAAGTGCTCTGATTCAACACGCTGTTTCAAAGCATTAGCAACTCTGTTTTCGTGTCCGGAATAAGTATGGACCACATACCATTTAGCTAGTGGATTGTCAGATTTGAATGATTCTGACATAGCATCGACTGTTTGTTTGGTATCTTCCTCTTCTTGCAAAGCTTCCACTACATGATCAGTAGTTTGCAAAGGTCCTTTATTAGCCTCAGGTTTTAATTTTTTGTCATCATCCATATTTATTGTAAAACTAACTCTGTTAGTTTAGTCAAAAGTAGGTCTATTCCGCCAATGAGTCGCTATCGCGCCTCTTGGCTTCATTATTCTAGCAAAAGTTCAGTCAATTTAGTTAAGGCTAGATCAATTCCGCCAATAAAAAAGCCTACAGCAATTGTAACTATTACAACAATAACTGTAAGCCTAAAAGTTTGTGGCCAAGTTGGCCATACAACTTTTTGTAATTCTACCCTAACTTCACGCAAAAAATCAAGTGGATTTACCATTGTCGTTAATTTTAACAAATTTAACCCCTAACCTCCAGTGGGGATAAAATCCTTAAGAGAAAACCTTTAGTTGCTTTGGGGGTAGCGGTTTCTAAAATAGCTCCATCAGAGAGCTTTTCAAACTTAGGATCATTAAGTTCTTTTCTAAGGAGTAGAAGATAACGAAGTCTAGCAAACGGAGTCATTTGTAAAATAGATAAAACTCTGGCTCCAAACCTAGCTCCTAAAATATTTACTGCTAAGTCACCGCCAACATTAGGATCAAATATTCCTTCTGATGGTGTTTGAATTAGAGGTATGGAGTTTTTCCTAAAAGTACTAACTAATTCATGAGCTTTACCCAAAATATCAGCAACTTTTACGGCCTCTGTTTCATAATCTTTATAAAAAGGCTTAACAATTTGCGCCCAAAGTTGAGGACCAATTGGAATAGTTCGATACTCAGCCAGGCCAAATAACTTAGCGTAACCTCTCTCAAAAGCAATACCAGCACTATGAATAAAATGTCTAAAGTGACCTTCACGATCTGATTGTTCACCTGTACTTAGAATTGATGGGAAAACCACTTTATTTAACCCGTTTTTTCCTTCAAAATCATCTAGTATCGAACCATCTTCTGGTATTTCTCCTCCCAATTTTCTCCACTCCACTGCTTCCCACTTTGGATTAGTAGCACCCATTAAAGCAATAAGAGTAGCATGAGCAGCCTCAAGTCGAATGTTAATATCGGGTTCTTTTTGATCAGAGGGAAGCTTATTTAAAACTTCATAAGTATGCTCAAAAGTATAAGTCAGGAAATCTCCCAACAGTAACCTGTTTCCTCGTCTACGACTTTCATTAAAGTAGCTAACAAAATGTTTAGTTATGTCTAAAATTATTTCATTCTCAAAAATTACATCTTTTAACCAAGGTTGATAACCTTCTCTTAGAGTAATAAAGGAATGAGTGGTTTTGTCTTCAATCCAACCCTGGTAGCCAATGCTGTTAACCCTCCGACTATAAACAATCCTGTGCGGACGATAAACCCTCTCCTGCCATTTTTCCTCTCCACACTTTCTAATCCAGCCATATTATGATTGGATAATACAGCAAGCTTTTGATATTGAAAAGGATAAAGTTGTAAGGTATAGTCCAAACTGATGAGCAAGCATTTAGCAATTTTTAGTAAAGATGTAATTGAAGAAATCTTTGCCGGTAGAAAAAATATTGAGAGCAGGTTTTCTCAGAAAAAGATTGCTCCTTTTGGAGTAATTGAGCGTGGGGATATTGTTTACATTAAACCTCCTGGAAGAGAAGTAGTGGGTCAGTTTAAGGTTGCCAAAGTTATTTTTATAGATGGTTTGAGTAAAGATGAGTGGGAGTTAATAAAGCAAAAATATGGGAAAAATTTATCCTTAGGTTCCAAGAAAAAAGATCAGAGATACTTTGATAAACATTTAAATGCCAAATATGCTACCTTAATTTTTATGGATGAAGTAGAAAAGTTTATTACCTCACCTGTAAGGATTAAGAAAAAAGATTTAAGAGGCTGGATGGTGCTTTAACGAAAATACTAGTTTATATCTAATTTTCTTTAAAATGCTCGCTCTAGTATAATTAATTGGTGGCTGAAAGATATTCTAAACCCGATTTATCCATAATCATCCTCAATTACAATGTTAAAGATTTGCTTTTAGATTGTTTAAAGAGTGTTTATCAGGATCAAAATAGTAAAAATTGGCAGGTGATAGTGGTTGATAATGCCTCAATTGATAACTCTGTAGAGGCTTTAAAAAAAGAATATCCTCAAGTAGAGATTATAGAAAGTAAAGAAAATTTAGGTTTTGCTAGGGGAAATAACTTAGGAGTGCCTAAAGCTAAGGCAGATTTTATATTATTCTTAAATCCTGATACTAAAGTGTTGGATAATGCTATTTCCAAGTCTTTAGCTTTTTTAAAAACTGATGAAAAGATAGGTGGGTTAACTTGTAAAGTAGTTTTACCAGATGGACGCTTGGATTATTCTTGCCATAGAGGTTTTCCCACACCCTGGAATGCTTTTGCCTATTTTTCAGGACTCTCGAAACTTTTTCCCAAATCTAAACTTTTCTCAGGCTATAGCGCTACTTATTTAGACGTAAACACTATTCATCCTGTTGATTGTGGCAACGGAACTTTCTTAATGGTAAGAAAACAATCTGGAGAGGAAATTAATTGGTGGAGTAGCGATTATTTCTGGAATGGGGAGGATATTGAGTTTTGTTATAACTTAAAGGAGAAAGGTTGGCAGTTTTATTATTATCCGCGGGCACAAATCATACATTATAAAGGTTCATCATCTGGTTTATGGAATACAGGTGCTGTAAAGGTAAATAAGGAGAGAAAGCTCAAATCTGCTAAAGCTGGTACTATGGCTATGAGAATTTTTTATAAGAAGCATTTTTATAAAAAATATCCACCAATTTTAAGAGACTTTGTACTATTGGGGATCAACTTACTGGAAAAATACAGGGTTTTAAAAATAACTTTAAGTTAAATGGATTTATCTATCATAATTTTAAGCTTTAATACCAAAGATATAATTGATGAATGTTTAAGCAGGGTAAAAAAAGCTAAGGAATTTGCTGAAAAGAACTTAAAGAGCGAAATAGAGGTAATTGTAGTGGAAAATGCATCTTCTGATGGTTCTAAGGAGATGCTGGAGAGTAGACATGGATGGGTTAGGCTTATAATCTCTAAAACTAATACTGGTTTTAGTGGAGGGAATAATATAGGCATGAAAGCTAGTAGGGGTAAGTTTATTTTGCTTTTAAACTCAGATTGTTTTGTAGTAGATGATACTTTGGTTAAATCACTGGAATATTTTAAAAACCATCCTGAGGTAGACTTAATTGGACCTAGGTTAAACTTTAAAGATGGAAGACTGCAGCCAAGTGCAGGTTATTTACCTACTCCTTTAAATACCATACTTTGGATTTCAGGTTTGGCTAGGTTTCCTTTGATGGATCAAATTGCATCCCCAATTCATCCTAAAGATAGTAGTTTTTTTAGTAAAGAAAGAAAAGTGCAGTGGGTAATGGGAGCTTATTTTATGTTTAAAAGAGAAGTATATGATGCAACAAATGGGTTTGATGAGAGTATTTTTATGTATGGAGAGGAGGTTGAGTGGTGTAAAAGGATTAAAGATCAAGGTTTTGGGTTAATGTATGTACCCTCAATTGAGGTGACTCACATAGATAAAGCCAGCTCCAAAGGGGAGCTTAAAAACCCGCTTTTGAGTGAAATCAAAGCTATTGTTAGGTACTATAGGCAGCACTACAAGGATGAATATCCTTTTGTAAAATTAGTAATGGTTATATCTTTAATTTTTAGAGCCTTTTTGTTTGCAATTTTGGGGAAAAAAGATAGAAAAGATGCTTACCTGGAGGCTTTAGGAGTTCTATGATGTGTCGTTCTAAGTATACTCATTGTCATTCTGAGCGTACTAAGTGAAGAATCTCTAGACTAGATCCTTCGGGTTTTGCCCTCAGGATGACGAGAGGAAAGATCAGGTCTTCGACCCTGAGGCTCAGACCCGAAAGGATAACAAGCTTTTATGGATAAAATTGCCATAGTTACTGTTAATTATAATAACACCAAGGACACTTTAGAGTTTTTAGAGAGTTTAAAAAAACTTGATACCTCTGGATTAGATGTTAAAACTGTGGTAGTGGATAATGGTTCCTCAGATACTTCAGTTGAGGATATTTTAAAAAAGTTTCCCAATGTAGATTTAGTCCAAACAGATATAAATAAAGGTTTTTCTGGTGGCTATAACAGAGGAATGGAATACTCACTAGCTTGGGGAGCAGATTATATCTTGATTATTAATAATGATACCTTAATAAATTCAAAAGATTTATGTAAAGAGCTTATCAAAACTGCTAAATCTAGCGAAAAAATTGGTCTAGTTTCTCCTAAAATCTATTTTGCTCCTGGGTTTGAGTTTCACAAGGATAGGTATTCTGATAAAGATAGGGGAAAAGTTATATGGTATGGCGGTGGGGAGTTTGATTTTAATAATGTTTACTCAAAACATAGGGGAATAGATGAGGTAGATTCAGGGAAATATGACCAAGTAGAGCAGACAAATCTAATCACAGGCTGTTGCATGCTGATAAAAAAGGAGGTTTTAGAAAAGGTTGGTATGTTTGATGAGGATCTTTTTGCTTATATGGAGGACAATGATTTTTCTTTAAGAACAAATAAGCTTGGGTTTAAAAAATTTTATAACGGGACAGTTTCTATCTATCACAAAGTCTCCCAAACCACAGGCATAGGCTCCTTCTTTACTGATTATTTCCATACTAGAAATAGACTTATTTTTGGATTTAAATATGCCTCATTTAAAACTAAATTTGCCCTTATTAGGGAGGCTATAAAGTTTCTTATTGTGGGCAGAAAGGCTCAAAAAAAGGCTGTTTTGGACTTTCTAAAGGGTGTAAAAGGAGCACCAGAGGATTTAATAAATAAAGACACAGGTTCACACCTCGGAGGTGTAACATTGAGCTCAAGTTATCAAAAAAAGCTATCAGTAGTAATTGTTAACTACAATACTGCAAATTTAGTAAAAGCGCTTCTAAAAAGCATATATGATAAAAAATCAGGCATATATAAACAATCAACTGAGGTAGTAGTTTTAGATAATGGTAAGTTAAATCCAGTTGGGTCCTTTATGAAAGACTATCCCCAAGCAAGATATATAGAAAATCCTGAAAATACAGGATTTAGCGGGGGTTATAACAGAGCAATGAAGTTTACTAGGGGTGAGTATATTTTAATGCTTAACTCAGATATAGAAGTTTTGGAGAATAGTTTAGCGGAAATTACTAAAGCTACAGAGGAGTTTAAAGGAGAGGCAGTTTTAGGAGGAAGATTATATTTTCCTGATATGAGTAACCAAGATTCTGTTTTTAACTTACCTACCATAACTGGAGCTTTTAAAGAATATTTTCTGGCTCAAAAAGGAGCTTATTTTATGTATTTGCCTTTGGGTGATAAACCTGTTAAGGTGCAGTGTTTGGTTATGGCCTGTTTTCTAATCCCCAGAAAAATTTTAAATAGGGTGGGCTATTTAGATGAAGATAAATTTATCTTTTTTGAGGATGTGGAATATTGCAGAAGACTCAAAGAATATGAGGTGCCAATATATTTTATTCCCACAGCTAAATTTATCCATCACCACGGTGCTTCTACCAAGAAATTAAAAGAAGGGGAAGCGTATAAGCAGTTAGTTAAAAGCTCAAAAGATTATCATGGTAAAATTTATTACTTTTTATTAACCTCTGTTTTATGGTTGGGGCAAAAATTAGGGAAGGTCAAAATTCCAGTTGGGAGTTAAGGCATTGTAGTTGTTCCTGATTGGTCTGATTGGACAGTGGTGAATGGGTCTGTAAAAGTAATAACATCTTTTTCTTCTTTAGTTTTATCATCCTTAACTCTTTTTCTTTCCATACCCACAACGCTTCTTTGGCTTAAATCCGAAACAATATAATCTTTTCTTCCATCAACACTAGCTAAAACTATATCATCTGGTTTTTTAAAAATGACAGGAGTTTTATCTATAAGTAAATTATTCATTATTTTATTCCAAATAGGAGCAGCCCCTGTTATTCCAGAAGTTAAGGATGAATCCATGGGGGAGCTATCATTATTTCCAACCCAAACCCCAACCACATATTCAGGTGTATAGCCAAAAGTCCAGTTGTCTTTTTTGCTATCTGTGGTACCTGTTTTTACTGCAACTTGGTGATTTCTAATCTTAAGCAGGGAATTTTCCCCAAAAGCAGGAGTCCTGGCTTTATTATCCATCAAAATATCTGTTAGTAAATAAGCAACACCCGGAGCTAAAACTTGGCTACCTTGGGGTGTTTGGTTATCCTCAATAATTACTCCAGATGCATCAGCTATCATTAAAACAGGGCTAACTTCATATTTAACGCCATTTTGAGAAAGAGTCCCATAAACACTCATCATATCTATTAATTTAACCTCCCCTCCTCCTAAAGTTAGGGATAAACCATACCTATTTGGATCCTTAAATGTGGTAATCCCTAAATCTTTAGCTGTTTGGATCATATTTTGGATGCCAACAATTTGCAGCATTTTAACTGCAGTTACATTGTAGGAGGAACCAAGGGCCACTCTTATGGTTACAGCACCATGAAATTTGCCATCATAATTAATAGGAGCATAAGTTTCCCAGGCATTTTTAAAAACTGTAGGAGTATCAAGTAGAATATTTCCAGGGGAATAACCCATTTTAAAGGCTGTAGCATAAGTAACAGGCTTGATAGAGGAACCTGGTTGGCGCTCTGCTGTTGTGACATTATAATTGCCTAATTTTAAATCAAAATAGTTTTTTGATCCAACCATGGCTAAAATTTGTCCTGTTTTAGCATCTGTTACCATTGCCGCACCATTTGTTACGTTTAGATTTAAGAGGCTGGCTACTTCATTTTTAACTACCTCTTCAACCATTTCCTGGATATCTAAGTCAAGAGTGGTAATAACTTTTAATCCTCCTTGAGAAACTACTTTTTCCCCATATTTTTTGGCTAAAATTTCCCTCGTGTACATAACAAAATGAGGAGCCTTGATCTGGTTATTTAAAGTATTAAAATTCAAATCCAATTTAGCCGCCTCATCAGATTGACTTTTGCTGATATAGCCATCCTCAACCATCCTGTTTAGTACTTGCCTTTGTCTTTTCTTAGAAAGTTCTGGGTGAGCTCCAAAAGGTGAGTAGGTAGTTGGGGAGGCGGGAAGTCCTGCTAAAAATGCGCTCTCTGCCAGATTTAAATCCTTAGCTTTTTTATTAAAATAAGTCTCAGCTGCAGCCTCAATTCCCCAGGCTGTTCCACCATAAGGGGATTCATTAAAATACATTGAGAGAATCTCTTCTTTGGTAAAGATTTTCTCTGCCCAAAAGGAAAGCAAAACTTCCTTAATTTTTCGCTCTAAAGTTCTCTCAGGAGTTAAAAGAGTGTTTTTAATTAATTGTTGAGTAATAGTTGAGCCTCCTTGAACAGATTCATCTCTGGCGTTAGATAGTAGTGCTCTTCCTACTGCAAAAATATCTACGCCGGGATGGTTATAAAAATGCTTATCCTCAATAGCAATAGTTGCATCTACTAAATCAGGAGGTAAGTCTTTAAGGCTAACTAAAGTTCTATTTCTTCCCTCATATAATTTATAAAGGAGTCTTCCCTTTCTATCATAAAAAGTAGTAGTTAGCGGGCCTTGCAAATTGCTTAGTTTATCAGGTGAGGGCAAATCATGGGCGATTACTATTAAAAAATAGGAGTATGCAAATAAAGTTAAAGCTACAATCGCTAAACCTACCCCAATTCTTAAAGGTTTAGGGAATATTTTATTTAAAAGTTTCTTTAGTTTACCTAAATAAAAAGGTAAAAAAGGTTGGATTCTGGGACGTCCCCTCTTTTTCTTAGAAAAAAGTAAATGTAACCTTAAACCTCTGATGGATGAGTTTTTGATTTGGATCTCATGTTTTATTTTTCTTTTTTTAAAGATTTCAGAGGGGGATAATTTATTTATTTTACTGAGCAAGAAATAACATTTATAAAGGAGGGAAGCTAGTGAATTAACTAAAGTTAGGGGAATTTGACCGAGTTTAATTAAAAACCAGACTAGAAGTAGTAGCGGTAAAAGGGTTTTAGATTTTCTAAACATGAACCTCCTTTAAATTTTTATTGACCCCCACTTACCCCAAGCACATTCTAGAGTAAGTAAGGGCCAAAAATAAAGTAATATTAATTATATCAAAATATATCTCATAGGATCAAATATAGGATATATACTATTTTTAATAACTTTTTATTACTTGCTTGAGGCTAAAAAAGATCTATATTTTAAGAGTGTTTTAAAATGCTATAATTTATCGATGCCAATTATCATTCTTAGAGAAAAAAAAGCTAATGATAATGAGATTGAGAAAATGTGCTACGAGTATGGAGATTATATTAAGGTAGTAGTGGATATAGAGAAAGAAATCTTAGCGGGCGGTGGAGAAATGCACTATGATAAGGAAAGACTGTTGCTTCAATATGGATGTAGTCAAGAAAATTTATGGGGAGCAGGAGTAGATATAAAGACAAAAAAAATAGATTATGACTCAATGATTAATGTTAGACCAAATCAGGATAATCCAAGCCGAATAGTAGCCGCCCCTGAAATTAGAGAAAAAATTGATAAAATAATTACTAAATTATTGTTATGAGAGACTTACCAAAAAACATTCAAATCTTAAATATTTCTGTAAATATGGGGAGAATTGGAGGCTGGGTTGCGCAAGCTGACTATCAAGAAAAAATCCCGTTAATTGAAAGATTTTTCCATCAAACAGATACTTATTTAAGTGATCTGCAGTCTGAGAAAGTTAGTGAAAAGTTCAAGAGTACTCTGAATAACTTCAAAAAAGAGTATAAAAACTTAAGAAAACAACAAATTAATGGGAAAAATAGACTATTATGGGCTGAAAAGGCTTTAACTTGGGCAAATATCCTACAGCATAGAGCAGAATTGGCCTAATCTATCAGTCATTCTGATGTTTATTTTGTCATTCTGAGCCGCGGGCCCCTTTAGGGAGGAAGAGTCTAGATCCTTCTCAGGCTTCGCCTGATCAGGATGACAAGGAGGAGGCTCAAGATGACACCTTGTTGCTCGGGCACTTTTATCCTTAAAGTTCAGGAGTTTTCCTAATAGATATACATGGTGGAGAATTAGTATCTCCTAAATTAGAGGTATATCTTACACATATTTGTCTATTCTCTTGAGATGCTGGAGATAGTTTAAAGCTTGGAATAATTATACTTCCACCCTCTTTTCTTAAACTATTTAATTTTTCTCCCTTATATATATTATCAGAAGAAACATTTATAAAGTTAGGATCATCATCTATTTCTATTTTTACTAAATATTTATTACTTCCTAGCCCAAGCAACCCAGCAGCCCTCTCCAGCAATGAGGGGTTAGCTATTAAACTCCCTGATGCAGGACAAGAGTTTAGTTTTTGTCCAAAACCTGAAGAGTAGATACATCCTTCTGATACAGTATATGGTTTACATTTACCCTGTGCTTCTGCTTCTTTAGTACACACTCCATAGTAACAAGAGGTACCACTAGCTCCTGCTTGAGGATAGATACAAACATTACCTGAGATATCTACATTACCCCCACTTCCTGGACAATCTATCTGCTGATGAGTAGCTTGATTATATTTACAATTATTGCTAAATGAACAACCCCTTCCTAAACTGTCCTCACACCTTCCTACAAAACATTTATTCTCTCCTTCAGAGTAGATACAAGGGGGGTTAAAGGAGAGATCAGTAATAGTATAGTTTGAAGGAGTTAAGTTAGAGATATCTCCTACTGGACAGGAAGATAATTTTTCTCCAGAAGATTTACCAGGGATATATGTACAATTATCATTAACAGTACTCCCACAATTTTTAGAAGAATCTTTACAATTTCCCCAATAACAATTTTCTATACCATTATCGAGCTGGGAGTAAACACAGGCTTTATTAGAGAATTCGTTAGTAGTAACAGTTGAAAAAGGGGGTGGTTCAGGATCACCAGGAGGAGCAATATTAAATTTTAATAAACCTTGTGTACCTACTGGTATTTGCTGATTAAGGACACTCCTTAATAGCATTAAACTTTCCCAGTTATTAGGAGTACGTCGAATAACTACTGCTCTATGGTTACTTCTTTGGTCCCAAAGTAATATTCTTTCGCTCGATTTCCAAATTTGCCAAGGACCTTCAGCAGAATCTAATTCCCAGCCTTGATTCGATGATGGTGCCTCATTTCTCTTGTTGATTTGTTCGAGAATGGTTGATGCATCACTACCTGTACTTGGTACATCTGTATCAGAGCCTAATACTCCACCTTCTATATAAGGGATTCCTAATAAAATAAGTATCAATATTACTGAGAGTATAATTAGCTTGGATAAAATACTTAACATTAATTGAGTTTTACTTACTAACTTAGGATAGTTCTCTTCAATATGATTGTCAAAGATAGTTTTTTGGGAAAATTGATTCATTAGTTTAGTTAAGGAGTAATCTGAAGCAGACTACTGAGTCTTTCATAAAGAGAACCAAAATGTTCAACTAACCCATCGTATTTCTCAGACATACCTCCTAAATCTACAAATTTTATAGTTCCTGATATTTCATCAAAAACTATTTCAGTATCCGCCGGGAAAAGTCGTAAACTTTCTAATATCTGGGCCGTTCTTAACGCCCATTGTCTTTTTTGTTCTTCGGGTAATTGATCCAACCTATCTTCATTAATTTCTACATAGTCCATAACAATAATAGGTACTCTGGAAGTCTGTCTACTTATTGGGATTTCCACTGTATCTAAAACCCTTCCTGGTATAGGGTCAGGATTCGCGCTGGATGGAACAAATAAATGCAAGCGAGGCGTAAGACCGTATTGATTTAATAAAGCTATTACTTTAGCCTCGTTCCGTTGGTAGGTATCATCAGAATGACGATAACTTGAATACCAGTTTTCCCAATCAGTATCTTTTGGCACATCATCTAAAGGAAAAGCTACCTTATAAACTAAGGAAGGTTCCCCGATATCTTGCCAGAGAACACCTCCACTACCTTCATTTAATAAAACTCGGAAATTTTTATTAGGAAAGATTTCTTTTAAAACTCGTCCAGTCAAATTATTGGCACTTTCATGTAAACGGCTTAGTTTTAAACCTGCGTCAACCACCATTGCGACACGACCATTCTCGTCTACTAAATTTGCTCTTCCTGTGGGATCATACCTTACAAACCTATTGAGCATATTAGGGAGTGAAAAACGCTTTATATTAGCATTTTGTATACCTAGTCCAAAACTATTTAGAAATGCGGGATAAAACCATAGTTCACCAGTCTCTCCATCAATACAAAACTGAGTAGGATCAGTTACATTTTCACAAAGTTGGATACCCTCTATAACTGGAGGTGTAATATTGTCTCCAACAGTTACCCCTCCTGGAATGTTACTAACAATACCAGCGATATGGGGAAGGACTAAGACCGCAACTGAGGCGATTCTTAATAAGGCTTTGACTCTGCCTCCTCCGCTTATATTTTCTCCCATGCGTTGGGCAATTTGTCTACTTTGAATGGCTCTGACTCTTTCTAATCTACTTAATTCTTCAGGAGAAAGTTGTCCGTTTGAGGCTCTTTGCTCAAGTGCTCTGACAGTTTCTGAACTAACAGCTGTAGCGCCTAAAACTATATGCCCTGTATCCTCAGAATAAGTATTTGCAGTCCCTTCTATGTAACAGTATTCTCCAACGGTTAAATCCTCGACTAAACTGTCTACGAGAGCGTCTAGTATACTTTCATTAGAACCTCCTACCTCTAGTGGATTACAAGGTCTTATGTTGGCAGTACATTGAATACTTTGTAGATGTGATCCACCAGGTGTTTTTGTTACACACGTTCTAATGGTCCCAGTTATATCCCTTTCAGTAGGGTTTGAAATCTGGCATGCATAACCAGGGGATAAAAGTCTACCATCACAAAAACCTGTTTCTTCACTACAGCTATAAATTTCAGTTGCATATAAGCTACTGTAATATCTATCAGGATCAGTATCAATATAATCAAGTGAGATAGGATTTCCCTCACTGTCAATTAATCTTTGCGCCATGCAAACAGGATCATAAAAAACACTTAAGATATTACTTGTACTGGCATTACCTAAATCAAACTGATTATCAATAATATACAAAGCTTGAATTTGGTTTGTTCCTCTTTTTAAATTCCAGTCAACATCCGTGCTACCATCTGAATAAATAAAATTTGTTATTTCCTGACAACTACTTAATTTTTGTCCTGTTTGAGAGTCAGTGCAAGATGGCATGCCTTGTGCGTTTAGAAAAGGATAATTTAATCTAAACGCATCAGATAAGATAACTTTAGTAGTGCCTACAGGAGCTTCAATTCTTATTTTTATATCTTCTTTATTAGATCTGCCTGTATCAGATAATGGAGGCCCTGCTAATATATGTCCTCCTTCGCCTTCGTGTGCAATAATATTCCCTGTAAAGGTAGTATCCGATGAAGCTAGTCCTAATCTAGCAGCTGCAGCACTCCCTAAATTATAAATTTGTCTTCCTGTATTGTATAAAAGGTTAGAGTTTTGGGAGGAGGCTAGAGAGGAATCTTTATTTGAATTTTCTATTACTAAATAAACTCCTAAAGGAGTAGCAATAATTATAAAAGTTAATACTATTAAAATAATTAGTACAAACTTTAATTTCCTAAAATCCTTGGATAAATTAGGATTTCCTGATCTTAGGAGTTCAAAATCTTCTTTACTTAACATTTAAGGCAGAATTTATATCTATCTTTAGAATAAAGCTTAAATGGGGACTAGTCAATCTATTAAGAAGAAATATGTCTTTACATTAATATAATAATTGTGGTAACATACAGCTACAACAAGTTGGCAGGGACAAAGGACGGTGAGCCGCCGAGTTTCAAGCAATTTGGAACTACTTGTACAACTGGCCTCGCTTTAAGCGGGGCTTTTTTTAGACCGAAGGTCGCAAGCTCTGCTTATGCGAGTAACCAGTTAATTCAAATCTAACCTTGTTTGCTTTTTTCAATTTGTTATATAGCTTGGAAGCTAAAGAGTCTGGATTATCAAAGGAAGTTCTGACAAGTCCTGCTAAACAATCAGCTACTCTTATTCCAGGGCTAGATTCATCTTTTCTGATTGTTACAATCTTTTTTACTGATACTCCTTTATCTCTAAGTAATTTTTTAAGCCGTTGGTTGTACCACTTAGGTTTTCTGCCATCAAGAATAATTTTCCTGATATTTTCTTCAACCACAAGGTGTTTTAATATTTCTTCTAGATCCTTGGAAAGTTTAACAGGATTTTCCAAAATGGCTACCTTGAAAGTAAAATCTAACTTTAAAAGTTGCTCAATAAATTTTTCTCTCTTTTGCCATTTTTCATCAGTCCAGTGGAAGTACTTAATACCAAGCCCTTTTTCAATCCCTTCAACAGCTTGCTCAAAGATTTCCAAATCTGTTATTTCTACATAAACTAAAGCAATAGTTGCATGATCAGATTGTTTATGAGTACCAGATTCATCAATGAAGATGACCATTATTAAAATAATACCACCTACTTATGCAATCCTTGGAAATATTAGGGTTTCCTGACCTTAGGAGTTCAAAATCTTCTTTATTAGCATTTGTGGCAGATCTTTAGTCCATCTTTAGAATAAGACTTAAGAGGGAATTAGTCAATTCTATCTAAACTTTTTAGAGTTTCTTTTTAAGTTCATGAGCAACAGAGGGGATTGTCTCTATTTTGATTAGGCGATTTTCAACGTCCTCGTGTCTCTGAGTGTGAGCTGCTTGTTCCTCTCGCATAGTCTTTACTTCACCATAAACTTTATCAAGCATGTTCATAATCTTGTCATATTTCTCATTAAATTCATCCCTAGTTAAAAGTTTTTCAACTTCCTGCTTTAACTCTTCTTTAGTAACAAAAACCTCAGCTAATTTTTTAATATCATCAACAGTTAACATATGCTTTACATTAACAAAAAAGGCACACTATCTCAATATCTTACTTAATAGGTAGTTAGGGGTTTAGTCAATCTTAACGGTTGGCCCCGAAGCTGGGTGGTAAAGGGAAGTTAACATCATCTGTATCATTGCAGGAATCTAAGTTAGGAGAGGTGCTTACATTTACAGAAGGAAGTGAGTGGCCTGAAGGAACTGATTGCAAAGTTACACTATATTTTATACCATCATTTGTAGTACAGTCGTCTTTATCATTTGGTATACAATTTGGTTTTAGTGAAACTTGTTTGGCTGGAATACAGTCAAAGTAAGCTCTTCCTCTATCTTGGGTAATCCTGGTAATCTCTACGTGGTCCCTAGAATCATCTGTGCTGACAATTTTTACTTTTGCCCCATTTAATACATCATCTATAGAGGGGTCATTGTCTAACTTCTTATTCCCATTTAGATCTTCAAATACATGAACCCTAATTTGTCCATTGCAGGCTCTGGAGCAGTTATAACCAATATCAGCTCCTGTTCCTGAAGCTATACCTCCTGGGCTCAAAACCCTTACTTGGCAAGAGGCAAATAAACCTGGGTCATCATTGGTTCTTATATTAAATTTAGCTGTATAAGGCCCCTCAGCAGCATTACCATAGTCAATAGATACCTTGGAATCAGTAGCAACATCACCTTTATCATTAGGAGTTGTTAAAGATAACCAGCCAGAAATTGCTTTTGGATCCCCACTTTCAGGAATACAATTTTCAGGATGGTCTTTGTTACAGCTTCCAGCAGGCTTAGAAGGATCTTGTTTGGTAAATCTTGCATCCCCTGCATTAGCTTCCCAAGCTATTTCGTAGCCAGAAGATTGTTTTTGACCGTTTTTATAAAACTTAACCTCAAAAGTACAGTTGGCACCACTACAATGAGGGATTGCTTCACACCTAGCTATTTTAGCTGCATCCAATCCTGATTGGGTCTGTGAACTTACTGGTTGTCCACCTGCTTGATTGCCTCCAGGCACATCAAAAGGAGAAGTTAAAATTAGACCAATCTCATCACCTAAAGCCACTGGAGGATTACTATCTTTTTGTATTCGATTATCTCTTGCAACTTGCACTCCTGCTGTTGCTGCTTGTGATTTATACTTGGCTTGCTGAGAGATTAAAAATAAGGCAATAGGTAAAAGCAGGAGTAAAATTACAACAATAACTAAGTTTTTAAAATTTTTTCTATCTAGTAACTGTCCTATTTGAGAATTTCTGATTTTTTCTAAAAGGGTCATAAATTTAGATTATCTTATTTTTTTAAAATAGTCTAGTTCCTATCAATTCTTAATGGCTCTGCATCTTTAAATTTATAGTCATCTGGATCTGGAGTATTGAGATCTTTTTCATTAGATATAAATCTAACATAAATAGTTTTTGGTTCTTTTATATTATCCCTGAATTTGTAGTTACATAATAGATTGCCTGAAATAAAATTACAATCTGAAGGGAGGAGTTTCTTAACAGGAATATCATTTGAAAAAGGCTGTTCATATATCCAGATCTCTCTTAACCCTTTACTACCTCCTGATCCTTGACTAGAGGCAGAAGTAGTAGAGCCAGTTGGGCAGCTATTTAATTTTTGTCCCAACCCTCCCATATACGCACATTGGTCTGATACTTGTCCCTGCTTACAATTATCACCTTCACAGATTCCATAATAACAAGCATCCCCAGTTGTTTCTTTCTGAGGATAAATACATACCTGGGGTCTGCTTGGACAATCTATTTGTCTATGAATATCAGGTGAGTATTCACACCAATTATTAAAAGTACAATCTTCCAAGTGATCTTTTCTACATTTTCCTATATAACACTTATTTTCTCCTCCTTTTAGATCTGTGTATATACAAGGTACATCAGATAAATTAGGATTAGAGGGAGGGGTGAACTGCGTGGATTGACCAGGTCGATACTCCCCATTGGTTGCTATAGTTGCTTGATTTTCTACTTCTCTTGTCCGTGAGGGAACCTCAGCTGATGGGTCATTAGCATAACACGCATATAATCCTGCGGCGACATAGAGACAGCGCGGAAAGTTTACCATATCATTGATTCCACACCTACCATTACAATCTGCTTCTTCAAAGTCAGGATCAGGCCCAGCTGGACAGCCGTTTCTAACAGCCCTTCTAGGTCCCCTGGAATCTGGACAAACATCCTCCCCATTAATATTTGGTATTCCATCACCATCTCGATCATTAGCTGGATTATAAGGAGTTTCATTTTTGACTCCAGCTCCAGGCGTGTTAATCCCTGGGCAACCCCAAGCTCCACTAGTTCCTATTTGAGTACATACTTGATTTACTGGATCTGGACAACCCTTAGTCCTACAATCATTTAAAGCTGCTTTAAGTATACATCTAAAAGTGTTTGGATCACCTCCTACAATGCTAAGTGGAAGACATTGTTTGCCTTGCGGACATCCAAGTGTATTACAATCAGAGGTAGCACTCTGTCCTTGGTCTTCTTGGCCTTGCCCAGTTGTACTAATAGGACACCCATTATTTACATTTCTTCTAGGCCCTGCTCTGTAAGGACAAACATCTTCATCATCCGGAATACGGTCATTATCTTCATCATTCCTGTTACCCCTATCAGCAGGAACTGGAAGATTACTATTACCATCTTCATCATTAGTACTAGTTTCTTGATCACTTCCTTGAGCGGATGAGGAGTTGTCGTCTCCACACCAAACTCCAGCTACTCCGCATGTAACACTGGTAACTGCGTCACCAACAGCAGTTTTAACTGTTTCAACAACACCCCCTCCAGCTTCAACTGCTGACTCGCCTGCATCAACTATTGGTTCTACCGCATTACATACAAATTGTACGATTCCGCAATTAGGAGGGGGATCATCGCCCTCTGATGTAGCTGATTGATTAGTGGGGTTTGGTTCTTCTGGAGTTGGGGTGATAGGGTCTCGTCCTTCGTCACTGCATTTCCCAAAATTATCACAACCCCATTGATTAACAGGTGTGATTATATTGTCGTCAACCCATTCACATGCATCCCCGATTACTGGTGTATTGGGACATGGAGTATCCTCTTGTTTAATAACTCCACCTGAACCTCCTTGTCCATAAACCTTGGGTGTTAGGAGAAAAAATAATAGAAAAAAAGTTAGAATTAAAAACAGTTTAGCTTTACCCATGAGCAGAAATTCTCTCTCATTTGAGCATATACTTTATAAAACTATATTGTCAAATTAATTATTAAAGATTTCTTTAGCTTTCTCCCAGTACTCACTATGTCCCTTTAGCTTTAAGTAATACCACCACTCAAGCCCCCAAAAATAAACTTCAGCGAATCCTGTTTTTTTAGCAAACTGCAAATTTTTCTCTATATTTTTTACTGGGAATGCCTTAATTTGTTCTTGAACTTTGGTTTCTCTAATACCTTTAGTGAACCAGCCCTCTGCTTGCAATTCTACAATGATTGTTTCTTTGTTGTTTGAAGGAAAAAGAAAACGAAGTAGTTTGTCTTTTAAGGAATAAAATGATGGAGAAAATGGGTAATTTACGTAACTAAAGAATGGATCATGAACCACCCTATAAACAGAGATACCCAAAATATCAGATAATTTAAGGCTATTTTTCCAAGTAGTTAGTTCTCCGGAATCAGTTACAATAGTGGGTTTTTGAGTTAAGCTCCTAACCAAACTAATTTCTTTTTCTAAAAATTCCCTATCCGTAGGAAAGCTTTGCTTATCTAGCTTAGGACAAATCCCAAAATTTAAAAATGGCTCATTTTCTATCTGCCAAGCAACGATAGAGGGATTCTTATCATAGCGTTTAACCACAATTTCTAAATATTTTAAAAGCCTTTCTTGCTTTCTTTCTTTGCTGAGATTTTTTAAATAAGTGGGTGTATGGCATTCTGGCCAGCGGGGAACTTTATTACCGATTACTAAAATAATTTTCCCACCATTTTTGGATATTAAATTAACATATTTATCTACATCACTAAATTCATATTCACCCACAGCTTTTTCTATTTGATCCCAGTAAAGTGGAACTCTTATATTTTTAACCTTCAACTCTTTAATGCTTGCCTCTAGCACTTCAATTGGATTTAAGCCTAAATACCTGGCATATTTATCTGAAAAGGTAACTCCCAGTTTGGGATTTTTTTCTAAAGCAGATTTCTCCAAAGAATAAGAGTAAAAAAAGACAGATAGAATAATTAAAAACAACAAACAAACAAAAGTGAGCAGTAATTTAGACATATATTTATTGTGTCGTTCTGACTTATTGTGTCATTCTGATATTTTTTTGTCATTCTGAGCCGAAGGCGAAGAATCTAGATCCTGAGATCCTTCCTCCCTAAAGGGGCCCGCGCTTCAGGATGACAATTACTAATGCGCTTCAGGTCTTCGACTCCGAGGCTCAGACTCGGGGAGCTCAGACCCGAGGGGATGACGCTTACTAAAATGCTAATATATATAATCCCGCACCTACTAGAATTATGCCAAAAATTTTACCTGATAGACTTGCAAAGCTGTAGCTTTCTTTAAAAATTGATGGGTAAAACCTTCCCAGAACTAAGCTAATAACAAAAATAAATATGTACTGAGCTCCTTGTAATGAGTTTACTAATGCAGGGTTTGCTAAAGATATGGCAAAGGTCAAAAGCAGCTCGGATGCTCCACCAGCTGCTTGAGTTAGTAGAAAAAGGATACCAATTTTAGAGCGGATTTTTACAAGTGAGATGGCTCCAGAGGAAAAAAGGATAACCCGGCGCCAGGATGGAATTAATAAAATGACAATTGCAACCGGAATTAAGATAAATCGTGAGTAAACAAGCACAGATAAGTAATCTGCGCGAAGATAGGCCTCTCTTAATACTAAATAAGAAATAGCAAAAAAGAAAGCGCTTAAAACTTCAAAAATAAGCTCATTTTTTTGAAAGTCTCCTTTTAAGTTTGATAAAGTCAAAAAAAATAACCCTAAGATAAATAAAACTACAGCATAAATTTCATTTGGTAGAATGCTAAGTGAAATTGTTGCATCAAATAGCAAGAAAGTAGGAATTAATACCCCAATAATAGGAACTACCCTGGAAGCTTGGCCCAATTTTAACGCTTGAAACATAAAATAAGCCCCAGAGGTCCAAAGAAGAGTAGAAGTTGAAGCTAAAACAAAAGCCTCCAAACTGGGGACTAAAGTAAAAGGAAGAAGGATTAAGGCTACTAAAGAGAAGGCGCTGAAGTAAAAAACATAGGTCAGTGGGCGAGGAAGAGTGGTAGAAATTAAAAATTTACCCCCAATCACGGCGAGACCGTTTAAGAGATAGGCAAGAAGAGTAATGGGAATATGTGTCATACTTTTATTAATTCCTCAACTCTCATCCCATGACCTAATAATTTTAGAAGTTTATGGGGTATGCCATTAGTTTCTGCTATCTCTTTATAAACATAGGCTGAGGGTCTAACTGTTCTTTTTTGATTGTTGCCATAATCTATCTCTACTAATCCAAATCTGGGATTAAATCCCAGATGCCACTCAAAGTTATCAAGAAGCGACCAATAAAAAAATCCTTTGACATTCACCCCTGATTTAATAGCTCTAAAAATTTCTTGTAAATAATGAATTAAAAACCTAGTTCTTCTATCATCATTAGTTGAAGCAATACCACACTCAGTTATATAAACTGGTAGGTGATTTTTTAAATCTATAAGTATGTCAAAAATTCCCTCAGGGTAAATCTCCCAACCTAAATCAGAAACATCTCGGAATTTTTGCTTATCTCCAACAAGTGCGGAAAATAGCTTCTTTGGCCTGCTAATGGTTGGAAAATGATCCAAGCGATAGTGAAAGTAATAATTTACCCCTAAGAAATCGTGTGTTCCTTTGGTAAAAAAATAAAACATATGATTAGTAACAATATCGCTAAAAACAACAGCTAATTGCTCTGGGATAGAATGTTTATGGAAAGGTTCAAACGATTGTATATTATTAGCTATCCCCACGGGTTTATTAGGATCAAGTAGTTTTAAAACCCTGTATGTTTTTTTATGTGCGGAGGTAAAATTAAAAAAAGTTTTTATATTCCTAAGTAGCCAGGTTTTTTTACCCCCGGGCCATTTTGGGTCAATATATAGATTGTAAAGATAAACAGTTGGTTCATTTAATGTAATCCAAAAATCTACAAAATCTTTTATCTCTGGTACTAATCTTTTAACAAACCTTTCAAAATAAAAACTTATCTTTGGATTTTCCCACCCTCCTTTTTTAGCCACCCATAAAGGTAAGGTAAAGTGCCAAAGTGTTAGCATAATTTTTATTTTTTTATCCTTTAAAGAGTTAAGAACTTGTTGGTAGTGTCTAATTTCGCTTGTATCAAACTCTCCATCAGCGGGTTCAATTCTGGACCATTCAACTCCTAGGCGATGAGCATTGTGTCCTAGATTTTTAACTAATTCAAAATCACCCTCGTAGCGGTTATATTGGTCGCTGGCTAAACCCGATCGAAAACTAAGAGGCCTTTGCGCTTCCCACTGCCACCAATCATTATTAATATTGGCTCCTTCTACCTGGTGAGCGGATGTGGCGCTACCCCAGAGAAAGCCTTCGGGAAACTTTAGAGTATTGTGGTCGTGGATCGCTTTAGGTAAATTATCAGACATATAACTACCAACTATGAACTCTTTTACTGGTTGCTAAAGACTACATAGGCATCCGGATTAGTTGGGGTGTCATTGTTGCAGTCTTTATATTGTTTAATAGCATTCCTTTCTCCATCATTTTTATCCTCCAGACCCGTCGCTAAAATATAATATTGGTCTGTACCAGAAATTCCACTACACGAGCCTCCGTTAATCGGACCTGATCTAAAAGCGTATCCTAGTGCACCGCTTGTTAAAACGGGATTTTGGCCGTTTTTCTTGGGATCATTTGGAACTTGATTGATGTAAGTTGTATCAAGTCCTGGCAACCAGGTAGAGGTATTATCAGATAAGTACCAACCTGTTGAACTTGGATATTTTTTATTCACTGAATAATAAAGCTCCAAAGCGGTTTGGATTGATTTTATGTCTTGTTTTCTTCTATGGTCCCTGGCTTTAGTTTGGGCACTGGAGTAGGTAGTTAGAGCAACAGCCGATAAAACAGCAATAATGGTAATTGTCACTATTAATTCAACTAATGTGAAGCCTCTTTTACTTTTTAATATGTTACTACGTAATAGGGCAGACATATTTTTAGTGTACTACCTTTTATTTAATTTGTCTGCTATTTGATTTTGTTCCTCGCTAAGATTTTTATCCTGTTTAATATAGTCAAGCTCTTCTTTAGTCAGCCATTCATTTGCTTCCATACGGGAAATTATTCTGGGTACATTATTTAACCTAAATTGAATGATTTCATTTATTCTATCAACATCAATCTTTTCTTCCTGATAAAACTTTTCCAAGTCTTTTAAGTTTTGCCAACCTGCTTTAATCTCCTGCAAGTTTTTAAGAAGAGATTTCCAGGACTCTATATCCTTCGCGGAATAATTAGGGGGTATATACCCGGCAAAATGTTGGACTATTACTTGAGTGGGACAGCCATTTAACTCTCCTGGCACTTGCGCAATTCCAAACTCCTCATCATCTGGGTTTAGTAAAAACTTTTTACCTTCAGGAAATTCAAATAATCCTTCAATTAACTCCTCTGCCTCAAAATACCCTTGAGTGGGAATTTCTCCCCAAGTGATATTGGAATATGAAACATCTTGGAGTGCTTTTTCCATTGTATAGCCACTCCTTGAGGCTTCAAATGAGAAATCATCAAACCTTAGCATTATCTCTCCACGTAATTTGGCAGATAATTCTAGTTTAGGTTGGTATTTAAGTGGCTTTAGTCCATTTTCCACTCTTTTTTTATTTAAAAGTTCCAAATAGACAAACTTATCAAGGTGAATTTTGGAACTTTCAAGTAAATCATTTGTGCTGTCGCGCCAATTTTTATCTAACTTACCTTTTTGGTTATCAAAGGGGATTACATGGGTAATATCTGAAAAGTCTATTAGTTGTACATCATACCTAGAGTCAGAACTTCCTGTCCTATTATCTCCCATCACAAATAATTTGTCCTGTGGAATAACTAACTTTTTGCATTCAGGTAAAAATTCACCGCCAAATGTAGATCTGGCTCTAGCGATGTATGGTTCTTCCAAAGTTTTGTTGTTTAGTATTACCAACCCATCTCTTATTTCAATACTGTCTCCTGGAAGAGCAATTACCCTTTTTATTAAACCGGAAGGGGAGCCATAAACTGTATTAGTTATAGCTTTGACTTTTTCGTTTTCAAAAATAACAATATCCCCATGACTAATTTGGTAAGAAAAAAAAGATTTACCAAAAAGGTTAAACCCAGTTGGATAAGGTAGTGCAAAGTATTCTCCAACAATCTCTTTTGCAGCAACCTTAGGGTCTTTTTCGACTCCTTTGGGAAAAGTGGGATACATTGAGCCGCTACCAGCAATAGCTACAGGCTCTTTAAAAAAATGCAGTTGCCCAGCTATAATTAAAGCAGCGCTAAAATAAATTACAATCCAAATTGGAAGTAAAATAAAAACTGCAAGTAGGGATGTAAAAATTTTATAACCCCTTTTAAGCTCATCTTTTCTAAAGATAAAATTTTCTAAAAGTAGATAAATTGGGAAAAATAAAAATATTAAAAAAGGTTTAAAAATAGCGAGCATTAACTAATTTTAAAAGTAAAGCTTTAAAAAGAGCAAGATTCTATTCTAGGGAAGGGATAAGCAACGCACTCCTTATTTTTTTCCATCCAACATCTACAGAAAATCTATACGTTTCACTATCTAACAAAAAACTCCCTGGATTATCTTGATGAGGACCAGAGTAAATAACAGTTATAGAGTCCCCATCTTTTTGACCTTTTATACTTACTTCTGCGGTTCCTCCTCCTGCTAATACTTCAGTAATCGTTGCAATTATATTGGACCGAGGAGCGATACCCACTTCTTGATTGTGAGCAACTAAGCTAAATAAAGGCCGATCTCTTGAGGCGCGAAGAAGCACAGTTGTATATCTTCTATCATGCTTATCTGGAATTTGCAAAGTTACTGACTCTATAAAAGAGGATTTATTGCCGCCGACTACACGTAAATGTCCACGTTCCATAGGATCTAATATTAACATTCTAAGGAGAAAAACTCAAACTATAGGATTTAGGAGTTGGCAGGGGCGACAGGACTCGAACCTGTAACCGTCGGTTTTGGAGACCGATGCGCTACCAATTGCGCCACACCCCTATAGATGCTAATTTTACCAAATTTAAGTTTAGGGATAAACATTAAAGATTGGAGATAATCTTAAGTTTGCCAAAAAACTTTAAACTTAATAGTCTCTTGTCCTCTGTTAAAAATAGATCACACTCAGCCTCAAAAGCAGAGTGAAGCTGAATGTTATCCTCAAGATCAGAAGTTGGTCCGTCTAGAGCTGCATAGATAATTTCTTGATCTAAAGTAACTAAATGAAAATCGTCCAAAGAAGTAATTAATTTCTGATTAGGAACCTGATATTTATAAAGATAGGTTAGGATCGCAATTGATAAGGGAGAGACAAAAAGGATGTGTGATTTAAAATAATCTAGATCTATTGCGGTTCTCTGCTCGACTAGACTAATATAGAAATTAGCGTCGAAAAATATTTTTACCATGTTTTTCTTCTAAGTGCTTCCTATAAACCTTTTCTCTCTGAGATTTAGGGATCAGTTTCTTGGGTCTGATAGCATCAAGTGCCCTTTTGAAAGCTTCTATATCTGTGATTGGTTTTGGTTGATGCCTTAATGGTGTAATCTCGCCTATCACGCTAGATCTATGGATTAGACGAAATGTCCCCCCTTCTTTAAGAGTTTTTACTAACTCTTTTGATTTTGTTCTAAGTTGGGTAGTAGTTATATTTTGCATATTGTAAATGTACACTTAAATATACATTTTGTCAATCAAATTTTTTTGGACGGTGGAGCAAACTAATGGAGCTTTTTAACTTCCTCATGAGGGGTCACTTTTCTACAGTGCTTGCAGTATTTATTTAATCTTAACTTATCTTTAGTGTTAAGAGTATTTTTTGAAGTTATATAGTTTCGGTTTTTACAAACGCTGCAATCCAATCCTAAAATCTGTCTATTTTCTTTTTTAGCCACCTAAATGTATCTCCTTCCTCATTCTTTAATTCTGCCAATTGAGCTTTAGAGCCAGTGTGTGTCTCAGAATGGTGGAGGAATTTTACATGAGCTGAGAGCTTTTTTGCAACTATAAAGAAGAATACTCCATAAAGAGCACCAAGTAATACATCAATAACATAGTGTTCTCCAAGATAAATTATGGCGAACCAAACAATTAATACATAAGGCAAGAAAAACAATGCTTTTTTCTTAAAAATAGTAAAAGCAAACAGTAAAACAAATATCGGGTAGCCTGCGTGCATAGAAGGAATGGCAGCTACTGGATTTGGATTAAACTTATGATAGACAGTAGGTAGAGAAATTTTTTCTGGAAACAGCCCAAATGTTTGAAACATAACTTTATCCACTTGTACGTAGCCTTTATCAGCAGCCATCCAGGGGGGAGCAGCAGGGTAGATAATATATGTAATCCAGGCAGCATAAGAAAGTAGTAATAGCCCTAAAGTAAACTCCCTAAAGCGGGGTTTACTATAAAGCCAGAGTAAAAACCCAAACGCCATAGGTAGTGCAAAGTGGAGAAAATAAATAATTGTAAATGCAACATCGTACCAGTGAACCACTCCAGGAGTGTAAAGCAACTTTTGTAAATGAGTTGTAGGAAGCTCTCCAAATAAGGCTTTATCAAAATGGATCAGTTCAAAAAAATGGACCCTGTTGTTTAAATTATCGGCAAAACCTCTTAAAAAATCATAAGAAATTAAGATGAATAAAAATGGTACCCAATCTAATAAAAATCTTCTTGTCCTTTTTACCAGTAAGCTTCCTAAAAGCAAAACAAAGGCATAGCGATCAGGGGCAATTCCTATCCCTTGCCAAATCATAACAGCAGTCATGCCCACAATATAAACAATAAATAGTGTTAAAGTGAGTTTTCTATGGCTCATTTAAAGAATATGCTTGGGCAATTTATATATATAAAAGGCACTGAAAAAACAAAGTAAAGCCATTATCATAAATAATACATTAAAACCAAAATTTGTGACTATTATTCCACCCAAAACTGCACCAACTGCTATAGCAAAATAATGAGTTGCTTCCCAAGCCCCCCATTCCCTACCTGTTTTAGCAGGAGTTAAATGGGATGAGTAAAGTTTATCAAAAGCCGGTGCATAAATGGCCTCACCCAAACCAATAACAATTTGGATTAAAAATAAAAAAAGAAGAGAATTTGCAAAAATAAATAGTAAAAATCCTAGGCCAATTAAAAGGTACCCTAAGATAACAATTAAATCTGCTCTTTTTATTTTGTCAGAGATTTTAGCTGAAAATAAGACAACTATCCCTGCAGTTAAAGCAAAAATTGCACCAGTTATGCTGGCAGCCATCAAATCCCCACAAAACCAAAGCATTTGTGGTTAAAAGGATTCTTAAAGCTTTATTAAAAAATAACTCTTTAGGATCAACAACTTTATGAGTAAAAACTTTAAAAATCATAAATACTTAAGTTTAAGCTTAGCAAGGATTTTAAATAAGTTCAACTCAAAGGGATTTATGCTGCCCTATTGGGAGTGAATACTCGGCCATTACTTTGAGGCTGATTACTAACAGAACTTTGCAAAGAACTAATTTCAGAAAATACCCTTGCTACTTCTTGCTGTTCATTTTTTGTTTTGTGTTCTACCCTTAAACCTATATTGTAAAATAAATACTCAAGTTGTTGGCGATTAGTTAGTCTATAAAATCTGCCAAGTTCTGCTCCAGCATCTTGCCCACTATTGTGCAATCTATTTAAATAGAGTAAATATTTGGATCCTAGTTCATGACCAACAATATATTCTCCTTCTGATCTGTACTCGGGATTATAGGCTGCCGCATATTGTTCCATGGTAGCCAAATGTTCTTCAATGCTTAATGTTCTCCCTTGAGCAGCTCTTGATAGATATTGGAAAACATTATACTCATCCAAAACAGCAACTAATTCTACAGATGCAGAGTGGGGATTACTTCCATAAAGTTGGCGGTAGTAATTTTTGTAAACAAAATGGCTCACTTCTTCTATAAGTGCTTGGAATTCAGATCTTGTTGTACCAACTTCCGATAAAGATTCAGCTGAAGCATTAGATAAGCTTTCACGGATTTTTGGACTAAGATAAACTACATCAGAATAAATACCCTGCCCACTTTGATCTCTTCCTGCAATTGTGTAGTTAGAGGCTTTTGGGTTGAGAGTAGAACGTCGAGTTAAAGCTTTTAACTCATCATCTGTTCCATCCCATAAATGTTCTGCAATTCTGGGCAGATCCTCATTTTCTAAACCATGGCTCATTTTGATAGTTTCTTCTACTTGGGTGGCTAATTCTCTAAGTCTCTCTAATTCTGGGCTATCTCTATCTTCAATGGGACTAGGAGGTTGATTTGTTGGAAAAGCTTCAAATTGTGATTGAGGTTTTTCGTAAGACATAGGAGTGGCAATTGCAAATCTAGCTCTTAACTCAGCTAAATTAACAGCCTGTGCTGGTTTTCCTTGGGCTGAAGCAGTTAAACGCCGATTAATATCTGCTGTACGCTCTGTTGCTCCAGCTTCCCTTATACCAGCGGTTTGCTTTGCCGCCGCAGCTTTAGAAATTGTCTTAGCGCTTGGTTGGACAGCTTCCGGGTTCATAAGATAAGGATGTCATATTTAAGCAAAAGGAGTCAAATAAAAAGGGAGCGGGAGTCGGTGTTAGGGTCGGACTCCAAAACTATTCAATGATAACTCAGATGAGGCTAAACTTCTAGCTTTTCAATTAGAACTTCTCAAAAATAACCTAGAGGGAGTTTTAAAGCAGGATACTATTTAACTGGTCTTTCTTGAAATCTTTGCTGAATAACAACTTGGTTTGGCCTTAGTAATTGTAGCACTAACATTTTAGATCTATTTCCATCTTTGTAAAAAATAGGTTTCTCCTCGGTCTCCTGAAAGAAAGGTCTAGGGAAGTCATTAATATTAGCAGTTAATATAAGCGAACCTGTTAAGATAGCTGTTGAGGCAATAATTTTATCTTGCACAGAAATGTCATGTGAAGTTCTACCTTCCAACTTACATTGATGATAATAAAGAGTAGATAATTGGGATGCAGCCACTAATACCCTTAATTCAACAACATATCTTGTGAAATTGTTAAGGATATTTAGTCCGTCTTCTTCCTGCTTAGCTGTTGTACCAGACAACAGTTCATAGTAAGTAACCTCTGATATCGCCAAACCGAACCCTCTTTTGACTAGATCTGTCAAATAAGAGAGGAGCTGAGTTAAAATTTTTTGGTTGTTTATATACTGAAGAATATTTGTGTCAAGGATAATAACTTGTTGTGGTGTCTCCTCATTCATTAATAGCTAAGGCAGGAGGTGGGAAAATAGCTTTCTTAGAAGCCTCTTTTAAACCCTTTAAAATAGCCTTTGGTGATGATCCTGGTTTACTGGATACTGTTTGTGTACCAATAGAGACTTTTTCTCCAGCTATTTTGACCGAACCTGACGGTTCAATTGGTTGAGTAATTTTAGTTTCAGGTTGTTTAGTAACTGTGATCTTCATAAGTAAATATTACCATAATGAATAAAAAACTGCGTAACAACTATTTAATAATCTATCTAAAGGACTCCTGTTGTAAACAGAGTTATATTTCAAATCTTGGATTAGATCTAAATATCAAGTACAGATTGAGGCTAATTCAAACCTTTCAGTTTCATTTGGAGCCGACTGTGGGAATTGGACCCACGACCTACTCCTTACCATGGAGTTGCTCTACCACTGAGCTAAGTCGGCACTAGGCTGATATTTTAACAACTTTTTTATATTAGTTCCAACTACAAAACTAATTAATTGACTTTTATCTATTATATTTTTAAGATACCCCAAACTAATCTGCCTTTATTTATGTTAGCTAGATCTAAAACTAAAAAAGGCTTAAAAGTAAAAGAGATCCTTTCTAATTTAGAAAACTTATGGGAAGGATTAGATAAACTTCTATCTTCTATTTCCCCAAATGATTGGCAAAAAAAACATGGAAAAGATTGGATTATGGCAGATGTACCATACCACCTTTCTTATTTTGATAAAGGTTTAGTTTATTTTGCATTAAAAAAAGGTAAAAAATATCCCAAGAAAAAACAAGTAGTGATGAAAACAATGAGGCAATTAAACAATTGGAACGCATTCATGTTTAAAATGCGCCCCAAGAAACAAAGTGTAGAAAAATCTTTAAGGCAAATGAGACAGTCAAGAAATTTAATTAGAAAAGTATTAGAAAAGATGAAGGATTCTAACCTTAAAGATAAAGTTTTTGTACCTTTACCCGGAATGGGATGGATTAGCGCAGAGGAAGCCTTACTTGGTTTAATTGGGCATACCTGGAATCTCCTAATGCAGCTTAGGATTCACCTTAAAAGAAATGAGCCTTTGCCTCTCCCTTCAGTTACTAAAAAAGCTTTGGGGATGTATATGGAACTGATGGGAATGTTTTTAAATAAATCTGAGGCTTTGAAAATTAAAGAGTTTAGGGCAATTTTTGATTTTGTTGGAGAATATAATGGAGTTTTTAGTATCAAAGTAAAAAATGACCAATTTGAAGTTGTAGAGAGAAAAGTTAATAACCCAAATTTGGTAATGAGTCAATCTATAGAAACTTTTGTTAAAACCATTAATAATATCCAAAGTCCCTTTTTAGCAATGTTACTTGGAAGAATTAAAGTTAAAGGATTTTTTAGTTTAAATAAATTTGCTAAATTATTTCCAGAACCTTTCCCTAATACTATTATACCTTCAAAAGAGATTCCCACTTGAAAAATTATTTTTCATGATTTATATATAAGCAACTTTAATATAAAGGAGGTGAGAAAGAATGCAAGATAAAGATAATGCTATGATGCATTTAAAGTCACATCAAAATTACCCTGCAACAAAAGATCAGCTAGTAGCGGAGTGTAGTAATTTATCTGACTTTTCTGAGGAAGATAAAAAATGGTTTATGCAAAATCTCCCTGAGGGAACATACAGCTCTGCAGATGAAGTTATTAAAGCTTTGGGTTGGAGTGAGCAGGGTTCTAATATGCAAGGAGGGCAAGGCCAAGTTGCTTAGAAAAATTTCCAGTAAAGCTTTATGGCTACAATATTTTTTTGGATCGGCAGGTAAGGTCCGAAAGGATAGGGAGCATTTTATGTTAGAACAAATTCTTATTTGACGCGGTTTTATTATAAAGTTAAAGGTGCCCCTTTGCCAATATCTATGGGTTATCTCCGCCTGTTTTCTTTTATATCCAGGATTATCATAAAAGGCAGGACGCATATGAAGAGGATATACCGAATATTACCCAAATGTAAATATATCAAAATTTATAATTATTATGAGCCTCCTGACGGAAATCGAACCGTCGTCTATAGTTTACAAAACTATTGCTCTACCATTAAGCTAAGGAGGCTAATTTAGTAGTTTTTGTGATAGGATTTATTTTAATTGAAATCCTATAAAAAATCCACTCACCTAAAAAAGGTGTGTGGATAAAATCTATAAACGTCTTTTGGACAGATGATTTCTGCCTACTTGGTCGTTTTTTGAAGGTTTTCCCCCTAATACAAAAAGATGGGAGTCCTCTCTTTAAGGATTAAATCCTTAAAGACTACTGGAAACCCGAAAAGGTTAAACAGCAGCGGAGGAAAATTAATCTTCAAATGTCAAACGTGCCAGTAGGCTATGGCTTTTTGCCATCTACTTTGTCCTTTTTAAGGACAAAGTTATCATATCAAAGTAAGTTTAATCAGTCAAGTAAGAAATGTGTAAATTAGCCTCAAACTCACTAAGAACCTATTAGTAATCTACTTAAGTTTCCTACCACAATTTCTAAAAAAATGCCAATTATAGAAGTGTCACCAATTCTAATAAAAAGAAGGGCAATCAGTATTAAGAATCCATAAGGTTCTATTTTTTGGTATTCTCTGGCTAAGTTATAAGGGAGTTGTGATAAAAGCACTTTTGATCCATCTAACGGAGGAATGGGGAGTAAGTTAAAAGCTGCTAGTAATAGGTTGATATTAACAGTAATAAGGGCGACCACATTTAAATAGGGTAGGGTAAAAGCGGTGTTCGATAGATGATATATAATAGCTCCAATTAATGCTAAACTTAAGTTTGCCAACACCCCAGCAGCTGAAACAAATAGCTCGCCTTTTCTTAAATCGCTAAAATTGAGAGGATTAACAGGCACAGGTTTTGCCCAAGCCAGAAAGAATTGTGGAGACATACCACTAAGTATGGCAGGTAAAAGTAGTGCTGCAGGAAGAAAAATCGTTCCAATGGGGTCAATATGAGGGATAGGGTTTAAAGTTAACCTTCCCGCCCTTTCAGCGGTGTGATCTCCAAAATATAAGGCCACCAATCCATGCATTACCTCATGAACTATTACAGAAAAAATTAAAACTACCAGTAAAATTGCTAGAAATTCAGGGCTCATTTATGGTATTTTACCAGACTCGTTCCGAATAAATATAGGGAAAAATTTGCATTATCCTATAATATATAGTATTATATTAAACTTATATGAGTGAATATAAAAGATTATCGCCAAGAGAATTTGCAAAAGATCTTACGCCTAATGATCCTTTTGGCCAAGGGTTAATGACTATTATAGGTGAAATAGAGCTTACTTATTTCCCAGCATTAGAAGCATATAGGCATTATGTTGGAGCGATAAACCATATAAAACTAAGTGAGCACCTTAATAGGTTGCATGGTTTAGTATTTAATTCACAAGAATATAACCAGGAGGATGAAGCGTATTGGTCAAGAGCAATACGTCGATTAGAAAGAGATGCCGGAATAAGTATGGTAATAGCTACGTTTGAAGCTGTAGGTTCGATAGGCGCAGGATTTGTTGCAGCCGCTATTACCGGAAGAAGCGAAGTTGGATGGGCAGTAGGTTTCACTGGGAGACCATTTGTTCGGGCCGTTGGAATGGTAGGCAGCAGAGTCATTAAATCTATTCGAGGATCATAATCCTTTCTTTTTTCTAATTTCTGTGTTAATATTTTTCTTCTAAAGGACTAATAAATTTATGTTAATCTGTAGTAATTGTGGGAAGAAGCCTAATAAAATTTCCTGGTCGAGACATAAAAAAGGTTCCTCTGGTGCATCTGAGTGGCCTTTGCGTGCTCAAATCAGCAAAAGAGTTCAACACCCTAATTTACATAAATTTAAAGGAAAAAAGTACTGTACAAAGTGTTTAAGAAAGATAAAGGCAAGCTTTATAGCCAAATTCCAAAAAGCCCCGGAGGCCTCTCAAGCTCAAGTTTAATTTAAAAGTCTTTAATCTCTTCCTTGACAAAATTTAGGCATAGGAGTATAAATCTATCCTAGAGTATGAAAACACTTTACGTCCTAGCTTATACCCCTAATGTTTTTGCTTATACTCCAACCAGACTTACTGTCTCAGATAGGAAGGAATCTGAAATTAATAAAGCAGTAAGAACTGCAGAAGCTGCAGCAAAGAAGCCTGGGTGGAATTCTTCCATTGAGTTTACACTTAGTGATAGACCTTTAACTAGACCCATGCGCGGAGTTAGAGTGAAGATTGATGCAACAAATACTGATGGCAATGTTACCTCGTCGATAGATTTAGGTTATGAAAGCTGGGAAGGATGGGAATCAGTCCTAAATAGAGGAACCCCTGGTTACTCAGAGCTACCTGATGTTTGGTTTAGTAAGGATTTTATGGATATGGCCTTTGAGCCTAAACAAAGAAGGAGAGATCAATTACGTATATTGGAAAGACATAAAGGTATTTTATATGAGCAATTTACCTCTTATGTTGAAGAAATGGTAGATGAGAATGAACTTCGGATGCCCCTAATTGAATCAGAATCTGGCCAGCATCTTCAGACCAGAAGGGAGTTGGCATATAATAGAGGAGTACTTTCTTTAATTATGGATGTTCAGGATGGAAAATTATCAGAAGCAGTATTAAAAGAAGTCTGGTCTGGCAGATATGATCTTATGGATAATTCTCCATTTGTTAATCAAGAAGCCTCAGAAGGAATGATAGGATCTCCAAGCAGAGAAAGAGAATAATATTTTAAATTTTTTTTATAGGAAAATTTGGGTAGCCATTGAGGAAATCTTTAAGAGGAGTTTTTTGTTTTCCTTCCATTTGTACAAGAATAGATCCTTCTCCGGCGGAAGCTGAATCAGGATGATTGGGAGAGGGATAAAATTTCACTACTTTACCCTTCCATTTTGTCCAAACATTTGGCCAGGGAAAGTAAGCTCTAATCATTCTATCTAATTGCTCAGAGTCTGGAGGATTTTCAATATCAAAATACCCATCCTCTTTTTTTATAAGTCTGGTTAAAGTAGCTTTATCTTTATTCTGTGCTTGTGGTGTAGTGGTTCCTTGTAAATATTGATTAATCACATCAACTAAAAGTTCGCCACCCATTGAGTTTAATGTAGTTAAAAGAGAATCAGTAGTCTCATTAGGTATTAGTGTATATTCTTTTTGTGCTAAAATATCCCCTGCATCTATATCTTTAGTCATCCTGATTATAGTCACTCCACTTAACTTTTCCCCATTTAAAATTGCGCTGGGAACAGGGGATGGGCCTCTATATTTAGGAAGTAAGGAGTGATGAATGTTTAAAGGAGCAATTTTAGGAATCTCTAGTAATTTTAAAGGTAAAATTAGGCCATAATCTTCTACAACTAAAAAATCAGGGTTTAAATACTTTATTTTGTCTACCACCTCATCTGTTAATTTATTAGTCTCAATAACTGGGATGTTATGCAAAATGGCAAATTTTTTAACAGGGGAGAGTACTACTTCTTTTTTGCGTCCAATAATTTTATCAGGAATTGTCACTACAGCGGATAAAGGAAAGGTTTTATGAATAACCTTTGCTCCAATTATTGAGTATTTTGTATTTCCAAAAAAAATTAGTTTTGTCATTCTGAGCAAAGTTGTCATTCTGATGGTCCAGTGGACCAGAAGAATCTAGCTCTTTTAGATCCTTCCTCCCTAAAGGGGCCCGCGCTTCAGAATGACATTTAAAGACCTACTTCCTGAAAAATGTCTGCGCCTGCTCTATCTTTACCAACAACTTTAAATAATTTACCTTTTTGGGCTAAAAGCAAGTCCATAAATAACTTTCCTTGTAAATGGTCATATTCGTGCTGAAAAATCCAGGCAGACACTCCTTTTAAGGATTCTTTGACTTGTGTCCCATCTTTATCCATGTAAATTACCCTAATATTAGTAGGGCGTTTTACTTCTCCATAATACTTGGGGATAGATAAACAGCCTTCAAAAAAGACTTTAGTTTTTTTACCATAAGATAAAATTTTAGGATTAAAGACTGCCTTAAAAGTTCCATCACTTAATTTCATAACAAAATATTGTTCAGAATTTCCAATTTGGGTTGATGCTAAGCCCACACCCTCTGGGTCTATAAACGTTTTGCTTAGTTTCACCATCTCCTTTATTATTGCCTTTAATGAGGGGGTTAGTTTATTAACAATTTTTGTTTTTACTCGCAACCTTGCATCTGGGGCTATAATTATCTCCATTAATAAATTGTAGCATATTTCAGGCTAAAGTTACCTATGATACCCTATAAATTTTTTTAATTTAGACCTATAGGGTAATTTGACATAAAACGAATAGGTTTCTATAATTTTTTTCTTATGGGTAGAGAAAGTTTAGAATTGCAACCTAGGGGTTTAGATGCAGTTAGTTTCTTTGATGCGCTCGACCAGAAAGAAGAAGAACTAGATGGCAAAAAGGGAAAATTAGCATTGGAACAGTCAATCGCCAAGGCCAGAGCAGAATTTGCCGCAGATCCCAAGTTAGCGCAGGTAAAACGAGGTAGGCCTAGTAAAATCAAGCCAATAGAACCATGTTAAACGGTCGCCTCTTTAAGTTGCTGTTTTAACTTTTCTAACTTCCACATAAAGATCTTTCCTTTGCTTCTGGCATTTCGATATTCCTTGCAAAAAGTTAAAGCCTCATCTAATATATGCCTAGGTAATGTTTTAGCAAGCTTAATGTATAAAGAATAATGCTTGGTATCTCCTAAGGCTTCTGCTAAATATACTCCATAAACTTGAAATTCTTTAGATAAGTTTTTAGGCCTATCTTTAAAGATAGCTTGGGTTTGATCAAGTATTTGAGATACTTTCTTCATTAATTATTTACCCGCGTTGTTTTTTTCTAATTCTCCAACTTTCTGCAAAGCTTCAGGATGTCCTGGTACTATCTTTAACACCTCTTTATACTCTTTTATAGCATTTTCCTTATCTTTTTGCTTCTCATAAAAGTAAGCTAAACCAAAATGGGCTTCGGCATAGTCAGGTTTTAAATTAATAGCAAATTTATATGCTTCCTCAACCTCTTTTTTCTTCCCAATTTCCTCTAACACTATGGCTTTATTTACGAGCAGTTTAGGATCAGTTGGGGCAAGCTTTATTGCCCTATTAACTACATCTAAAGCTTGATTTAAGTATTTAGGATCTAAGGCTGATAGTGCAAAATAAGTGCTGATAGCATTTCTAAGGTAAGAAACATTTTGAGGATAAGTTTTAAGTATTAGCTCTGCTTCAAATAAAGCAACATCTTTTAACTCCTCCGCAATTTTTTTATCCTCGCCAAGTAATCCTGAAGCTGCGGTTGCTGCAGAAAGGCTCAAGTAGCTTCTATAAACAGGCTCTATTGGGTTTTGTTCAACAGCTTCTAAAAGTTCATTGTATGCCCTTCCAGGATTTTCCTGTTCTAGGGCTTGAGAACCTTTGGCAAAATGTATATCTGCTCGGTACATTAAGTTTAAGCTATAAATTAAGTAGGCTGCTGTTAAGAATATAAAACCAAGAAAAATGTAGCTGTATAATTGACGTCTGTATAAAGTAGCGTAGAGTAAATAGCGTATAGAGGATAGCCTCTTGGAGGCATTAACCTCTTTTATAGAATCTGCAACTAGAAAAGCAAAACCTGGGAATAAATAAAAAAATACAGCAATAATGACTACTGAAAATCCAAAAATATTTTGGATTAAATAGCTCATATAGGATGCTAGCAAGCTAGTATTTAGTATTTTGTATTTAGTATTTTGTATTTCTTTTTTACCATATACAATATACCAAATACTATATACTATAAAGATTAGGATAATTGCCAAATAGCTTAAAAATCCCACCAGTCCAGTAGTAGCCAGATAGTTTAAGTATTCATTATGAGCTTTGTTATATAAAAAATCCCATTCAGAAGTATAGTTGTGTTCTTTAGGTCTATATTGATAATAAGTCTGGGCAAAAGTTTCAACACCTGATCCAAGTAAAAAATTATTTTTGAATATCTCCAAGGCCCCCTTCCAAACAATTAATCTAATTTGTCCAGACTCGCTGCCCCCATTTTCTAATTGGGTACCTACACTTATTGCTGGTCTAGCAGGAGGAGCGTTTTGTTTAATCAGCTTAAAGTCTCCCATTAAAGCTGAGCCAAAAAGTAGATTTATAAAAAGAAAAATAATAAGCACTATGAATATAGGCTTAAAAGTGTACAAAAACTTTAGATTGAAACCCCGGGGGTTGAAAGCTAAAACTTGTAAGACTATAAACACCCCTAGGCCTGCTAAAAATCCTAAGCTAGCTCCTCTTGAGTAAGTAAAAGTAAAAGCCAGATAATAGGTAATAGATAATAGGAAATAGATAATAGTTTGCACTCTTGATTTAGCTGTAATGTAAAAATAAAGTGCCAATTTGGCTGGCCCAAAGTGGCAAAAACCCTAGCCTCTACATCTTGAACCCAACAGTCTGCATTTAAGCTGCCAGTCAAAATTAAGCAGGAAGGGGAGACACCAAAATGCTCAGGGATAGCATATAAAGAGACTAAAAACCCTCCAAGAAGTATTGTTCTTAAAAAGTTAATAATTTGTTCTTTGCCAAAATTAGAAGTTAAAGCAAAATATAAAAGAGTATAAGAAATTATGGAAAGTAACCCCCCATTTAGCCTGGAGTGGTAGCCATAAATAGAAAGATGGGCATCGCTTGAGAAAACAGTAGATAAAAAGTTTGCTCCTAAAAATAAAAGTAAAGGCATACTTAAAGGAGTTTTTTTAAAGATTAGTTTTTTTTCTAGAACCATTTTAATAACCCAAGTTGTAGTAATAACAATGGTCAAAAAATAGACTAAAAACATTTTATTTAGCTCAAAAAGCTCACTAGTAAAAGAGGCCCAAACAAGGGGTGTTGCAAAAAAGAGGATATAAAAACTCCAAGTTAATACTTTATTTAGCATACAATTGCTTTTCTTGAGTTTAACAAATTTGTTTAGCATTGCCTACATCTAAGACGTTGATTGTTGTCTTGCCCGGGTTTTCTTGTTACACTCCCCTTTGCAATGTTAGGAAGGATTTGGAGTCTTTTTTCTCATGATATAGGTATAGATTTAGGAACAGTTAATACTTTAGTAGCTGTTAAGGGTAAAGGTATTGTAATTAGAGAACCCTCTGTTGTAGCAATCCATAAAAAAACCAAGCAGGTTTTAGCTATAGGTTCTGAGGCAAAAAGGATGTTAGGGAGAACTCCAGCAGTAATAGAGGCAGTTAGACCACTAAGGGATGGGGTAATTTCTGATTTTGATACAACTGAGGCAATGCTAAGACACTTTATCCAAAAAGTGCACCAATCTCCTGGCTTCGCCAGCTGGCGGATTCCCAAAATCCCAAGGCCAAGAGTAGTGATAGGCATTCCATCTGGTGTAACAGAGGTTGAGAGAAGGGCAGTTCAGGATGCAGCCTTATCTGCAGGTGCAAGGGAAGCATTTTTAATAGAAGAACCCATGGCAGCTGCTATTGGAGCTGATCTAAGGATAGAGGAGCCTGATGGATGTTTTGTTGTAGATATTGGGGGAGGCACAACAGAGATAGCAGTTATCTCTTTAGGTGGAATGGTCATAAATAAATCTTTAAGAATAGCTGGAGATGAGATGGATCAAGATATAATTAATTATTTAAGGATGAGATATGGGATGTTGATTGGTGAGAGGACTGCAGAAGAGGTAAAGATAGATTTAGGTTCTGCGATACAGCTAGAAAAAGAAAGGGAAACAATAGTTAGGGGAAGAGAACTTGCAACGGGCTTACCAAAATCCATTAAGATTTCTGCCTCAGAGGTAAGAGAAGCTTTGAGTTCTACTCTCAATCAAATTATTGGAGCAATCCAGGAGGTTTTAGAGGAAACTCCACCAGAGCTTGTAGGGGATCTACTTGAGAGAGGAATTGTGGTAACTGGAGGAGGAGCTCTAATTAGAGGGTTTGATAAAAGGTTGTCAGATGAGACTAAAATGCCAGTTTGGATAGCAGAGGATCCTCTAACTACAGTGGTTAGGGGTTGTTATAAGTTGCTAGATGATCTGGATTTATTAAGTAAAGTTAGGGTAACAGGAGGTCTCAAGTAAAGTGATATATTAATTTGCATGGGATTGATATTGAGTGTGGAGGCTATATTGATGAGCAAATAAGGGATTAGTTAGGGCTACTGTTGCAACTTGGACTGCATTAGCACCTAGGTTTAAAAATTTATCTACATCTTCAGATTCTAAAATTCCCCCACCACCTAGTATTTCATACTTTAACCCTTCTTCTTCTCTGATTTGGGAGGCCCACTCAATATGTTCTAGTGCAATATCTTTAATTACCCTTCCACAAACACCACTCTTTTTCCTTCCGGGTAAAATATCTTTACCATCCTCAGCCTCAACAGGCATAGCTAAGGCATTAATTCCTGAAACATAATCAAGATTATCTCCTGCTTGTGCAAAAACTCGCTTCATTTGATCTTTATCTTTATATAAGCCAAACTTAAATCCTATTGGAATATTAGGAAATCTTTTTTTAAATTCCTCTAAAGTATATTGAATCAACTTGGCGTTTTGAAACATCTCACTTTCTTCAGTATTTTCCATTACATTAGGGCAAGCTAAATTTAACTCCACAAAATCAGCTCCTGAAGTTACAGCAACAGAGGCTGCTGTTAAAAGGTCTGTGGCTACTTCTAAAACCTGGGAGATTGGGGGATTCTCACCAAAGATAACGCTGCAGCTTGAGTTTTCTCCAATAGAGGCTGTTACTGAGCACCCTAATAATTGCCCTGGATTAACACCCTTCTTTTGCTCTTTTAACTCATTAGCCCAAGTTGAAAGTAGAGGTGAGGGGTTGCCAAAAGAGTTGGTGATGCTTTGAAATTTAGGATATTCATCCTGGTTCATAGTAGCATGCATTGTTTGACCTAAACTATTTCTAGCTATAGGTTTGCTTGCTTTAACAATAGCAATATTAGGAGCTAAGTTAGAGCTGCGGGGAGCAGTTCTCATAGTTTTTTGAATTACAGCACCATAGCCCATCTTAAAGTAAAAATCTGTCCAGATTTTTCCAGAGGCAGGCCCCGCTGCTATAACGACAGGGGAAATTAGGGTGTGTCCTAAAAAGCAGTAAAGTTTTGGGCGGGGAGGGAATTTTTGAGAAAGCCAAATAGGTTCACTCTTTATCACCTCTTCCCAAGGTTTATTAATATCATATATAAAGGTGGGTTGATTGGGATGAAGAAGATTATTTGAAGATTTGCCCCTATTATTAGCCTTCATTAACTCAAAGCTACTATAAGTTAGAAGGAATTTGCTGTCAAGAAGTGAGTTTGGGTAATGGAGGGAGATTAAGAACTTTTTCAATTCTATCGACCTCCTTTTTTAGAGATAAAGCTTCTTCATTAAAGAATTTAATAATTTCTTCCTGACTCTGGTGTAATTTGTTTAATTCTCTACGTGCATCTTTAAATCCTCTGTTCATATCTTTCCTCAACTCCTCTACTGTCCCACTTAATGAACCTACTGTTTTATTTAATGAACCAATTTCTCCCTGCAATTCTGATCTTAAACTGATTTCTACTTCATTTACTCTTTGTTTAATAGGATCTAATCTTTTAGTTACGAGCCTATCTATTGCTTCCAAATCCTGTTTAGTTAACATTTTTCCATACTAGCAAACCCCTCATTTTTGGACAATATATATTAAATATATCAAACTTAGGAAGATTTTTTATCACACCTCGGAGGTGTGATAGGAGGTGTAATAAATGATACAAACATAAGCTATAGCATTCCTTTGTATCAGATACAAAATGCTAATTGATCAATCTAACTAACACCGCAAATTAACATTGACACTTAATTTAATTAATAGTAAATTGCTTGCAATGGGAAAGAGTGAATTTGTAACAAAGCTTGAGGGGCAGTGGGCAAAAGGATTATTTGTTTGTGTTGGGTTGGATAGTGATTATGCGAGACTACCTCAAGCAGTTAAGGATGGTAGCTCAGTTGAGGATGCAATATTTGAATTTAACAGAGCTATAGTTGATGCAACTGCTGACTTAGTTTGTGCTTTTAAACCCCAAAGTTCTTATTATGAAGAACAGGGTGCAGAAGGTTGGAATGCTCTTGCTAGAACAGCAGCTTACATAAATAAAAATTATCCCCATATAGTACCTATATTAGATGCCAAAAGAGGTGACATAGATAGAACTAGTGCATCCTATGCTAGATCTATTTTTGATAATTTGGGGTTCGGTGCAGTCACAGTAAATCCATATTTTGGAGAAGATGCTCTAGATCCATTTTTAGCTTATAAAAATAAAGGAGTTATAATTCTTGTTAAAACATCTAATAAAGGTAATGGGGAATTTCAGGATCAAAAACTGGCTGATACGGGCAAAACTCTCTATGAGACGGTGGCCGAGAGAGTAGCTACTGTATGGAATAAAAATGGTAACTGTGGAGTAGTAGTAGGGGCTACTTTTCCAAAGGAACTTGCAGTTGTTAGATCCATCATTGGAGATATTCCAATCTTAATTCCTGGACTCGGTGCTCAAGATGGAGATGTGGAAGCAACCATTCAAGCAGGAAGAGATTCCAGAGGTTGGGGAATGATCATAAACTCCAGTAGTACAATCATTTTTGCATCAGCGGGTGAGGATTTTGCAGAAGCTGCCAGAGCCAAGACAGAGGAGTTACATCGAAGTGTCCTAAAATATGCTGCATAAATACTTATGAGTGAATTAACTGCCAAACAAAAAAAATTAGCAGATTTACTGTTTAAAACCAAGACTCAAGCTAAAATTAGAAGAAGAAAGCAAAATCCTGATGGAAGTTTCGAATTTTATCATATTATCAGGGATACCTCACCATTTGATTTTAGGATAGATCCTGGAGAATTTGTTTTTAAACACCACGAAGTTACTCCAGGAGCTGCTCTTTCTCCAATGTATATAAATTTAAGAAGCCTTCCAGGGAATGTTATAGATCAGATAGCTAAAGTTTTAAATGAAATTAAACTTGATGAAAGACCTGATTTTTGTACGGGAATTCCTAATGCAGCGGTACCTTATGCAAAAAAATTCTCAGAGATTAGTGGTATTCCTTATGTAGCAATCCTTGAAAAGGATGATACCCCACAACATCATCAAATACTCCCAGCAGGTAATGCACAAAAAGGAAATGGAAAAAAGCTTTTAATAGTAGATGATTTGATAACAAAAGGAGGATCAAAAATGGAAGCTATAAACGTCGCAGAAGACCTTGGCTATAAGGTGATGGGTCTACTTATATTAATAGATAGAGAAGAAGGAGGTAAGGAGGTTATGGAAGAGAAGGGTTATAAAATATATTCTGCTTTAACTTTAAGTCAGCTTTTAGATTATTATTTGAGTACTAAAACAATATCTAAGGATCAGTATGATGAAACAGTAAAATATTTAAATTATTCAAGGAATTTAAATGTCTAAAATTGTTAAACTGCCAGGTCTAGTTGATGTCCATGTTCACTTAAGAGAGCCTGGGAATATCCAAAAAGAAGACTTTGCTACAGGCAGCAAAGCTGCCATAGCAGGAGGGTATACTACTATTTTTGACATGCCCAATAACCCAAACCCCATAGTTGACAATATATCATTAGAAGAAAAAATAGATTTAGCTCCTGGGAGGATATTTTGTGATTTAGGGTTTCACTTTGGTGGCTCTAAAGTTTCTGTTCCTTTTTTTGAACAAGTAAAGAAAAAAGTTTGGGGGCTAAAGGTGTATATGAATCACACCACAGGTCCCCTACTTATTGAGGATCAAAATGATTTGGAGTTAATTTTTGCTAACTGGCCCAAGAGTAAAATAATTATGGTTCACGCAGAGGGTCCGACCCTAGCCACGGCGATTGATCTGGCAAAACGTCATGGACAAAGACTCCATGTTTGTCATTTATCGCTAGCTTCAGAAATTGATCAAGTTAGGATAGCTAAAGAAGCGGGAATGCCAATTACTGCTGAAGTTTCTGCCCATCATCTATTTTTAACAAATGAAGATTTAAAAAGATTAGGACCTTTTGGAATTATGAAACCACCGCTATCTTCTAAAAAAGATGTTGAATATATTTGGAAAAATTTAGATGTTTTGGATATGGTTGCATCTGATCATGCACCTCACACTGTTGATGAAAAATTAAAATCAGAAAACCCTCCTTTTGGGGTCCCAGGGTTAGAAACCACCCTACCGTTACTTTTAAATGCTGTAGCTGAGAAGAGATTGACCTTAGAAAGGGTAATAGAACTAACCTCAACTAATCCTAAGAAAGTTTTTGGACTTTCTTCCCGTCATTTTGAGTCCGCCTTTGGCGAGACGAAGAATCTAAATGGATCCTTCTCCCCTCTGGGGGCCCGTGCTCAGGATGACAATAATACTTATATAGAGGTAGATTTAGATGAGCAGTGGGAGATTAGAAATGAGTTTTTATATACCAAGTGTGGCTGGACACCTTTTAATGGGGTAAAAGTAAAAGGAAGAGTAAAAAAAGTAGTTTTAAGAGAAGTACCTGTTTTTAACGGTGAGCAAATTATGGTAGCAGTTGGACAAGTAATCTATCCCTGAGAAGCTTCTAAAATATAGCTTTGTCATCTTAAATAAAGTTTGGTATATTTCCCATATGCTAAAAGCGCTGCTCCAGGATTATAAATATTTTATCCCTCTTTTATTTATTTCCTTACTTTTAATTTTTGCAGATAATTTAAATTTATTAAATTTACCTAAACAAGCTGTCCAAATTGTAACAGTTCCTATCCAGTATGGTTTGTATAGATCAGGTGTGGCTATTAGTAGGCAATTTGAATTTATTTTTTTAGCGAGGCGTGCGGGACAGGAAAAAAAAGCCCTGACTGAACAGTTAGCTCAAATTTTATCTGAAAATGCTAATTTAAGAAGAAAATTGGCAGAAACTGAGGGGTTTTTAGAACAGCAACGTTCTCTAGATCCACAAACTTTTACTCAAATTGCAGCCAGACCTGTAGGGATTTCTAGGTTTTTGCTTATAGATAAAGGAAGTATAGATGGAGTGAAAAAAGATATGGTTATAGTTTATAAGGATAATTACCTTGGTAAAATTACTGAAAGTTCTCCAAGGCAATCCAAAGTTATTTTACCAACAGATCCAGATTCAAAAATCTCTGTTTTTGCCTCAAATAAAAATGGGCGGGCCAGAGGGATTTTGGTTGGCCAGTTTGGCTCAGAGATGTTAATGGAGAAAATTTTACACCAAGAACCACTAAATATTGGAGATTTAGTTTATACAGAAGGGACAGAAATTAATTTTCCTAGAGGATTAATAATAGGTAGTATTTCCGAGGTTAAAGATGAGGATAATCAAATTTTTAAACAAGCCAAAGTGAAACCTATTTTTGAAGTAACTAATTTAGATATTGTCTTTGTGATAACAAACTAGATTTGGCATTTTTTGGCCGAACTTTGGTTGGACTTTAACTATTATCGAATAATGAAACTATTCTTAGTAATTTTGATTGTTGCAGCCATTTTGCAAACCACCCTAATTCCTCTCAACCTTTGCTTAACTTTACTTATCGCTAGAACATTAATAGTTTCAGAAAAGATGAATCTTTTTTTGGCTTTTTTGGGTGGGATTTTAGTAGGGTTTCTCTCTTCACAAAATATTGGCTTTTATGCTATTTTTTTTCTACTTATAAGTAAGCTACTCTCTTTAGTTAAAATTACTCCAATCCACTCAAACATCTATGCAATTTTACCATTATCTTTTCTTGGATTTTTATTAATGGCTTTTGGAGAACTTGTTTTTCTTAAAATAAGTTTAAGTTATGGAAAAATAATTGTTGAAACTTGTATTTCTATACCAACCTATTTTCTGCTTAGGTTTTGGGAGGGAAGATTTATAGTTAGACCCCAAATAAAGTTAAGAGTTAAAAGTTAAGAATGAAAAAGAAAAAGTTCTTGGGTTTTGCTTTTAAAGACCAAATGGCCAAGATTTCCGTTAAAAGTGGGCATTTTAAGCAAAACGAAAAAAATCAAGAATGGATTGAGTCATTAGTTTATGGATGGTCCTCTTATAATGAATTAACTCCTTCTTTTAGTATTTGGCGAAGATATTTTTTGCTCATCATAGTCATAGTAGTTTTTGCCACTTTCTTATTTAGGTTGTTTCATTTACAAATAATCGAAGGATCAACTAATCGTGAACTTTCAGATTTTAATCGGGTGCAAATAAAAGTTATTCATGCGCCAAGAGGTGTAATTTATGATCGAAATGGCAAGATTTTAGCTCAAAACGAACCAGGATTTAGAATCGATGAAAGTTCACCTGGAGCTAAAAAAATACGAACAATTACTAGGGATGAGGCGCTAAAATTAGAGATAGAAGGTAATCCTCTTTTTAACAATTTGGAGATAGACCACATCCGTTCCTACCCTTTGGGAGAAGCAGGTGCACATGTGTTAGGTTATGTAGCTGAGATAACTGATGAGGAACTAAAGGATCCTAAGTATAAATTGCTTAGGCTTGGGGATAAAATCGGAAAAGAAGGGGTTGAATCAATTTATGAGTCTATTTTAAGAGGTAAAGATGGTGGGGAAATTGTTGAAATAGATGCGCAGGGTAAGAAAAAGAGGTTGCTGCGAGAGAGCAAACCTTCTCCCGGCCAAAATCTATATCTTAGCATTGATAAAGATTTACAGCTGCTTACCTTTAAATTGATAAAAGAAGCTGCTATTAAAGCTAACTCTTGTTGTGCCGCTGCTTTAGTTTCTGATCCTCAAACTGGTGAAATTTTAGCCCTAGTTTCCTATCCTTCCTATAATCCATCAGATTTAGAAAATGCTTTAAACAGAGAACACTTCCCATTTTTGAATAGAAGTATAGCCGGAGTTTACCCTCCTGGTTCGGTATTTAAAATTGTCTCCAGTTTTGCCGGTTTAATTTCCGGAAAAATCGATAAAAATACCAGTTTTGAAGATACAGGGGTTATATATTTAGGGGAATTTGAATTTTCAAATTGGTTTTTTAACCAATATGGAAGGAAAGAAGGAAGTGTAGATTTAGTTAAAGCGCTAAAACGCTCCAATGATATTTTCTATTATAGACTTAGCCAATTAACAGGGGAAAAGTTAATAGGAGAAACAGCCAAATCGCTAGGTTTAGGTAAAAAATTAGGGATTGATCTACCAGGTGAGGAAGTTGGAGTAATTCCAGGTAGCGAGTGGAAGTTAAATTATATGGATCAGGTTTGGTTCCCAGGAGATACCCTCCATATGTCTATAGGCCAAGGATTCGTTTTAACAACTCCCTTACAGTTAAACGTAATGATGGGAATAGTAGCAGCAGATGGTAAACAATACCCTCCGCATATAGCCTTAAAAATTACTGACTCGCAAGGTAGAGAAATAAAAAAATTCCAATATAACCCATCGCTGGTTACCCAAATTAATGGGGAAAATTTGGCCTTGGTCAAAAAAGGATTAGAAGAAGTACCAAAGATAGGAGGTACTGCTTGGCCATTTTTTACTTTTCCAATAGCAACTGCAGGCAAAACAGGAACAGCTGAGTTTGGAGATCCTAAGAATAAAACTCATGCTTGGTATACTGCCTATGCACCCACAGATACTCCAAAAGTTGCAGTCACAATTTTAATTGAGGGAGGTGGGGAAGGCTCATCAGTTGCCTCCCCTGTAGCTAAAGAAATTTTAAGATGGTTTCTTTCTCCTGATAAAACTAATTTAGTAAAAGATATAACTCCAATTGTAGCTACAGAAAGCGCCAAGTCTTTAGGAGAATAATCTTAATTTTTTTATTATTCATACTTGAAATGGTATAAGAATAATACTAAATTGATCTTGGAAAATCCAAATGAAAAATTTAGCTTATCTTTTAGCGCTACATTCTATAGATGGACTGGGTCCAATTAGACTAAAGAAAGTTTTGGATCATTTTGAAGATCCAAAACTGGCTTGGTTGGCAACTCTTCATGAATTAAAAGCTTTGAGTATTCCTGATATTGTTATTGCTAATTTAGAAGATACACGAAAAAGTTTAATACCGGAGCAATTTCTAGAGAAAGTTATTGAAAAAGATATAAAAATTTTAACTATTTTTGATGAAAATTATCCTAAACTTTTAAAACAAATTTATGATCCGCCAATCGTTTTATACTACAAGGGAAATTTTATTTTTGATGAGGAGAAAACTATTGCTGTGGTTGGTACAAGAAAAGTGAGTTCTTATGGAAAATTAGTTACAGAAAAGTTTACCAGGGAATTAGTTGAGGCGGGTTTTAGTATTGTTTCAGGTTTAGCAAAAGGAGTAGACACACTCGCTCATAAAACTACTGTTTTTAATAAAGGAAAAACTGTTGCAATTTTAGGTTCAGGCATTGACTATATTTTCCCTTCTGAAAATAGCAAACTAGCTTTAGAAATTATTGAAAATAATGGGATAATTTTGAGTGAATTTCCTCCCAAATACCCCCCACTACCTGGAAATTTCCCATCCAGAAATAGAATTATTGCCGGATTATCTCTTGCAGTTTTAGTGACTGAAGCTTCAGGAGATTCAGGTTCTTTGATTACTGCTCATTTGGCAATTGAATATGGCAGAGAGGTTTTTGCAGTGCCCGGACCTATTACCTCTAAGTTATCTATTGGGCCTGCTAAACTAATTAAAGAAGGGGCCAAGTTAGTTTACGAAACAAAGGATATTTTGGAGGAACTTGGAGTTGATAATATTAACTCAAGTAAAGAGCAGATAAAACCAAACCTTACTGGATTAGAAATGCAAATTTATAATTTATTAGAAAATGAAACCAAACATATTGATGAACTTTGCCGATTGCTTAAACAATCAGCGGCAAATATAAGCTCCAGTTTGATGAAAATGGAAATTCAAGGAATTGTCAGAAATTTAGGTGGAGGAGTTTATTCTAGACTCTAGATTCTAGTTACTAAAAAATGATTAAATTAAGTATATGGATTTTAGATTAAAATTATTTATTTTAGTATTGGCAGTTATCTCCTTAGAAGGATTGGCTATTTTTTGGTTTAATAAGGAGCAAAGAGGCTACCAAAGTGGGCTTTCCCAAGAAGCTGATCGAGCTGTGAATCAGGCGTTAGTACTTTTTAGAGAAAGCAAAAGGAATAATATGGATTTAACAGGAGGTCCTTGTCTTTCTGATGCTTTAATCCCAGGTTGGGTTGCGGACATAGTACACAAACCCCGCTCTAGCGTCGATAATCTGCCTGAAAATCAATGCCCATCTTATCTTCAAGGAAGCTCTAAACATTTTGTAGAGATAGATACAGAAGGGGCAGTTATCAGAGTGCGTTAAATTATCTATGTTTGAGTTGCCCGTAAGAATAGTTAAGTTTTGGTATCCTTCTTCTTTTTTTACATTTATGATGATTTGGTCCAATACTATAGCCTTACTGGAGGAGGATTTAGCAGTTTTTTTAATGGCCAGGTTGCTTTTTGTACCCCTTTTCCATGACTCATCAATTGTTGGCAGAGTATTAAGTGTAATTTTTAGGCTTTTTAGAATCTTGATTGGTTTAATAGCCTTTGTGTTTGCCACTTTGGCAATTTTAACTATAGCATTAATTTGGTTTGCACTGCCAATATTAATTTTTATCCCAAATCCTATTTTTTTAAGTTTAATGCTTAAAGTTATATTTATTTTAGGATTGGGATTGTTTGCATTAAGAGTAATGATTTTACCAAGAAAAAGTTTGGCTGAAATAAAAAAACCCGATGAAATATTAGATGCTACAAAACTTGAAAAAATAGATTTAACTTGGAAAAAAATCTTAGAGTCAAAAGCGGTTCAAGAAATATTAAATAACTTAGAAATAGATAAAACCAATTTTGAAAATTTCAATATCCCTATAACAGATGCTATATATAAGGAAGTTCTATCTTTGGCTAAAAAAAATAATGCAAAGTCGCTCGATCAAGGTTACTTTTTTCTGGCAATGCTTAAATCAATCCCCTTAATTGATAAGGAGCTTTTAAAGTTAAACTTAAATCTTGCTGATTTTGAAAACACCATAAGTTACTTGCAACTTAAAAAAAATACATGGCAAGCTGTTTATATTTGGGATAATAAATTTAGCGTCAAACATTTAAAAGGGGTAAATAGGGGTTGGCTGGGTGTTCCAACCCCCTCACTAGATTCTGCTTCAGAAGATTTAACCAAAATGGCTGCTACCAAAGGATTCCCAGATTTTATAGGTAGGGAGGAAGTCTTATCTGAGGTTGTTAATATTTTGTCTCAAGAAAAAGATAAAAATGTAATTTTAGTAGGGCCTCCAGGTGCAGGAAAAACTACTTTGGTAAATTATTTAGCCAAAAAAATTGTCACAGGGGATGCACCTCCCAGTTTGGCTACAAAAAGATTAGTTAGGCTGGATTTGGGTAAACTAATGTCTGGAGTATCAACTCAAGGATCTTTGGCAGAGAAAATTAAAAACATTTTTGAAGAAGTAAGGTTTGCCGATGATATTATTATTTATGTAGATGAGATATCAAACCTAGGAATTGGCGAGGTCGGAGTTGAGTTTAATTTATTTTCATTGATGCTTCCCCATTTAGAATCAAGCGAGTTTCAATTTATTGGTTCAACCCAATCAGAGAGTTATTCCAAGATTCTAGAAAAAAATTCTGCACTAGTTAGGCTATTTACCAGAGTAGAAGTTCCACCAGCAAGTAAGGATGATACTATAAAGGTTCTCCAAACATACGCCATTAATTTAGAGAAGGATAAAAAAATTAAAGTAAATTATCTGGCAATAAAAGAAATGGTGGAACTCTCATTTAAGCTGATTCACGATCGAGTTTTGCCTGATAGTGCGCTAGCAATTTTAAATGAGGCAGAAGCACTAGAAAAAGATGGCAAAATTACAACTTATGAAGTTAAAAAAGTTTTATCAGAAAGAATAAATGTCCCACTAGAGGCTGTTGGTAGTACTCAAAGAGATAGATTATTAAATTTAGAAAACTTAATCCATGAAAAATTGATTGACCAAGAAGAAGCTGTTAAAGCAGTAGCAGATACCCTAAGAAGAGCTGCAGCAGCTTTGCGGGAAGAAAATCGGCCAATAGGTTCATTTTTATTTGTTGGCCCAACAGGGGTTGGGAAAACAGAATTAGCTAAAACACTAGCTGAGATCTATTTTAAGGATAGAGGAGCTTATCTACGCTTTGATATGAGTGAATACCAAAACGAAGATTCTCTAAATAGGTTAATTGGTACCCAAGAAAACCCTGGAGTTTTAACAGATCAAATAAGAAACAAGCCTTATGTCTTATTACTTTTAGATGAGTTTGAGAAGGCCAATAAAAATATCCTAAATTTATTCTTACAGGTTTTAGATGATGGACATTTAACAGATGGTTCTGGAAGGGAAATAGATTTTACCAATTCTATTATTATTGCTACATCAAATGCGGCTTCTTTAACTATTGCTAATGGGTTAGCCAAAGGAGCGAGCCTGGCTGATTTGGAAGAAGGCGTAAAGGAGGAGTTATTAAATATTTTTAAGCCAGAGTTAGTTAATAGATTTGACTCTGTTGTGATTTTTAAACCTTTATCTGCTGAAGACTTAACAAAAATTGTTGATCTTAAACTTAAATCACTAGCTTCTTTAATGAAAGATCAAGGATATTTAATCAGCTTTGAAGAGGGATTAGTTAAGCAATTAGCTATAAAAGGATTTGATCCTGTATTGGGGGCAAGACCCTTAAGAAGATTAATCCAAGATACCTTAGAAGCTAGATTAGCTATGATGATTTTAAATAATCAGATTGCTAAAGGAGAAAATATTGAGGTGGGTGTAGACATGCTTAGTTAATTGCGCTATATTTTTTAATAAGTGATGAAAGATAGTGTCTCAAATTGGTTTTTATTTGTAGGTACAGTTTTGTTTCTAATTGGACTGTTTGCTGCATTAAAAACAGCAGCTAATTTTACCCTATTTACCCAATATCCTACAGGTAGTGCTGTTGTGCCTCTAAATATTTCAGGTATCCCACCATATTATGGTCAAAGAGAGGAAGATTGCCAGATACCCTACAGTGCTTATTACCCAGCTACTGATCAAGTTCCATCCGAGGAATTCCAAAAAGAACAGCAAAAGAAAGATCAAGAGTCTTGTCTTAGAGTTGTAAAAAGGGAAAGGGAAAATGCCAAAATAAATGATATCTCTCAAGCAGCGTTTTATCTTTTCTTAGGGGCAGGGCTACTAGCAACACGCAAGCTTCTTTTAAAATAAATGGCTACAGAGAGAGAAATCCCTGTTTCAAAATCTGAAGTTGATAGGGCACTTAGATCTTTATTAATCGATCTGAGCGTTGGTGGTGTAGCAGCTGCAACGACTTGGGCAATTTTGATGGCAGGTCCGGAGGTAAATCCAACATTTTTAGGAAGAGTTTTTGGACTTACGCTTAGTATCTTAGCACCGGTAGGATTTACGCTAGGTTATATTAGATCAAGACAATTTGACAAGTATAAATTTAACGATTCCTTAAATTCGTGGGTTAAGATTATTAAAAACTGTCAGCGTCCGCCAACCTTACTAAATGGGAATGGTCTTTCCCTAACTGGTTAACTAAAATCCACTCCTCATGTGTCTAGCTATTTCATACCCGATAGGTGCCTTATATAATCCACCTGAAAGGTGGATTAGCTTTGCACCTCTCCTTTTACTATGAAAATTGATTTTGGTAAATATTTACCCTTATAATACTTTATTATGCGATGGGGTGAAGGAAGTCTTGAAGGACATCAAGCAGGAATTCAAGAAAGGTTTGCAGCAAGAAGGTTCAGATTAGGCGGGAATGTTGTTATAGGTCTTGGCGGGAGGAGGTTACTGCCTAACCATTCTCCTGCGATACACGAACTTAGGGAAAAAATTAAGTAAGAGGAACAAATACGAAATTTAGAGACACAAATAGTCGATGCCAGAACGAAGGAAAGGATGATGAGAACTTTTATTATTGGTGGACCATTATTAACAATTGCTTTAACAACTGCTATGGAAGCAACTTCTCCAGGAAGTACGAGATCTATGTCCGTGGAGGCAATACCTACTTGGGGGAGTTTATCCATGGTTGTAGTGGCAGGAGCAGCTACTGTTTTTCGATTTTTTAGAGATCAGACAAGTGAAGCATACCAAAAGCAACTTGATAGCATCAGACCACCAAAATAATTCTTCTAAAACTTAACAGAAATTCCCTAGGTGTCTAGCTAATCCACCTCCCAGGTGGAATAGAATATAGAATAAGATGTCAAATAATTAGAATACTTGACAAGTAAGGTAAACTTACTGGAAAGTTAAAAATATGAATAATCTTGTAATAGTAGAGAGCCCTACCAAGGCACGCACTCTAGCGAGGTTTCTAGGAAATAGTTACCAAATTGAAGCCTCAATGGGCCACATTAGGGATTTACCTAAGGCTGAATTAGGAATAGATATAGAGGCTAACTTTGAACCTAAATATATTATTCCCAGAGATAAAAGAAAAAGGGTAAATGAGCTTAAAAAGATAGCAAAGGGAGCTAAACAAATATGGTTAGCCACAGACCCTGATAGGGAAGGTGAAGCTATTGCTTGGCACACAGCAGAATTACTGAGTAATCCTGAAGTTAAACTCCCATCCGGGGGCCCGAGGTTAAAAGTTAAAAGTGGACAAGATCAGAGAGAAGTTCGATTGGACGATTTGGCAGTAGGAGGTGATAGAACAGAAAAGAATTTGTCCAAATCTGTCCAAATAAAAAGGGTCGTTTTTCATGAGATTACTAAAGAAGCTATAGATGATGCATTTAAAAACCCAAGAGATATAGACATAAAATTGGTAGATGCTCAACAAGCTAGGAGAGTTTTAGATAGGCTGGTAGGTTATAAACTCTCCCCCCTACTTTGGCAAAAAATAAAAAGAGGATTATCTGCAGGTAGAGTTCAATCTGTTGCTTTAAGGTTAATAGTAGAAAAAGAAAGAGAAATTGAGAAGTTTAAACCACAAGAATACTGGGTTATAGAAGTAGAATTGGAAAATACTGAAAAGCAAAACTTTTTTGTCAAACTGATTGAGGTAAATGGTAAAAAGGCAGATGTAAAAGACAAAAAAGAAGCAGATAAAATTGTAGCTGATCTAAAAGAAGCTAGTTATCAGATCTCTAAAATAACGCAAAAGCAAGTTAAACGCTACCCCTCCCCTCCTTTTATCACTTCTACTTTAGTTCAAAATGCTGGGAACAAACTTGGCTTTACAGCAAAAAAAACTATGATGTTATCGCAAAACCTTTATGAGCAAGGGTTAATCACTTATATGAGAACTGATTCTTTTAATTTAGCTCAATCAGCGCTATCAGCTATTAGAGCTTATATCTCCTCAAATTTTAGCAAAGCTTATTTACCCCATCAGCCTAAATTTTATAAATCCAAATCAAAAAATGCCCAGGAGGCTCATGAGGCTATTAGGCCAACCAAGATCGGATATCGGATGTCGGATGTCGGAATTCAGAATGGTCTGACAAGGGATCATGGCAGACTTTATGATCTAATTTGGAAAAGGACGCTTGCTTCTCAAATGAATGAGGCTGTTTTAGATCAGACTACTGTGGATGTAGTTACCTCTTTGGAGGGTGACAGGGAGGAGAGGTCTCGGCGCACCCCCGCAGCGCAGTTGTTACAAGATGAGGAGGTACGACGAGATACCGAGCTGGCAGGACCCCCAAAGAATAAATATCTTCTTAGAGCAACTGGCTCTGTTTTAAAGTTTGATGGATGGTTGGGTGTATATGGGGTAAAACAAGTTGAGGAAGAGTCCTTCGACTCCAGTTCGGCTTCGCTCACTGCGGACGCTCAGGATAAAGATGAAAGAAAGCAGATTTTGCCAAAACTTAGTGAGGGGGAAGATTTAAATATGGTTCAGGTGTTGCCTTCTCAACACTTTACTGAACCTCCTCCCAGGTATACTGAAGCATCTTTAATTAAAAAACTGGAAGAGCTGGGGATAGGTAGACCTTCTACTTATGCCCCAATTTTAGCCACAATAACAGAGCGCTACTACATAGAAAGAAAAGAAAGAAAATTATTCCCAACACCTTTAGGGATAGCTGTAGTGGATTTTTTAATTAAATATTTTCCAGATGTTTTTGATTATAAATTTACGGCTAATATGGAGGATCAATTGGATGAGATCTCAAGGGGTGAGAGACCCTGGAAAGAAACTTTAAAAAATTTTTACACTCCTTTTGAAGAAAAATTAGAAAAAACAGAAGAAAAAGCAGGAAAAGTTAAATTAGAGCTAGAAATGACAGATGAAAAATGTCCTAATTGTGGCAAAAATTTAGTAATTAGAATAGGCAGGTTTGGTAAGTTTTTAGCTTGCTCAGGCTTCCCTGAGTGTAAATATACAGGAAGTCTGGATATAAAAATAAATGCTAAATGCCCCCAAGATGGGGGAGAGATAGTAGTTAGAAGAACTAAAAAAGGAAGAGTTTTTTATGGATGTAAAAATTACCCAAATTGTAAATATGCTTCATGGACAAAGCCTAAAGAAGAAAAGGTGTAAAGCTAAATCACCCTGAGGGTGTTATTAAACTAGTTGTGCAGTTTTCCAGTCTGATTGAGGTCTATTTTGTATTTTAGAATAAACTCTATTAGCTGTTATTGCGACAAATCCAGGCTTACCATCATAATCTATGATCTCTAGTTTTTTAATTACCTCTCCTCCACAACCATCAGTGTCTACTAATTCTTGGTTTTGAGGTTGTGTAGTAGATACTTTAATAATGAGAGATCTCTCTTGATCTTCCAAGTCCTTGGAATCAACTAAAAGGTAAACAGATTCCCCATATCTTGTCGCGGATTTTATAGTTGGATTATTTATTTCTAATTCTTGATTTAGACCAAAACGTCTCCAAAGATGATTTCTAGGGGGATCTAGTTCTAAAATAGTAGATATTTTATTGCCATTTCTATCCTCAACTGAACTGGCTAACCAAAGAACATAAATCTCATTAGGTTTAACAAAATCTGTTAGGATTTTAGAATAACTTAAGTCTTCAGGTACATGTACGGGGAAAGCTCTTTCAAAAGAATCTTTGGTGTCTGTTCTAACCATGTGTCGTGTTATGAACCTAAATTCGCTAGCTAATTGGTAATCTTGTCCAGGATCAACTGCTGGACCATAAGCTTCATACACTCCGGGCATGTTGGCAAAAGCTCCTGTATCAGTTTGTCTAAAGCTGGTAACTACAGGTCCAAACCTCCTATCGCGCATAGTCTGTAAAGAGGTATAAAGAGGGGTTAAGCGATAGGGATCTAATGTGGCTAAAGTTATTACTCCAGCTTCTTCTCGGCTTTGAATAATAAACCCTTCGCCGCCTGGTAGTGCAGAGGCACCAATAACTGCGTGAGGATTTGGATAAACAATTAGTCTACGTGTGTCACTCATAAAAACTAACCCTTCTCTTGGGTGTTGAGGCTCTATAGATTGCCTTCTACCAAATATTACGGGTTCGCTTCCGAATGAATCTAAATGATCTGTAATAGGAGTTTCTGATCTGCCATTGCGTACAAAGACTAATCCTCTTTCACCCATCGCAGTTTCTACGAGCTCAAGTCCATGGGAAGAAGGGGTATTGGCTAAAGTAGCAACTAAACGCCTCTCAATAACTTCACTTTGATCTAGAGAAATTTCAGCGGTAGAACGATTTGGTGAGGCAAATGCTAATCCTGGAAGTAATAGTGTACTGAGCACGCCACCAGCTGTTGTACCTAATTGGAGAAATTGACGACGATCTAAACGAGAATCTTTATATTCTGACATAATTATGAACAAGTATTATAAGAAATTTGAGCCTCTAAGTCAAACTTATAGGATAGTATTTAGCCTGGAATTTAGCAAATTATGCTACAATTAATAAGATGAAGCTAAAAATACTCTCTTGGAATATCTGGAAGGGGAAATATTTAGATCAAGTAATTGAGGTTTTAAAAAAAGAAAATGCAGATATTTTGGGTTTACAGGAAGTAATAGAAAAAGATGAAGAGGATTTGAACCTACAATCCGGGATTGGAAGGCTAAATTTAGCAGAGATTATAGCATCAAAGTTAGGTTATCAAAAGGTATGGTACAAAGCTTTTACAACAGATAGGCATACCCCCATCTTTGATATAGGTAATGCTCTTTTATCTAAATATCCTATTCTAGAATCTAAATGCATATTTTTAAGCGGGTTGGATCTATATCAAAAATCCCCTGAAACAGAACCAAGAATTGCTATTAAAGCAAAAATTGATATTAATGGGAAAATTCTTAATGTTATTACTACCCACCTTGGCTGGAGTGAAAATCAGCAGGCTTCTAAAATAAGAGAGCTACAAGTAGAAAAGCTTTTGCAGCTGATTAAGGAAGAAAGTACTATTTTAATGGGAGATTTTAACTCACTGCCAGATTCTCCTGAAGTTAAAAAAATAGAAATAGTTTTAGTTAATACTGACCCCAATCCTATTGAGCCTTCAGCTACAGATTTTAAGGCTGATTTTAGAATAGATTATATTTTTGTAAGCAAAGATCTTAAATTTTCTAACTTTAGGATGATAGATTCAGATGCTTCAGATCATAAACCATTAGTGGTAGAAATAGATATTGATAATCTAGGTTAAAGTCTTAAGAGCTATAATTACTATCTAATTTATCATGGGGTGTGATTTCCATTAAAAAAATACAGTGAGGAAAGTTCCTTTGGTCAAAGTAATAAACAGGCCTTAGATCTTTTTGCTCTTTAGTTAGTTCCTTTAACCTAACCCAAGGTCGCAAATGCCATAAAGGAACTCTTCTGCCGGCAGGAGAAGTAACAGCTTGATTGGTCAACACCCCTACTCCTAAACCGTGTGCATCCTCTCTTAAGTTATCTGTGATTTTTTCCAGTCCTTCTAACATCTGCCTGTACCCATCTTTAGCTAATCCTTTAGCAGTTTTTTCTAAAAATCTTCTCAGCTCTTCATCTGATGCTGGTTTATCATCACCAGGAAGTATGATATCGTATGGAGTTTTAGGAGTTTGAGCAACAGGTTCCAATTCACCTTTTATTATAACGTCGGGTGCATATAAGCTGCCTTTTTGTTGACGCTGTTTTGGTTGCCTAAATTCAATAACTCTTTGTTTTTGAGAAGGGGGGTTGTAGTAGGAAGCAATTATAGGGCGTATTAAATTGATAATTTCAGTTAATTCTGCATCCAAAAAACTACCAAAGGGAGTTTTTAAATCAGTAGGAAATCTGCCTGTTTTATTAATCTTATTTAAAATAGATAACGCATCAATTCCACTTTCCGGATCCGATACTAAAACTAGCCAGTCTAAAACATTCCCTGGAGGCCCTTTACCTGAATTGGTATTTATAAAGCGCTCCAAAAATCTTTTAAATGAAACTAAGGAAAGTTCTCTTAACATATCATCTCTCACTTCTCTTTTTACTGCTTCCATCATTTCCCCTTGATGTCTAGCTAAAGCTTCTGCTCTATGACGAGCCAGAGCTTCAAGAAATGGTTTGTTTTCCTCCCTGGTCGGTGCGAGCGCTTCATCAGTTAAAAACTCAACAAAAGCAGATAACCCCCTATTCTGGGCTACAAAAGATCTCCAATCCACAACTAAGGTTTCCCTTATTTGCCGATCCTCTTCCGTTAAATTTCTAATAGCGCCTTTATACTCTCTACTGTGCTCACCTCTAAGTTGTTCTAAGACTTTCAACATATCGTAGTGCTTTTTTGGTAGTTGTGCCGCTTCTCTTAAAGATACAGCATATAAGGTAGATTTACCCACAATTTCACCATAGAGACCCGCTTCTTCTCTACGAATTAGCTCTTGCCTCAAATTTTCCGGAAAAGGTATAGGAAATCTTCCCATCTGTTGATAAACTTCTATAACAGAATCCGCTAAAGCAGTAGCTGCTCTTGATTGTTGCCAGTTGGCCCGTTCCTGGGAAATTTCAGCTTGTATGGCTGGAAGTGTAGCTATTATTTGTGCTCTTGGAATCAAAAATTCTCTCTGAAAGGGATTTATTGTTATCAATGCTTCAGTAACCATGGTCAATTTATACAGCCAATTCGCTCCAAAATGCAAGTCTAATTTAATATAGTAAAAAAATGTTGACTTTAAGAGTTTGATTTGGTATTTTATTGAGGGCCTCAGAAATCCCCCGGTATTTAAATACCAAGTATCCAAGCACCAAGTAACAAACAAGCAATAAGTTCTAAATTTTAATATTTAAACATTGATATTTGTTTGGAAAACTTGTAATTTGTGATTTGGAATTTATTATGAAGTATATCTTTGTATCAGGAGGAGTTATTAGTGGTATAGGTAAAGGTATTGCTACATCATCAATTGCCCTGCTTTTAAAATCTGCAGGTTTTAAAGTTTCTCCTATTAAAATTGATCCTTACTTAAATGTAGATGCAGGAACAATGAATCCTATTCAACACGGCGAAGTTTTTGTAACGGATGATGGCTCGGAAACCGATCAAGACTTGGGTCATTATGAAAGATACTTAAATGAATCTCTAAACAGATATAATTTTACTACCTCAGGACAAGTTTATCTCTCAGTAATTAAGCGTGAGCGAGCCTTAGAATATGATGGAGAATGTGTTGAAGCTGTACCTCATATCCCAGAGGAAATTTTGCGAAGAATTGAAGAAGCAGGTAAAGCCAGGGATGCTGATATTGTTTTAATTGAGATTGGGGGGACTGTAGGGGAGTTGCAAAATGTATTTATTTTTGAAGCTAATAGATTGCTCAAACTCAAAAAACATGCTGATGTTTTACACATTCATTTAACCTATCTTCCCATTCCTGACTCTATTGGTGAAATGAAAAGCAAGCCAGCCCAAATGTCTGTCAAAGAGTTGAATTCCATGGGCATCCAACCAGATATTTTACTGGCCCGCTCTGAAGCTAAACTGGATGAAACTAGACGCAGAAAGCTTTCTTTATTTTGTGGGTTGGAGAGAGAAGATATTATTTCTGCTCCTGATGTTAAAAATATTTATGAGGTTCCAATTCTTTTTGAAGAGGGAAATTTAACTGATAGGATTTTAAGGAAGTTAAATTTAAAAAAAAAGGGGGAAGACCTAAGAAGATGGAGGGCTTTTGTTAAAAAAGTTGACCAGGCTAAAGATCGAGTAAAAATTGGGATTGTCGGTAAATATTTTGCCACAGGGGATTTTACTTTAACTGATTCTTATATTTCCGTAATTGAAGCCATTAAGCATGCTGCATATACAAAGCGCCTAATGCCTGAGATTAGCTGGATTGATGCTGGCAAAGTCTTAGGTAATCCTGATTTACTAAAAGGCTATCAAGGAATCATAGTACCAGGAGGATTTGGTCCCAGGGATATAGAAGGGAAAATTGCCACAATTAAATATGCGAGAGAAAATAATATTCCCTACCTTGGTTTATGTTATGGAATGCAGCTTGCAGTTGTAGAGTTTGCAAGGTCTATTTTAGGTTTAAAAGACGCTCACACAGAAGAGGTAGATCCTAAAACTAAAGATCCAGTTATCCACATAATGCCCGATCAAGAAAAAAAGTTATTGAATAGAGACTATGGTGCAACTATGAGGTTAGGGGCCTGGGAGTGTAAAATCAAAAAGGGGACTCTTGCATATAAATTATATTCACAAGGATCAAAAATTAACCCTAGTTCACCGTTAGTTTTTGAACGCCATAGACACCGCTATGAAGTAAATAATGACTATAGAGATTTGCTTGAAAAAAATGGATTCATAATTTGTGGAACTTCCACTGATGGAAAATTGGTGGAGATTATGGAACTTGATAAGCACCCATTCTTCATAGGTTTTCAATTTCACCCTGAGCTTAAATCCCGCCCCTTAGATCCTCATCCCATGTATGTAGGATTTATAGAGGCTGCTTCCAAATTGAGACTCTAGGCATTAGTTTCCAACCATAACTTCCAACTCCGAGTTGTCAAGCTAAATCATTATTAAAGTCAAGCCAAACGAAGGTGGTAACAATAGCTTTGTTTGCAAAATTAAGCTTAGGCGTTAACTAGTACTTGAAAATTACTACATCCTCAGTTAGATTGATTTAGCATGAAAACTCAGGATCTATCCTTTTTGCAGCCTGCAAGGAGTGTTTTGTCAGACAGAGATATTAAGCAAGCAATCAAAATTAATTATTTGAAAATTAAATCTCCAACAGCTTTAAACATTCAGGCCGCTTCCCTTGATATACACCTTGCACCAACTATTCTTGTTTTTAAAAGACGTTCAATTAAGAATGCTGTGATTGATGTTAAAAAACCAGTTGAGGGTTACGTTGAGTATGAAACTCTTGATCCACTTAAGGGAGCTTTGATTCATCCACATGAGCTGATTTTAGGAGTTACAAGGGAATATTTTGAGCTCCCAAATCAGCTAATTGCTAATGTGGAGGGTAAAAGCTCTTTAGGTAGGTTAGGTTTGGTAATTCATGCTACAGCTGGGTTTGTTGATCCAGGTTTTAAAGGACACATAACTTTAGAGATTACAAATTTAACTGAGTTTCCTTTGATAATTTATCCAAATATGCCAATTGGGCAAACAAGATTTACTGTTTTAACCTCACCAGCTGAGATTCCATATGGAGATCCAAGGTTAGGATCTAAAAAATATTCTAATCCATATTCTAATAATCCAAAGCCAATTCCTAGCCAGTATTGGAAAAATTTTGTTAAAAAACAATAATGTCACTGTGAACGAGTAAAGAATCTAGAGATCCTTCGTTACACTCAGGATGACAAATTAAGATGAAAGTTAAAATAAAGCGAGTAGACAAAACCCTTCCTTTACCCCAGTATCATACTTCTGGTTCTGTAGGGTTAGATCTTTATGCCAGAGTTGATACTAAAATCCTCTCAAAAAAAGTGGGAATGGTGCCTTGTAATGTAATAATAGCAACCCCTCCTGGCTATATGTTAATGATTGCCTCCCGTGGCTCCACCCCCATAAAAAAAGGTTTAATTCCAGCTAATGGTGTTGGAATTGGTGATCAAGATTTTGCAGGAGAGAGTGATGAGTATCACTTTATTGCTTACAACTTTACAAATAAAGCAGTAGTAGTAAAAAAAGGGGAAAGAGTGGCTCAGGGAATATTTGTAAAAATAGAAAAAGTAGATTGGGAGGAAGTAAATTCTATGGGAGAAAATCCAAATAGAGGTGGTTTTGGTTCAACAGGAGGAAATAAATAATCTGTCATCCTGCTCCGCCAGTTGGCGGAGAAGGATCTAGAGAAAAAATTAGATTCTTCCCTTCGGATCAGAATGACAAAAACAAACATATGAATAAAGGTAAATTTGTTGTAATAGATGGGACTGATGGTTCCGGAAAGGGAACTCAGTTAAATTTACTTTCAAAAAAATTAAGACATTTAAAAATTCCCTTTAAAACTATAGACTTTCCTCGCTACAGCGATAATGCTTATGGAAAGTTAGCAGGTAGGTATTTAAAAGGCGAGTTTGGAGGAATTAAATTTGTTAGCCCTTACCTTGCTTCGTTAGCTTTTGCCGGAGATAGACTTTTAGCAAAACCCTTAATTGATGAGTGGTTAAATAAGGGATTTTTGGTTATTTCCAATAGATACGCGTCTTCAAATAAAGCTCACATGAGTGCGAATATTGAACCTGGAAAAAGAAAGGAATTTATGGATTGGTTGGATAATTTGGAATATAAAACAAACAAACTTCCCAGGCCTGATTTGACCATATTTTTATATGTTACTCCTGAAATTGGACAACAAAATGTAGATTCTAAAAAGATAAGGGAATATCTAGAGGATGAAAAAAGAGATATTTTAGAAAAAGACCTAAAACACCTCCAAGACTCTAGTGAAGTTTATTTATATTTATCTAAGACTGAGCCTAACTGGAAAGTTATTAACTGTATGAGTGAGGGAAAAATGCGTTCTAGAGAAGAAATTCATAAAGAAATTTTGAAGGTTTTAAATAAAGACAAGATATTAAAAAATGGCTAGAAAACTAAAAGTTTATTTTGCTTGTTCTATTAAGGGAGAACAGGGAGGTAAAGAAGAAAAGATAATGATTACAAATATTATTAAGGATTTAGGACATAAAATTTTAACTGAAATTATTTTAGGTCATGATTTAAATGCCAATGATACAGCTAATCTAACTCCTCCTCAAATTTATGAAAGAGATATTAATTGGATAAACGACTCTGATTTAGTAGTTGCTGATGTTACAAGGATCAGTATGGGTGTTGGGTATGAGATTGGATGGGTATTAAGAGGTGGTGGTAAAGTTGTTGCATTATGTAGAGCTGATAGAAAAGATGCCTTATCTAACATGATTAAAGGAATTATAGATAAAAATTTTTCACTGCATTATTGGGAAAACGAAGATGATTTAAAGATTGCTCTAAAAAATGAGTTGGAAAAGTTAGTATGAATGATTGGGTAACTAAGGCACGCAAATATAACCCACCATTAAAAGAAAAATATTCTAAAGAGGGAGATACTAAAGAAGAAAAAAAGGCTAGGGAAGCGATGAAATATTTTGTAACAGATCCTATTGGCTCTACTTATGCACTTACCACTTTTGTTCCTGAACTTTTTGCAGCGTTGCTTAAAGCCAGGTATTCCAGGACTGAACTTTCTGCAAGGCAACTTTTATGGAGAGAATTTGTCTCCCAAAAGGAAAATATTCCCTGGGAGCAAATTTTAAAAGGTAAAAAAGCCCTTGATAAGGTATTAAATTTTGAAAAAGCAGAAGGGGTAGCTGAGAGGATTTTACTGCAATATGGAGATGATTCTGTATTTGAATTAGGTGGAGGGCATCTATTTTTAGATAGAATTTCAATGGTTGCAACCAAGATTATAGAAGATTCTAGGATTGGGATCTCGCCTTTAGAAAAATCTACAAGATATGTTGTTTATGATCAAAAAGATAATGAGGGAGATTATTCTTATTTTAAAGACCCAAAAATTATGGAATCTCCCCTGAAAGATGTTTATCTAAAAACTATTAGAGATTGTTTTGATTTTTATGCAAAATCTGTAGAAATTTTTCTAGACTATTTTAAAAAACAAGTCCCTCAAAACTCACAAGTGTTTCCAGATTTATCTGATGGAAACACATTAAAAAAATATAGCAAGTTAAAAGATGAAAAATCTATCAAGGCTGCTGATATTGCTTATAAATTCTCCATTAGATCTAAAGCTTGTGATACAGCCAGAGTTTTACTTCCAGCTGCTACTTTTACTAATGTAGGAGAGTTTGGAAATGCTAGGGCTTTTGGGTATTTATTTACTAAAATGCAAGCCTCCCCTTTAGCCGAAATACAAATGATAGGAGTAGAGGGGACAAGAGAACTTAAAAAAATACTGCCTAAATTTTTGGATGTTGTAGATAATTCTCATGGAATAGGATACCAGGATTTTTTGAGAAAAACAGAAAGGAGTTTGG
>JACOXD010000002.1 GCA_016176465.1 Candidatus Daviesbacteria bacterium | reverse complement strand
AGAACTTGATCCTTGATCTCCACTTCCGCCTTGTTGACCCTCAATGCCTCCGCCACTATTAACAGGGGGATTTTCAGGTGCTGGAGGAGGTTCATAAACTGTGGATGGTTCTCCATAATTTAGAATATCTCCGGTCCACGATCCAAAGATATTAACAATTGTTATCATAAATGATGGTGCGATTACGTTGGTGTTTAAGAAGTTTAAAGCATTGATCCAAACTGAGGCATCACCTGTTAAAACAGTCCCACTACCAGTATTCCTATCAGCTTCATTGTTTCCTGTCAAAGCCAGTGCATCTACATTGTTATGTATGGTCCCGGTATTGTTATTGGTAATATTCGAAGTAGATGATAAATCAGTAGTTGCATTATTATCTGATAGGGAGCCGGTTATATTATTGCCTGAATAAGCGGAAGAATTTGATGGAGAATCCCCCCCATATAATCCTAAATCATCAATATCCAATACCACTTGGGTACCGCTATTGTATGAGGGGAATAACACAGGTGTCCAATGGCCCAAATTATTGACTAAAACTAACCACCATGGTGAGTCGGATATAACGTTAGTATTTACCCAATTTGCCACATTTCCCTCAGCAAAAGCATTACCAGAGTTGACAAATCCATGCATAGTATTATCAGATGCGCTATTGTTGCCTGTTTCAACAGCAGCGTTAAAGTTATTATTAACTATACCTGTATTATTGTTGGTTAAACTAGCATCACTGCTTATATTTGTAGTTGAGTTGTTATCAGAATTGGATCCTGTAAAGCCATTATTGGCAGCCAGCTCTAAAGCACCTGAGCCACCATCATTGGTTCCATTATATTCAGGCAGTACCAAGTTTCCAGCCCAGTCCCCAAAGACATTGACCATTCCCAAATAAACATCATTGGCAAAGATATTAGTGTTTAAGAAGTTGATTAAGTTAGCTATTATTTCCGCATTTCCAGTTTCAATGAATCCATTCCCCGTATTATCAGAGGCGGTATTTTCTCCTGTAATAGCCTCCAAATTCATTAAGTTGTGTAATACTCCGCTGTTATCGTTTAAAATATCTAAAACTAGGCTGCCTACCACTGTTGCATTGTTAGTTGAGTTAAATCCGGTTTGGCTATTTGCTGAATTATACTCAATCGGAGCGGCATCTATCCCATTCAAAGAAACAGGGGTAGCGCTTGATAAATAGACATTGCCTGAATAATTTCCATAAATATCCTGGAATAAAACATCTATAGCATTTGCTCCAAAGATATTGGAGTTTGCCATATTAAATAAGGATGCTAAAACTGAGGCATCACCAGTATGGATGGTTGCATTCCCTGTGTTATCTGATGCTATATTGTTCCCGCTATGGGAGAAGGAATTAATTAGGTTGTTCACATCAACTCCATTTTGATTTAAGACGTCTAAAATTTTACTAAAATTAGCAGCCGATTCATTGGTTGAGTTACTCCCTGTCATCCAGTTTAGTGCTTCACCATTCCAAAGGTTTGTCCAATCTCCCTGGCCTGTCCATTGGATATAGTTGGTATTGGCAACTGTGGAGGTGCCAGAGCTATTAGTAGCATCTCCGGTTGCAATGGTAGCATTACCAGTATTATCTGAAGCGGTGTTAGAACCTGTGGCAGCACCTGTATCAGCAGTGTTGTTAACAGTAGCATTATTAGTATTAGTCAGGTTCTCTGTTTGATTAACAGTTGTATTGGCGCTGTTATCTGAACCTGAACCAGTTTGGTTATTACTTGACCAAGTTGTCCAATCTCCTTGACCAGTCCAAGTTGTCCAAGGCATTGGTTCATAATAAGTTTCATTAACATTGGTAGATGTGGTGGAGTTAGCGGTGGCATCAGAGCTTCCCACTGTGGCATTACCTGTATTATCAGAGGCAGTATTTGTGCCAGAGTCAACCGTTCCTGTTGTATTATTTGTGGCATCCGCAGTGTTGTTATTAGTAGTATTAGAAGTGTTATCAATAGTTGTGTTGGAAGTATTATCAGAAGTTGATCCTGTTTGCGTGTTTTCTGCTGAGGCAGTGTTTTCCGCACTTCCTCCATCTGGAGATGGGGAAGCCTCTTGAGCCAATACATAAGTAACTGGCGCAAAAAAACCCAAGTTAATTACTAAAACTAAGGCTGCTATTTTTATTGCTATTTTGTTATTCAATATCTTCATTTATTTATAAATTAATTTTTTTCTTTTCCTTGGGGCTTGGCTTCCTCAAAGCCCCAAGGTAAGAAACTTAACTACACATTATTTGTATTTTGTGTAGTTGTGAAATCAACATCCGCTTCAACTTCACCTGAAGTTACTTCACCGTCTCCAGTGTTGTCATTAGCATCGTTGTCACCAGAATCCAAATCTCCATCAACGTCATTATCAACGTCACTATCGTTGTCATTGTCTATATCAAGATCATTGTCAACGTCATGAGTTGCATCATTGTCAGAATCAGATCCGGTATTTTCATTGGTTGCATCAACATCTACGTCTCCAGCTTCAACGCCAGAAACAGTATTAGAGTTGACATCGGTAGTAGCACTACCCCCCAAAGTAACATCTCCTGAATCAACGCTACCGTTTCCGGTATTGTCGTTCGCATCATTGTCTCCTGATTCTCCATCGATATCAAAATCGTTATCAACGTCTGCGTCGTTATCGTTATCAATATCAATGTCGTTATCAACGTCTAAGGAGGCATCATTATCTGAGTCTGAACCTGTGGTGTCATTGGAAACTACTCCAGAAGTGCTACCCCAGAGTCCGTCAAGCTCAGTCACGTTGGTGTTTCCCGTAGTGTCTACACTATCATCAAAATCTATAGTGGCATTTCCGCTATCAACAGAACCGTCTCCGGTATTGTCGTTAGCATCGTTATCACCAGTATCTGCATCAATATCAACGTCATTATCGACATCTAAATCATTGTCATTATCAACGTCTAAGTCATTGTCGATATCAACTGATGCATCATTGGTAGAATCAGACCCAGTGTTGGAGTTTGAAACTTCAACATCTAAATCAGAACCCCCCTCAACCGAGGTGTCATTTGAATTGACGTCGGTTAAAATATCAAGTGTAGCATCAGCATTTCCGCTATCAACAGAACCGTCTCCGGTATTGTCGTTAGCATCGTTATCGCCAGTGTCTGAGTCTAAATCAACGTCGTTATCAACGTCTGCATCATTGTCATTATCTATGTCAATATCATTATCGACATCAATGGTTGCATCATTGTCAGAATCAGATCCGGTGTGATCGTTACTTGCAACTAATGGATCATCAGCAGTTGATAGGGTTGTGTCGTTGTCGTTACCAGAGGTATTAACATCTGCTGAGGTATCAGCATCACCGCTATTAACTTCACCATTTCCAGTGTTGTCGTTAGCGTCATTTCCTCCTGTATCAGATTCAATATCGATATCATTATCGACATCTAAATCATTATCATTATCGACGTCAACATCATTATCTAAATCAACGTCTGCATCATTTGTTGAACCAGAACCAGTAAATGAATTGCTTGCCGTAACATTAGTAGTACCACCTGATGAAAGGGTAGTATTATTGGTGTTTGCGGTTGTATTTGCTGTTGCGTTTCCGGAAGCATCACCGCTATTAACTTCACCATTTCCAGTGTTGTCGTTAGCGTCATTATCGCCGGTTCGAGCAGTTAGGTTTATGGTGTTATTAATAGTAGCGTTATTGGTATTATTTACGGTTTGGTTATTTGTAACGTTTATTGTTGCATTATTAGTAGAACCTGAACCAGTATGGTCATTAGAGGCTTCACCTTCTAGTGCCAATGCTGGTGTTGCTGCATAAGCTAAGGTGGTTAAACCCATAACTATTGCTGCAGGTACTTTTTGCCAATTTTTTAACATATATTTAAGTTCACCCCCCTTCTTTACATAAGCCTAAATATAAATAAAGGTAAGCTTATTTTATTTAGGTTTCCGTTTTCCGCCTAGGCGGACAAGAAAACGGAGGCCCTCCTACCTTCATTAAGAAAAGATGAATCGCTTACGCGCTTCTCTTCTTTCAGAAGATAAGATAGCCTCCGTTGGCGGTCGGACTATCAAACTATACTTTTCTGATATGTTATGAGCTTTCATAATAATTGTCAAGAGACTATTTAAGTAATCAATTCATATCCGATAACTTAATTAATAATACATAAATATTAAGATATCTTAAAGTCCTCTAATAATTATTAGATAAAAAAAGGGAAAGATTATTGTAAGGGAAAAGGAGTTACTTAAACTTTAATTCTAAAGTTTGCTTGCTTCCAGCTAGTGGTCCATATTGGATTTTAAAGTTTTTTATATCAATAGGAACCAAAAATCCAACAACGTCTTTTTTGGCAGAATCTCCCTCAACAGCAACTGTTTTATTAAAATAAGAGGGAGCAAACTTTTTACCGTTATTATCAATTAATCTGACAATATCCCGGGTTTTAAAATTAATTCTTTTAGTATTTTCATTTTCCAATAATAAATTAAGCATTAGATATTTGGTTCCAGATCTTGCATACTGAGGTTTTCGGGAAACCAAAATTCGATTGGTAAGTTGGGCTGTTACAAAAGTCACTTTTAAGGGGCTAAGGCTCGTATCAGTATTGCTTACCGGGTACTCAAAAGATTTGTTTAAGGTTATAACTTGCCTTTCAACCTTCCTGGATGTGGGTGCTTTATTTGTTGAATCTTGGTTTTGATAAAGATAATAGGCTCCACCAAGTAAACCAACTAACAATACTATTAATACTAAAGGTCTTAGATATTTTTTAAATGTATCCATTTTTGCTTGAAACTTTAGGGGGGCAGAGTAATGCGTATTAAACCTGAATTGAAAAAATTTGTCAATGCTTAAAAAATGGCCTCGATCTCTCGAGGCCATTTTAACTTACTTTAACGTTCCTCCCTGGGTCGAGCTTCATTAACGACTATTTTTCTTCCATCCATATCAGAACCGTTCAATTTATTGATAGCTTCCGTAGCTTGATCATCATTTGCCATTTCCACAAATCCAAAACCTCTGGATCTGCCAGTTTGCCTATCTTTTAAAACAGCAGCAGAAATAACTTCACCATACTGGGAAAAAAGGTCACGAAGCTGATTATCATCTACTCCCCAAGGAAGGGAACCAACGAATAATTTTTTAATATAAATCACCACCAATCTAGCTGCTAAAGTAACTTCCCTCAACTAGATTAATGATCTATCAGGATAACTCTAACTAGCACTAGGATGGATTTTAGCTTAATAGATAGGAGAAATCAAGTCTACTACAAATTCGCCGGGTGTTTTAAAATGATACCCCTTAGCTCCAACAGCAGCTGCTTCCTGCGCAAATGATTGGTTATCATCTACTACCCAAGTTGAGTCTGGGTCTAAACCAGAATGAGAAAATAGTTTTTGGAAAAACTTTCCACTTTCCCCAGTGCCTCCTTTTCTAACTCCAAGATCAAATGATGTAAAGACTGGGATAACATCAGTGTCTAAAAGACCTTCGTTTTTTAAACTTTTAGGCATTCTTTGATGAGCTAAACCAACTCTTCTAAAATCTTGAGTCGTTCCTCTCCAGTGTCTAGGGATTGTGTTGGTGGCTAAAACAACTCTCACTCCTTTTACTTTTAAATAGTTAATAACTCTAATCATAATTGGATCAACAAACCCATTATCCTCTGCTACTAAATCTTCACCAGCCTCATCTACTTTTCCAAATATTTCTGCTAAAATTGCTGCCAGATCAGAAAAAGTTTGAGCACCAATCTTAGCCTCCATCATCCACTGATTAAAATATTCTGCTAACTTCTCAAGAGATTGTGGGTCATTAATTTGATAAATCTGAGCTATTCTTTGTAGTAACTTCTCATCACCTAAAGAAGCTATTCCATATTTGATAACCCCTCCAATATCAAAAACCACTGACTTAAAGGGTAATACTAAATTTCTATTTGCTTCTCTAAAACTGATGACCCGCCATCTTCTTAATTCAGATTCCAGTTCCTTGGATGTTTGATCAATTGGTTGCCCTAATTTTTCTTCTATCCACATCCGAATTTGATCTAACTTTCTTTTGTTTGAATCGGAGGGGGAATCTTCCCATCTTCTTAGACGCACACCCTCGTATATTGATAAATTATCAGCTAGAAGTAAAAGTGCATCTTCTGGATGTTCATTAGCGAAAGAGGTACTGTAAGTTAAAGTCCGCCTTTTTCCAGCAGCAGCAGCTTTTAATTCCTGAGCGAATCTTACCTGAAAGCCGGCTGCAGTCAAAAGTTGTGCTCCGATATTTCGGTGAGTAAGTGGGCGAAGTGACATAACTTGGCCCAGATTCTGGTACCAAGCTCTACTTTCCAGCTCGATCAAATCTATATTTACACCAACTTCCCTAAGTCTTCTTCCTAAGTGTTGGGCACAAAAAGACATAGCTGCTATATGAATTTGGGTTCTTTCCTCGTTAAAAACTAAAGGATCGGCGATAAAATCAGCTGCACGGTAAAAATAGTGGAATCTAGCTAAATCAGCATCCTTTGACTGGCCACCCATTTTATAGGGGCTTTCTTCAAAAAGTAAAGAGGCAGCTTTTGCTAAATTATCAAAGGTCCATTGCCAAATCTCTCTGGGAGTATCAACTCCTTTTTCAGTCATAATTTAACCTATAATTATAGCAAATAAGCAGCAAAATACAAAAAATGGTATATTTGACAAGCAAATTAAAATTCCTAAAATTTGTTTGTCATCCTGGTGGTCCACTGGACCAGAAGGATCTCATTATGGATAAGCAAAGCTTGATATTACGTATTAAAAAGCAAAAAGTTAAATTAATACTTCAAAAACTCTATAAAGTTTATCCAAATCCAAGGACAGCACTAGAATATACAAATCCCCTGGAGCTTTTAGTGGCTACAATTTTATCTGCTCAGGCAACAGATAAATCTGTCAACATAGCTTCCCCAGCTTTATTTAAAAAGTACAAAACAGCTAAGGATTATGCTGATTCAGACCTAAAAGAGCTAGATAGCTATATTACTAATGTTAACTTTCATCAAAATAAGGCAAAGTTGGTTAAGGCAATGGGGAAAATGTTAGTTGAAAAGTTTAATGGTGAAGTTCCAGATAATATGGAAGATTTGGACTCTCTTCCTGGGGTAGCCAGAAAAACAGCTAATGTTGTTTTAGGGAATGCATTTAAAAAAGCAGAGGGGATTGTGGTAGATACTCATGTAATGAGGCTTTCTCAAAAACTTGGTTTAACTAAGGAAAAGGATCCTGTAAAAATAGAGAAAGATTTAATGGAGGTAGTTCCAAAAGATAAATGGATAGACTTTGCTCACTTATTAATAAATTATGGTAGGGAATTTTGTCCTGCCAGGCCACATGTTTGTAAAGATTGCCCTTTAGGGAATTTATGCCCAGATCTTTAAATAAGGATACCTGTTAATGTGTCCTGATATTTAGCCTTACACCTCCGATGTGTAGCCTTGAATAATTTTCAATTAATCCCGCAATAATCGCGCAAAAGATTGCGCAAGGAACTATGTTGCTTTTTTCCTTTTAAGCTAGTGCGCAACCGTGGGGGTAGATTCTATAGACTCGAGTCGGTCATTTATATCTGTATGTTGAACTGAATGGGTAGCCTGCTCCTGGCGCACAGAAAATCTTCTATTAACCTTAGAGAATGATTCTTTAATTAATTTTGCAAGATTTTTGTTGTCCATGTGTCTAGATTCTAATTTAAAAAGTACTACTGTACAAGTACGTAGTAGGTACTTGGGCCTTTTCCCTGAGGTTTGATTAAACCTTTTTCTACTAAATTTTTAAGTTTTAGTTGGGCTGTTCTTTTTGCAATGGGTAAGATCTTGGTAATATCTTCTGATCTCATCTTAAAACTAACTGCTAAATAATCCATTATCTTTACCTCATCAGGATCAAGATAAGTTTGCTCTTTAATACTAACTTTATCAAATCCTAAGGAGGTGATAGTTTTTCTTACTTTTCTAGCCTCAACCAAAAACCCTACAACAAAATACTCTAACCAGTCAGTAAACTCAGCCCCGTCCTGATACTTTTCTCCCCAACCATAAGCTAAGGCGTTATAATAATCCTGTCTGTTTTTGTTATAAAACTCCTCTAAAACAATTACCCTCCTAAAGTCCCAGCCGTCTAAATATAATAATAATGTAGTAAGTAACCTTGTTACTCTACCGTTTCCATCTGTAAAAGGGTGAATGTGAACAAATTGTGAATGAAAAATTCCTGCCTTAAGAATGGGATGTAAATCTTTCTTATTAGCTTTTTTTAGCCAATCAAGCAGTGCATCAATTAACCTTACTACATCAAAACTTCCAGGCCCTTTAAATCTTAACTTCTCTTTACCATTACCTAAATCGTCTATGATATAGATATCTCCTGGTCTCCATTTGCTGGTTTTTTCTTTATCCATTAAGCCCTTCATAGCAACGCCGTGCAATTTTAAAATTAAATCCTTGGTAATTTTTACTTTTTTCTCTGCTATTTTTTCTACTTCTTTAAGAGCATTTTGGTAATTTTTTACCTCTAAAATACTTTTATCATCAGCTTGAATGGACATTCCTGATAAAACTTTACCTACTTGATATTCTGCCAGCTTATTACCCTCAATTGAGGTTGAGGTATGAACCATCCTTATTAAAGCCTGTCTTTTAAGTTGCAACTCATTAAGGGGTAACACTTTAGAGCGTTCAACAATAACTTTTATTTCAGCAATCTCAGAAATTGCAGCTAAAACTTCAGGGGAAATAGAGTATTTAGGCTGGAACATACGCTTATTAATTATAACATAAGTTGCGTAATATTTTGCGTGATTATTGCGCAATAGATTCTCAGTTATTTGATCACATTTACCCTAAGAATGTCTCTTTCTTTTTTAAATTCAAACGTTACCTCACTGTCTAAATTGTTTTTAATATATAAATTTTGCATTGCATTAACAGCGTCTGAACCAGGCATATGATAAATAGAAACTCCATATTTCTTATCAATTCCTGGAATAAGCATAAAATCATGGTTTACAGGAGCTTTTGTGTCTAATTTAGCATCAAGAGCTACCCAATATATAAGGGAGGCTAAATGACAAACCCCATCTCCCATTAAATAGCCATCATGTTTAAATCCCTGATCACCAGAAAATCTAGCATTAGTTGTTTTAACTATTTTATCTTTATATTCTTCCAAATAACCTTCATGGTAGGCAAAAGCTTGATTTGGCATTAGGGAAAACTCAACAGTCCTATTTTCTCTTACCTTACTCCAATTAACATTTTTAGGATCTAATTCATCATTATTAAGATAAGCTAAAGTTAATAAAATATTGTCAGCCATTACATCTGACATAGACCCTCCCCCTGGAGTTCTTTCTTTAAGTGAAATCTCATGGGAAGCTAGAACCTCTTTTGGTTTTTCATGAGGCAGGTTAAAAATTAAAGCTGCAGTAGTAGTTAAAGCAACTAGGGCAGTATCTAACATAGGCCTATAATTATAACATACTATAAGACTATTTGCTACTCCAAGTTGACTTATTTTATTTGCTTAGTGCATACTGAATTTAATGCAAAACATTGAGCGAAGAAGAAAGTTCTTTAAGTCTTTTGAGGCTAAATCTTTGCGTTCACGCTCACTTTTAACTCAAATTTCAGATGATCTAACTTCAATTTGTGGCTCAACCCCTTTTTTGATTTTCCATATCTTTGCTATTTCTTTTTGGATATACGCTAATTTAGGATTAGTTCCATGGGTAAATATCTTTGATCCTTTCCCGTTTGGCCTTTTAACTATGATCTTATCGATTGAGGCAATATTTTTGGCTATCTTTATTTTGGTCTCTCAAAATAGATCTTCTTTTATAAACTCACTACGGGAAGAAGTCCACCTAAGGGTTAATTTAATAGCAGAGGAGGAGGTAACAAAAGTATTAGAGGTATTAGCAGAGATGAGAAAGCACTTGGGAATTAAAAAACCTGACCCAGAGTTGGAAGAAATGCTAAAAAGAATAGATACAGGATATATTGAGCATTCAATAATTGAGCAAATTGATAGAGCAAATCAACCATTGGCTAAAAAGCTTGCCCAAGAATTTCCTGAACTGCTTTTAGCACCTATAAAAAGGCCAATCGAGGCTGTCCAAAATATGGGCAGGGATTCCGCACCCGCTACTGTTGAGGCAAAAAAGACTTCTTAAGGTTATGAGCGGCAGCTACCGAAAAGTTGAGGGGATATTCTATCCGCAAGATAGTATTAGGTGCTTCTATTGGATAGAAGGGGAGAAGAATAATCCACCAATGCTATTTCTACCGGGCTATACTGGGACGTATGCAGAAGTGGAAGGTTTTACAAAGCTTTTAACGGGTGATTTTTTAGTAATAACTCCGGATTTACCTGGTTGGGGAAAGTCGGATGCTCCAAAGGAAGATTTAAACTTGCAATATTATGGAAGATACCTTGGAAAATTACTTGATCATCTCAATATCGAAAAGATTAACGTTGTGGGACACTGTATGGGAGCAGCAGTAGCTTTTGAGTTTGCCTACCAGTTCCCGAATAGGATAAATAACCTTATTTTAGTAAGCACACCATATTTAAATAATACAATAAGGGGAAAAATATTTTCTCTTTTAGCGCAAGCTAGCAGTAATGTTCCACCCATTATTAGACCCATTTTTTTCTTTTGGAGAAACAGATTGTTTCAAAGTGTAATGGATATATTTTCCTTAAAGTTTAAAACTAAAAAGCAAAAATTAAACTTTATTTTAAAAACTATTAAGACCCAACATTTACAAAATGAGAAAGCAGTAGAGGATGCCTGGAATAGCATGGTGTGTTATGACTACTCAAAAGCAAAACAAATTAAGAAAAGAGTCCATTTAATTCATGGCGATGAAGACTTGCTGGTTAGCAAAAATCAGGCACAGCGATTTAGGAGTCTTTGGGGAGATACTACTTTAGATTTTATTCCTGGTTCTGGCCATATCCCACCTTTAGAGTCACCACAGAGTCTAGCAGAAATTATAAAGAAATATCTGGGAAATGAAAAAAATCCCTAGCACTTTACAATTATGGGCCTTTATGATATGGATCTAATTCATATGTATTTCCACCCTCAGGGTGAACTACGTTCACACCTTCTACGTCTCTATTAAAAGATGCTTTATTTTTTCCAGTTCCTGCGCATATTTTACCTGATCTAATACAAATTGTTTATATGCCTCTATCGAGGAAAAGTATCCCAATACAACTTCTTTTTGACAAAGATTATCTGAGGTTAAATTAAGATATTCTGGGAAAGAAGACCATGGATGATTCTCTAAATCTCCTACTTTAACTAGAAAAGAGGCTACTGGGTTTAAATGAATATACCTGGAAAGATGTATTAATTGCTCATCAGTTTCTACTAAAACAGCTTTAAATAGTCCCTCAAATAGATGCCCCTTTCTTTCATGCTTTGTATTAAAATATTTTGTGTAGGAATTAGTAAAATTTGATATAAATTTTGAAATACCATTATCTTTTAGCTGCTTAAGTATAAAGTGGAAGTGATTAGGCATTATACAGAAGGCTATTATATCTACTAACTTTTCCTTATTTTGATTAAGATCCTGAATCACACGTTGCCTGTCACCTTCTGGTAGGTTTAGCAAGTGAGAAAATCTAAATGGCAAGTCTGCAAAACGACAAAACCTAAATGCTTCAACTGCTCTTCCATATTCCCATCTAGTATTGAAAATAGTTTGTCTATCAATTGCTCTATTAAAAATATGGTAAATTTGATCATTTGCTAATACCACTTTGCGAAAGTTAGTCACTAACCAAATAATAAGAGTATCAATAGTAAGGTGTCAAGCTATTCCACCCTGAGGGTGTGAACGTAGTAATATAAAATATGCCTAGCTGCTGAGCGCCAGTGGATTAGAGTACATATAACATTTGCAACTTTACGCTACAGCGATCAATTGCTCATACATTCTTTTTGCTCCAGTTATGGCTTTTCGAGCACCTGTAAGCTCTAGATTTCCTTCTCTAAATTCATCTTGAGCCATTTGTTCAAGCCATGTTGCGCCACTTGGATCGGCTAGTAATGCATCTCGAAGCTGTTGAGTAGTAACTCTTCCATCAGGAAACACGCGATCTAAATGTGAATCCATAAAATGTTCTTCTCCTGGTGCAACAGCACCAGAGGCTACAGCCCTTACAAGAGGATACCAATGACTTGCAACATAACTAAATCCTTCTACAAATGACAAATTGTTGGGTAATGTAAGTGTTGGAAGTTCAGCAGGTCTTAGCTCATACACATCCACCAATTCTTCATCTAGTGCTTGTGTACCTCTATCTTGTTTGAAGTAAGCAAATAGTGCTTTTCTATCTTCTTGTAATGCTCTTATGATAAGAGAGTGAATTGGGGTTTCTCCTCTAATTTCAAGCCGCATGCGTGCAATTCGACTTTCAAGTGACATAGGCAGTTATTCTAACTTAAGAAGTGTTCAATGTCAAATACTATAAGATGTTTGGCTGCCGGGCTAGGATTCGGACCTAGATAGTCGCTTCCAAAGAGCGACGTCCTGCCGTTAGACGACCCGGCAATTTATTTTAATAAATTATTAACTCCACCTATCCATCCTCTTATTTGTCTATTTAAATCTGTACTATTTCTTACAGTTACTCTTAATAAACCAAAGTATAAGCTATTGTTATATTTTCTGTTAGTTGACACTTTGTGTTTCTTTAGTATTGCTCTTGCAAAGCGATATTTATTAATTTCTAAAATTTTTGACCAGTAATTAAGACTTGCCTTTAGGTTTCCAGTTTCATGTATGTATAAAGTATAAACAAGTCTGTCCTCAGGAACTTTGCAAATTTCCTTGATCCATCTGACAAAAAGTTTTATTAAAAAAGGATCAGAATTGGCAAATATTACTCTTCCTGATACATTATTGGCTTTCTGTTTAGACCCTTCACACCAATATGCTATTGTTCCTAATAACCATAGTTCTCTTTTTGATATTCTAGATACTTCCTTAGAAGCTTTTACTAGAATCATCTGCTCTTTTGCAATTCTCAGATCTCTTCTTTTTTGAGCACCTTTAATACGCCCCTCTCGTTGTTTTTGAAGCAAATATTCTTTCTGCTTATAGGTGACTTCTACATTATTTAGCCAATATGAGAGCGTAGACTTAGACACACCTAATATCGAGTTAATTTCTCTATACGACTTACCCTTACTTCTTAGTTCTAAAGCATGTTGCTTATTTTTGCTAGGGTGAACCAACATTATAGTTCATAGTTTATAACAACTTGGTTCAAATGTAAATGTACAAAGTCGTCCTGCCATTAGACGATCCCGCACTGTTTTATTTAGCTTATAAATTTTATCAAAGAATGTGTTTTAAAAAAAGCTTAGGATAAATGTAGTATATTATTTTCAAATGACTGAAGGAGATACATCAATGAATCCAGAGATAGAAAGAAAAGAGTTTGAGAGATTTTCTGTTGAAGTTTTTACTCATGGCAAAACACTAGATTCAAATGAAGATAACTGGGTAGCTACACCTAATTTAGTTGCTGTCATTGATGGTGCAACTGCCAAGGCGCCATTTCTTTTTGATGGGCGAAGTAGCGGTAAGTATGCTGGCGATGAAGTGAAAGATATATTAGAAAATATAGAAGCTGGAGTTTATGGTAAACAATTAGTAAATAAAGTTAGCGAAAAGTTTCATCAGTCACTGGAGAAATTATTAGACGTAGACCTTGAGAAAACCCCTCATGCTAGGCCTTCTGCCTCATTTGTTGCTGCATCATTACTAAATGGTAAGGTGATTGTCACTCAAGTAGGGGATGTATCTTTTAGAGTTAATGGTAAAGATATTTATGAAAACAGTAAAGAGATTGATACTATAAATGCTAAATTGAGAGTTGAGGCAATAAAAAAGGCTAAGGAAGAAACTCCTGATATACCTCTTCCTGAGCTAATGCAACTAGGTAGAGCTGCTATAACAGAGTCTTTAAATACACAAGTAAGTGTCTATCAGAATAATCCCGATCATCCTTTAGGATATGGCGTTATTGATGGCAGGAAAGTGCCAGAAAAATATGTTAGAGTCTATGAGTTTAATATTGCTGATATAAATACTTTGGAGATATTCTCTGATGGATATTTTAAGATAGCTGATGAGCCCACGATTGATTCTTGGGAACAAGCATTTACAGAGGTGGAAGCAGAGGATCCCTTAAAGTTAGACAAATATCCTTCAACAAAAGGTTCTGTAGATGGAAAAAGTACTGACGATAGGACAGTTATGATAGTTAGATTCCATCGTCCAGCAAATCCAAGTCTTTAAATAATTGATCATTAGATTGAAAGTGAATTGTTTGCAACCCAGCCTCTTTTGCTGCTTTCGTATTTTTCAATTGATCATCTATAAACAAAATTTCCTCAGGAGGAGCATTAATAATCCCAGCAATTTTTAAGTAAGAGTTGGGATCAGTCTTTGGGCCAATATTGGATACAGTAAAAATGTCTAAAAATATTTTATCTAAGATCTCCCTTAGTGGTTTTTCATTTTGAATTGTACCTGTGGTAAAGATGCATAAATTAAATTTGTCTTTAAAATTCTTTAACTTTTTAAGGAGAGGTTCATTTAAATAAAGATAATCAATTAAAGAATAACCCAGTGCACTTTTAAGTTTTTTATGTAAATCATTTAACCCACCTAAATAATTTTCATCTTTAGGTAAAAGTATTACTCTTGAAAAATCAAAAAGAATAGTTTTAATCATGCTTTAACTTAACTTCAAGCTATTTTAGTATAATTGAATTGAGATTTAAAAGTAATTGAGCATTTAACTTTGGAACAATAATCCCTAGGTGTACGCATATTCCACCTCCCAGGTGATTTGATTTACAGGTGAACAGAGGAGGAAAAAGATTTGCTATAGCATTTGTACTAACTTCTGAGAGTGAAGTAGTTTTTGTTAGAGAGCCTAAATATGGTCAAATGGGCTTTTTTATCTCTCTTCCAACAGGTGGAGCCAAAAAAGGTGAAGCATTAGACCAAGCAGCCGGAAGAGAATTACTTGAGGAAACAGGATATCAATGTCCCCAATCCTTAGTTCAAATAAGCCAAAAACCACTTATTGACTTTGCTGATAAAATTGATGGTGCTGATCATGAAGTTTATTTTGGTCTTAATGCTACCCAAGTCCAACAACCTGAAACTTTACGAGAAGTAGTATTATTAACTCCTGCCCAAGCTAGAGAAGCTGCTGTTAATGGCGATATTAGAATTGCCATGACTATTTCTGCACTATTTTTAGGATTGGAACATCTACAAAGAGCTAGAGCTTAGGAGAATTAAGCTCAATTTGGATTTGGGATACTGAAGGTACAGCCTCTTTTACATTAAATTTAACTTTTTCTATTATTTTTTCTATTTGATCTGTAGTTAAGTTATCTTCCAAATGAACGTCTATGTTTGCCATTAAATTTTCAGGACCTAAATGAAGCGTCTTAAGAGACAAGATACTTTTTACCTCTGGTATTGATAAAACTGCCTGGCGGATTTGTGCCTTGGTTAAATGGGAAGCACTTTTGCCAATAATTAAATCAAAAACACTAAGAAGTAACAAGAGCGAGAATACCCCAATCATGATTCCAATGATCATTGCTCCTAACCCGTCATACCTTAAATCTCCTGTTATGAAATACAAAACCAAAGCTATTAATCCAAGTATTGAAGCCAAAGTTCCCATCAAATCCAAGATAAGGGTGGTTTTAGTTTCAATTAATGGTGAGTGAAAAAAAGCCTCTTTAATATTTAAATAATTTTTTCTACCCATTAATCTCTTCACAGACAAAAATAAAGCATACCCATTAGTAAAAATAGTTATAGTTAAAACTATATATGCTAAATAAATATTTTCAAGCGGGCTAGGATGTAAAAATCTTTGTAACCCAAAATAAAAAGAGAGTGTCGCAGTCACTCCCAGCATTACTAAAGCAGAAAGCATTGCCCAAAAATACATCTCTCGACCATGACCAAATGGGTGAGCTACATCAGCTTCTTTTGCTGAGCGCTTATGACCTATTACTAAAAGCCCAGAGGAAATTAAATCTGCACCACCCTCCAGTGCTTGGGAGAGCATGACTACACTTCCAGAAAGAAATGTCACAGCTAAATTTGTGAAAACATCAAGTAAATCTACTACAAAAGAGGTAACAACAACCCTTTTTATGGAAACTCCCCGGGAATCAGTTTCAGACATTATGAGTTAAGTATAAAGTATTGTAATGTATAATTAAATTGTGTTGCCTTTAAATAAATTAAAGTTAACTGTCTTGATTGTTTCTTTTTCATTCATAGTTGGAAATTTAATTTTTCTTGATTTTAAGCTATTATCCTCAGTAAATACTTCAAAGCCCAGCGCCAAAGAAAGCCAAACAAACGAATCAAGTATTAAAAGATCTGGCACTGAAGCGGCTACCCCAAGTTCCACCCTAGATAGTGAAAATCTAAGTGCAACTGTTGTAACAAGTGACTCTTGCGGCCCACAGTGCCAGGCATTGATAGATCAAAAAATTGCTACTCTCAAAAAAGACTTACTCTCACAAATTTCCAAACAAACTACAACCAAAACTACCTCAACCAATTCTCCTAAAGAAGTTTTTATTAACTTTGGAGTAAATGGGTCTAGCACTTTAACCACTTGGACTGATTTAGCAGGCTCCACAATTACTTTTGACATTAGTAGTTATCCGGGGGTAAAAGCAATTTATTTTCAGGCTAATTTAAAATCCGATGCCCCTGATAGAACAGCTTACGCCAGAATCTATGATGCTAACCACTTTGTAGGTGTTCAAGATTCAGAAATTTCTCATACCTCTTTGACTTCCAAATTAATAGAATCAGGTCCCTTAACTTTTTTATCTGGCAAACTGAATTTAAACGTTCAAATGCACAGCTTAAACGGGAATTTAGCCACTGTAGAAAACCCTAGACTTAGGATAGTATATTAAAGCCCCAGTAAATTTTTAATCTGGTCAAAAAATCCAGGAGTTCTCATTTTAGTTAGGGCATTCTTCAAGTTTGCCTCTGCTTTTTGCCTTCTATCTAAATCATCTGCATATTCTTTCATAACTTCCTTTATTCTCTCTTCCTCTCCTTTATCCAGCCAAAAACCATGTTTATTGATACAATAATCTACTTCTAGATCTTCGAAGCGATACTTAAATACTTTCATTGGTGCCTGACACGTTGGACATTTTCTATCTGAATCACGAACGTTGGTAATCATAGAGTTTTTCCAGGCATCTTCTGGAAAGATACTATCTTCAAGTGAATCAACCTCCTTTTCCTGAAACCACATTCCTTGACAGATGCTACATTTCTCTACCTCCATATCTTCGAAGTTTTCTTTAGAAAGGGGATTATTACAGTTGGGGCAATTCATAAACTCAATATAACAAAGTTTAGTCTATTGCACAAGCTATTGTAAGCTCATTTATTAAGTGCGAGACGCACAAGCAGAGGCGAAGGAGGCTACCCGGATTGCTGAGCAAAAAGCGTTCATAATAGTACTTGCAAATTAAAAAACTATACCCTAATAATACATTATCTTAAATGCTCACCTTTACTTTTCCTCAATATGACCCTCTTCTTGATGCACTTAGGGAAACACTACCGCTAGAGCCAGGGAGATTTTGGATAGATAGATTCTCCAATCAGGAGCTTGTCCTAAATATCGACGATCATGTGGAAGGAAAGGATTGCTTAATTATTGGATCTATTGCCCCGCCAGATGAACAATTACTGGCGATGCTTTTTTTAACCCATACTTTAAAAAAGGAAGGAGCCAAAAAAATTACTTTACTCATTCCTTACCTTAGTTATTCAAGGCAAGATAAAGATAAAAGGGGGGAGAGTTTAGCTACAGCGCTTTCGGGTAAATTATTTGAAAGCTCTGGAGTCAATCAAGTTATTACTGTTGAGGTTCACTCTAAAATGTGTCAAGAACTTTTTCCAATTCCCTTAATTTCCATCCCAACATATCAACTTTTTGCGGATGTTATTAGTTCCATGGATTTTGATAAGGTTAGCTTTGTATCCCCTGATGAAAGCTCCATTCCCAGAATTGAAAAGATACTAAAATTAGCCGGCAAAAAAGGTAGTGTGGCTTATCTAAAAAAGATTAGAACTCGCGAGGGGATTTCCCACTCTGAAATTCAAGGTAAGGTAAGTAAAAAAGTTATCTTTATGGATGATATATTAGACACTGGTGGTACTTTAATCTCAGCAGTTGAACAGATCAGACAAAAAGGAGGGGAGGATATTACTATTATGGTTACTCATGGCTTGTTTACTGGTAGAAAGTGGCTCAAGCTTTGGCAGATGGGAGTTAGTAAAATCTATTGTACAGATACCACACCGCTTCCTTCACAGCTTAACTCCTCTAAAATAGTAGTTTTATCGACTACTCCTTTGATCGCGAAGGAACTGGGGAAATTAATCCAAAAATAACTTCTTTATTTCCTCCATTTTTTTCTTATCAAGCAAGGCCTTTAAAACTTTTATAGTTACAAAGGGATGCCTGAAATTATCTTGCGAAGCTATTTTTAAAAATTCCTCAAAGTCAACTATCTTTAACTTAATTTTCTCGCCAGCATCAGGTTTTGCATCAGTTACTTTTTGACAACTTTTGGCTATATAGAAATAATTTTCCCAATCCATTTTTAAGAAAGGAGTTTGAATTTCCCAAAGCGTTATATGATTTGAGCTAAATCCTGTTTCTTCAAGTAGCTCTCTTTTGGCACACTTAAGGGGAGTTTCACCTTCATCAATTCTACCTCCGGGAGCAGAGATAAATAAAGAACCGATCGGTTGTTTTTGCTCCATTAAAACTATTTTTTTATCAGAAGTTATTGGAAAAACAGTCACAGCATCTGCCCGTTTAAGTTTCTCAAAGATGGTGTATGAGCCGTCAAACATTTTTTGCTGCCACTGATAAACATCATAAATTATTCCTTTAAAAACTCTTTTTTGTTTACTGCTCATGCTATTTGAGGGATTCTATGAGCAGTTTTAAACCCGCTTCTAGATCAACTTGAGGCTCCCATCCTAATTTATCTTTAGCTTTAGAAATATCTGGGCATCTTCTTTTAGGATCATCCTCAGGTAAGGGTTGACTAAAGTCAATTGTAGAGTTTGAATTTGTCATCTCAATTACTTTCTTGGCCAAGTTAATTATTTTTATTTCACTGGGATTACCTAAATTAAAAACCTCTCCTTTTGTATTAGGAGTATTCATGGCCCTGATAATTCCCTCGACCAAATCGTCCACATAGCAAAAAGATCTAGTTCCTTCCCCATCTCCAAATACGGGTAACGGTTTATTTACCAAGGCAGGTTTTATAAATTCAATAATCACTCTGCCATCATCCAAGGCCATTCTTGGTCCATACGTATTAAAAATCCGTACAATTCTTCCATCCAGCCCTTTTGATCTAACAAAAGCGGCCACTATAGTTTCGCCAAATCTTTTTGATTCATCATAAACAGAACGGGGACCGGTTGTTGAAACATTTCCTTTATATTCTTCAGTCTGAGGATGCTCCAAGGGATCACCATAAACTTCCGAGGTGGAAGCAAATAAAAATTTTGCTTTTCTTTGCAAACAAAACCGCGCTAGGCCCCAAGTTCCTTGAGTGTTAACAATCATTGTTTCAAAAGGAAGAGCATGATAGCTTTTTTTGCTATGCAAGTTCGGGGAGGCAGGGGAAGCTAGATGATAAACTTGATCAGCTTCAAGAGTATCGGGTAGTCTTTTGCAAACATCAAACTCTAAAAACTCAAAATTAGGATTTTCCTCTAGGTGTTTTATGTTTCCTCTACTACCAGTTAAAAGATTATCAAGACAAATTACTTGATTACCTGACTCAATCAGCTTGCCGCATAAATGGGAACCTACAAAACCAGCACCACCGGTCACGATAACTTTCACTAAAATCATTATATAAAAGTGGACAAAAAAATGCTTGGAATGTATGATGCTTTCATTGTTTATGGGTAAAGTTATCATTATTGGATTAATTATTGCGCTAATCTCAATCTTTTTTTGGAACCATCAAAGGGTAAGTGAAGAAGGCACCAAAAAGTTGGAGTTTTCTAATACTAAAGTAGATACCTAATTTTTGTAAGTAAGTTATTTAAGGAAAACGGATCATACGTTGTTAAAAAAACTTTTAATGTTTCTAATATAAATAAAAAAGTTAACCAAAGAGTCCCATCCATTGCAATTGATTCTAAGGATAATATTCATCTTGTTTGGTATGGAACAGATGATCCTAAATTGGAAAACAACAGGCAGATTAAATATGCTAAGTCTTTAGATGGAGGAGACACTTGGAGTACTGCAGCAAATGTTTCCTATGTTGATGGATTTAATGGTCAGAGCTTATGGCAAGAGCATCCTGATATTTTAGTAGGCAAAGACGATACACTTTTTATCGTTTGGGAAGGAAAGGATAAAAATACAAGTAATCAGCAAATTAAATTTTCAAAGTCCTTAGATGGAGGTAGTAGTTGGTCAAGTTGGAAGAATATAAAAAGTGCAAATAATTCTCAGTCCAGACCAACTCTAGTCCAAGATAGCAGTGGCAAACTATATGTTTTTACATATTCCAAGAATGGATTAAGTAATCAGCAAATTTGGGTGACAAGCTCAGATGATGGGGGAGATTCCTGGAGTGACTGGAGCAATATTGCAAATTCTAAAACAGACTCAAGGCACGTAGATGCAACCATTGACACAAGTAATAATATCCATACTACCTGGCGGCAATATGATACTAAGACAAAAAGAACCAAGATTTACTATTCATTTTTTGACGGCAGTGTCTGGAGTAAGCCTATGGCTGTAGCATTATCAAAGGATTATCAATATTTCTCCCAAATTGGGGAAAGCCAAGGTAAAATCTTTATTACTTGGTTTGAGACTACAAATAAATACGAGTTTCCAGAAGAAGACCCCAAAGAGGGCAATAGCTACATAACTTATTTGGATGGAGACAAATTCCAAGATAAGTTTCTAATTTCAACTAATAGTTACTATCCAAATGTTGTCCCTAAGTTAAACCAAAATAATAAAACATTTATTCTATATTCTTTAAAAGATAAATTCTTTCCCATATATTTTGGAGAAGCCCCTTTAAATTCCCTATAGTAACTATTGACAAACTATAAGTTTGTCTGTAAAATATCCTGTAATATTTACTATTAAAAGTTATTTGTAGTTAAAGTTACTTTAATCTTTAAATACTTTATACCTATAGAAAAATTAGTAGACTTATGAAAAATTTGAAAATTGCAATCATTGGTTCTGGAGTAGTCGGACAAGCAACTGGAAAAGGATTTATGTCAAAAGGGTTTGAAGTTACTTTTATAGACGTAAATCCCTATATCATTGAAAAGCTTCGTGAGGAAGGTTATGATGCATATCTTGCTTCTGATTCCTTAAACGCGCTAGATACAGATATTTCTATTTTTACAGTTCCAACTCCCACTGTTGATGGTGAAATTAACCTTAAATATTTAAAAGCTGCAGCAGTTGATTTGGGTAAAAGGATTGCCAATATGAAAAAGTACCACCTAGCTGTTGTTAGATCAACAGTAGTCCCAGGAACAACCGAAGGCTTGGTCTTAAAAACATTAGAGAAACATTCAGGCAAAAAAGTTGGCAAAGGTTTTGGGCTTTGCATGAATCCCGAATATTTAAGGGAAGTTTCTGCAGTTGAGGATTTTGCCAACCCTTGGATAGTTGTTATTGGAAACTACGATGAAAAATCAGGTGATTTACTGGAGCGAGTCTACAAAAGATTTAATTGTCCAATTTATAAAGTCCCCATAAAAGAAGCTGAGATGCAAAAATACGTTCACAACCTCTATAACGCCTGCAAAATAACTTTCTTTAATGAGATGAGAGAAATTGCCCAAAGCATTAAGGTCGATACTGAAAATATGTTTGCCTTGGTGGTTAAAAGCTGTGAGGGAATTTGGAATGGTAAATATGGAACTAAAAACTTGGGACCTTTCTCTGGAAGCTGCTTGCCAAAAGACACTCAAGCTTTTTATGCCTTCGCTCAAAGCAAAGGATTGGAAGCAGAATTACTGGAAACTACTATTAGCGTCAATAATAAGTTAGCCTCAAAAATTAAAAGATCCTCCAGCGAGAAGGATTCTCGGATCAGCGATTATCCCGAGCTTCCACTTTAAAGAAAGTCAATATGGAAAACTTAATTGCCCTTATCCAAAACTACTTTTCCGTAATCTTATTCTATCTTCCACTAGGTATTGTGGGAATTTGGAGGTGGTTAGTGTGGGTATTTAAAAAAACAGTAAGTTACTACTATAAACCTATCACATGGGGATTTAGCGCCTCTGTTTCTATAGTGACTCCTGTTTACAATGAGGATCCCACTTTATTTAAAAAGGCCCTTTTATCTTGGGCTAAAAATTCACCTGAGGAAATTATTGCAGTCATAGATTACACAGATTTAAGATGTATAGAAGTTTTTAGGGATTTTGCCAAAAAATATAAAAGAGCAAGACTTCTAATTACTAAAATCCCTGGTAAAAGAGCTGCTTTAGCTGATGGGATTAAAGCTGCCAGAGGCGAAATTGTTGCCTTAGTTGATTCAGATATTTTATGGGAAGAAAATGTAATTAAAAATTCATTGTCTCCTTTTAAGGATCCCAGGGTAGCAGGTGTAACAACTAGGGAAAATGTAATAGATTCAAATTCTTTAGCCCAAAAACTTTTTGATATTAACTTAGACTTAAGGTATTTCTTAGATTATCCATTTATGGCTGCCGCAGGAGATGCAGTAGTTTGTTTAACAGGTAGAACTTCATTTTATCGAAGAGAAGTTATTAGACCCATGACCAATGACCTAATTAATGAAACATTCATGGGTAAGAAAGTAGTTTCTGGGGATGATAAGAGACTAACATACCTTGTTTTGAAAGCGGGATGGAAAGTAGGTTATCAAGGAAACGCCAGAATTTATACACCAGGAATGAGAGATTTAAAATCTTACCTAAAACAAAGATTGAGATGGACTCGAAATGGTTTAAGATCAGATTTAAGGGCAATGATGGAAGGATGGTCCTGGAAGCATCCTGCTTTAGCGTTTTACCAAGTTGATAAATTCGTACAGGCTCCAGCTATACTTTTAAGCCCTATTTATTTTTTGCTTTCTTTGTTTGAAGGATACTATCTTGGAGCTGCGATTATTGCTACTTGGTGGTTTCTTTCCAGAACCATTAAACTTTACCCTCATTTAAAGCGTAAGCCGGAGGATATTTTAGTTTTGCCTGTCTTTATTTTGTATACTTTTTTAAGCGCTTTGCTTAAAATTTATGCTTTCTTTACTTTAAATACCTCTGGCTGGATGACCAGATGGGATAAGTCTAGGTTACCACAAATTAAATTTATGCAGCAAATCCCAGGGTATGCAATGAGTGCAATAGTCTTAGTTATACTAACATCCTTGGTATTTAACCTTAAGGGTAAAAGTATCAATGGGGAAACTAAAGTGGCTTCAATAACTTCTACCCAAACCAAAAGTTTAGTTTTCGGAAAAATAGATCAAAAGGAAGCCAGCCCAGCGGCCACTCAAGCGATAGCTTTTTATAACTCTAAGGGTGAGTTGATTAAAGGTTATCAAGTCAAAACTGGGGATACACTATCTACTATTGCCTATAAGTTTAATATTGAACCTGAAGATTTATTAGAGGCAAACATCCAAGTCTTGCCTAACTGGAGCAAAATTGAACCTGGGCTGATTTTGAGTATACCCTACCAGGATTTCCAGGTAGGCAGCGCCAAGCAGTATTCTCATACTATTAAAAACTTACCTACAGCAACTATTTCTTATGCTAAAGACTCAAATACCATAAATATCTTGGGTAGAGGTACTCAAGTTTCACTAAAAGATATCTATGAGGAAGTAGGGGATAAACATTTAGTGAAGCTCAAAGATAAAGAATGGCTATTAAAAGCAAATCTTAAAATCGGTAATGGTGTTACAGTTAAACTTGATAAATCCCAGGTAACATGGTTAAAAATGGCGAGTGGCTCTCAAAGTTTTACTTGGATCAGGGTTAATGGGGGAAGTCTATCTTTTAACGGAGTCAAAGTAACTTCTTGGGATGAAGTTAAAAATGACTATGATAAGGATGAGAAAAACGGCAGGTCATTTATTATGGCTAAGTATTCATCCAGAATGGATGTTTACGATTCAGAATTGGCATATTTAGGCTTTTTCCCTAAATCTCCAATTGATGGTTCATCCTATGGTGTAGCTTGGAAAATTCCAAATGATAGCAAAGGAAAATACTTAAGTACAGGGGAGGTTAAAAACTCTAAATTCCATCATAATTACTTTGGAGCTTACACATATGGAGCTACAGCTATGGTCTGGCAAAATAATGAGTTTTATTCAAACATTCAATACGGTCTAGACCCTCATGATGATTCTAATAACTTCTTAGTGGAAAACAACACTTTCCATGATAATGGAAACCATGGAATAATTTTTTCAAAAAGATGTATCAACAATATAATTAGAAATAATCTCTCTTATAATAATAAATTGCATGGAATAATGCTTGATCGAAATTCAAATGACAACATTGTTGAGGGAAATACTGTTTATGGAAACAAAGACGGTATTGCCCTTTATGATTCAAGCAGAAATATTATTAAAAACAACACCATTAAGAATAACCAAAGAGGGTTCAGGGCTAATATGAAATCTGAAGAGAATATAATTACAAATAATCAGTTCAGCAACAATAAGCAGTTTGGCATTTACCTTTATGGACAGGCAAATAAAAATAACTTAGTTGCCAATAACCTAACAGCCAATACAAATGCAGTTTATATTAAAACTTCAGCTAATTTATTAGCTGACAATACAATTGTTCAAAATAAAGTTGGAGTTTATTTATTGGATTATGCATCAGATAATCAGTTATCAAACAATACAATTTCTAACAATAGATCTTATGGTGTGTTTAATAAAACAGCTAAAGGATCAAAGAACTATCTGGATGATAATACAATCCATAGTAATGGACAAAATATTTACACTTCTTCAGTATCTAAGCCTAACTTACTAAGTGCTGTAAAATAATTCTTCAAAGTAAATACTAGATTAATACTTAATGCTAATTCTCTGGCTTTGCAAACACCAGTAATCTTTTCCAGTCTGTTCCAATTGGGGTGCAAGTTTGTAAAACCAAGACTCTACTGTGAATCTCTTTAAGGTATCTAACCTCATTTGGCCAGACCTCTTTTTTATCAAAAACGCTATATTTATACTGCTTTCCATCTTTTCTTATAGTTATTTCATCACCTAAATTTAGCTCTCCAAGTCTTAAGAAGACCGTATTTACCCTTGTCATCTCCCAGGGGGGTAATGATGAGTGGGCAAATAAAAATATTCCTTTTTGATCTCCGGGTAAGCCACTCCCTTTGGCATGCACCACCCCTTTTTGCAGTGCACTCTTATATTCCTTTTCATTGAAAGGATCAATATTTTTTTGGATTAAAGAAATGGCTTTAATTTTAGGTATTGTGATAGTAAAACTTTGATCGCTAAAATCAATTGGCTTTGGAGAAATAAAATAAATGCTTATAAAAGGATAATAAATAAATATAAATAGAGCTAATGCAGCTATTATTAAAACATTACCAATATAATAAACAAGGGGTTTCCCTTTTAGCACTGCCTCATTATTACTTTCCATATCAGCTGATCAGAAAGTATAAACTATTCTAACTTTAAAAAAAATCCCACCCGAGATGGTGGGATAATTTTTAGTAGGCTAATTTTCCTGGGCTGCGCCCCGAGTGAAACCGTAAATATAACCCTAAACCAAACATTATGGCAGCTAGTAGGGTCAGGTAAACTAGTAATGAGTTTCCACTAATTGGTAGTACCTCTCCAGCAGCAGCTCCCAGTACTTGACCCCCGCCTCCTCCACCACCTCCGCCGTTTCCTCCTCCACCATTACCACCTCCGCCGTTGCCGCCACCATTGCCCCCATTTGAAGGAGGGGAAGGTTGCTCAGGTCCGCCGCCGCCAGGTTCTTCCTCTTCACAATTTATATCAACAATGTTTTCATTAATATGGGCATTTTCGATTTCAACATTAATATCTATATCTCCAGTCTCTATTGAGGCATCACCTGTATTGTCGTTAGCGTTATTGTTGCCAGTTTCAGCAAAAACTATAACTTCGTTATTAATATTTGCATCACTGTTATTATTAATATTGAAAATATCGTTAACGTTTACATCAATGTTATTGTCGGAGTCCGATCCGGTAAACGAATTGGAAGCAGTAATATTCCACCCATCGCTTCCCTGGCAACATACTTTGTTCAAGTTGATATCATGATTACTGATACTTTCATCAACTTTAATGTTTCCGGTTGAAATATCAGCATTGCCAGTATTGTCGTTGGCATTATTTCCACCAGTGTTGGCGTTAACTGTAGTTGTATTATTTATATTAGCGTCATTGGTGTTATTAATATTTACTCGATGAGACAAGTCTGAATCAATTGTATTAGTAGAATCTGAACCAGTATTGTTGTTGCTTAAGTTTAACTCGCCCTCTCCTTGGCAGCAGGCACCAGAAATCGTATTAGTATTTCCACTGTTATCAACAGTTAAATTAGAATTTGAATTACCGCTTGAAACTCCTGCATCTCCAGTATTATCGGAAGCGCTATTGCCTCCAGTGTTGCTGTCTAGATTTATAGTGTTAGTTGTTGTTGAAGTATTGGAATTGTTAATTGTAGCATCTTGTGATTGAGATGAATCAATGGTATTAGTTGAATCTGAACCAGTATTGGAATTACTTAACTCATCTGCAAAAGCTATTCCAGAAAAACTAAATAAGCTGACAATTGAAAGGGCTAAAGCAATAAGTAATTTTTTAAACAGTCTCATAATTTTTACAAAAATAAGAGGCAATCTTGTCTCGACCTAAATCGAGAAAGAAAAGCCTCCGTTGGCGGTCGGACTATAAGTTTCTTGTAAAATCTTTTTAATGCTTTTTAAGTTAATTGTCAAGTAGGTAAAACTAAATATTTAGTTTACTGTTTGGGAGGATGCTGAATAGGCAACTTTAGTTTCTTCCTTTTTTTGATCTAATTTACTTTTAACGGTCAGTTTTTTTGAAACTTTACCATTATTTATTTTGCTTATAATCCGCTGGGTTATTTGAGTAACGCTCCCTGATTCAAAATAAATTTCCACACTGCCATAGATTTTATTATTTACAGCTTCCGATAAAATTTTGGCCAATTCTTTGGAAAAGTTTTTCATCTTAATCTAGTGCAAAAAAATGCCTCAAATATTATGAGGCAGTTAACTTTTAGAATCTTAGCAAAGCAAAAAAATTCTGTCAACCAGGCAATTGATTAATCTTTAGAAACTACAATTGAGACATTTTTATCATTAGTTGATTTTCTAATTTCAATATTGACTTTAAGATTTATCTTAGCAGCTGATAGTTTATTTAAGACATTTCCATTAGTTTGAGTGGTAACGTTAGAGTTTACATTAAAGTTTAAAGATTTAATTTTTTCTTTATACCAATTGGTAATTTCATCACTACTTTTGTTACTACTTAAAGATAGGGTAACGTTGGTTTTGTTAACAATTGTTGAACCGGGAAAAATAAAGTCATCGAGTGGAACACTATTATTGCCCGTACTTCCCAAAGTTGATGGAGCTATAGATTGAACAGGATTGGGACTGCTTGATACGCGGGGACTTACTGTAGGAGAAGGGGAAGAATGAACTTCACTAGTTTCTGTATCCACCCCTATATCCTCTGAAGTTAAATCTACTTCATCTCTAGCATTTTTCAAAAGACCACTTTGAGAAAGCGACAGTATCACCACCACAAAAATAATCAATGCGCCTAAATTAAATAAATTATTTCCTAACATATTTTTAACAAATCATTTTACCATGGAAAGTAAACTTAAAAATTTATGTAATTTTGTTATAATTATCATAAGAGCAATTTATGGCAAAGTATATTATCGAGGGAGGGAATAGATTAAAAGGTAAGGTTAAAATTTCCGGAAATAAAAATTCGATTTTGCCGTGTTTAGCTGCTGTTTTACTAAGCAGTAAGCCGATCACTTTAAAAAATGTCCCATCTATCTTGGATGTTTCGATAATGCTAGAAATATTGCAACATTTAGGTGTTTCCATCCAAAAAAAAGAAGACGATCTAATAACTCTTCAGGTTAGCAAAATAGCCACCAGTTCTCTTCCTCAGGATTTGGTTTCTAAGCTTCGTGCTTCTATATTACTAGTGGGACCAGTTCTGGCCAGAGAAGGAAAAGTAGACTTTTATCATCCAGGGGGAGATGTTATTGGTAAGCGAAGTATTGAATCCCACATTGAAGGATTTGAAAAACTTGGATTTGAATTTAGTGTTTCCGATAGACATTATAAGGGGGAGAGGAAAAAAGAGTGTCCCCAAAATTGCCAAATTTTTTTAGAGGAAGCATCAGTCACTGCTACAGAAAACATTATCCTCGCTTGTAGCCTTACCCCCTCTAAAGTAACTGTCAAAAATGCTGCTAAGGAGCCCCACATAGTTGATCTTTGTGAAATGCTTAAATTAATGGGAGTAAAAATTGAAGGAGTGGGCCAATCTACATTAGTAATTGAGGGATCCAAAGATTTAAATGGGTGTGAATTTAGTATTGGCCCAGACTATATAGAAGTAGGAACCTATGCCATTGCTGCGACGTTAACTCAAGGTGAAATAGAATTAGAGAATGCATCTTTAATTAATTTGGAACCAATTGTTTTACCCCTGCAAAAAATGGGAGTTAATTTCCAAGGCAAAGATAAAAGCATCAAGGTATCGTCCGATAAAATTGAATCTTTACCTAAATTAATCACCAACACTTGGCCTGGTTTCCCAACAGACTTAATGAGTGCAGTTATTGTACTGGCAACAAGCGCTGATGGGGTATCCTTACTTCATGATTGGATGTACGAATCAAGAATGTTTTTTGTAGATAAATTAATCAGTATGGGTGCCCAAATTACTATTGCCGATCCCCATCGGGTTTTAGTTTACGGACCAACTAAACTTTACGGAAGAGAGTTAGAAACCCCTGATATTAGGGCTGGCATGGCTTTGGTCTTAGCAGCACTTAGAGCAGATGGACAAAGTGTTATTAACGAAGCACAGTTAATAGAAAGAGGTTATGAGAACGTTGTAGAAAATCTTGTTTCTTTAGGTGCAAAGATCCAAAGGCTAGATTGAAAATTTTTTTTATTTTCATATATAATCTTACATAATGCTTTTAATGCCTCGCCCCGGTGAAAAATGCGGGATTTTTGGGGTATTCGGCGAGGGTTTCGAATCAGCTAGATTAACTTATTTAGGACTTTGGTCACTCCAACATCGCGGACAAGAAAGTTCCGGTATTGCTACCTCAAATGGCAAAAAAATTAAAGTTCATAAAAAACAAGGATTGGTAGCCCATGTTTATAACGAAAACGATATTGAGAAATTAAAAGGACATATTAGTATTGGCCATAACCGCTACTCAACATCAGGCGGGTCAACTTTAAAACATAACCAACCTGTAATCCAAAAAGGTGGAAAGTTTGCCCTCTCTCATAATGGCAATCTTCCATCAGTAAAAAAATTAGAAAGATTCCTAAAGTCAAAAAAAATTGATGTTACTGGTTTGAATGACTCTGAGATGATGTTTGAAGCAATTAATTATTATTTACAAAAGGATTTTTCAATTGAAAAGGCAATCTCCAAATCCTATCAACTATTCACTGGAGTCTTTTGTTTTTTAGTTTTAGCTAAAGATAAATTAATAGCTGTTAGAGATAGGTATGGAATTAGACCGCTCTCTTTGGGAGCCCTGAATGGGGGCGGTTTTGTAGTTGCCTCTGAGACTTGCGCTCTGGATACAGTCAACGCTACTTTTTTAAGAGAGGTTAATCCGGGTGAGATGTTGATTATGGATGAAAGTGGATTAAAATCTATTCAAATTGTAAAAGGAACTCAAAAATTAGACATTTTTGAGTTTGTCTATTTTGCCAGACCTGATTCGAAAATATTGGGAAAAAATGTTTATAAAGTAAGAGAAAATTTTGGCTATGAGCTAGCCAGCGAATCACCTGTTGATGCCGATTTGGTAATTCCTATCCCTGATTCGGCTATACCGGCAGGAGTAGGTTACTCTGCAAAATCAGGAATACCTCTAAGTTTAGCCTTAGTTAAGAATCGCTATATTCATCGCACCTTTATAAGACCTGAACAACATTTGCGAAAAAGAGATGTTCAGCTTAAATTAAATCCAATTAGGGAAATACTGCAAGGAAAATCCGTTATTTTAATTGATGATTCTATTGTTAGAGGAAATACTATCGGGGGGATTGTAAAAATACTTAAAAATGCCGGAGCTAGCCATGTCCATGTCCGTGTTTCATCTCCAGAAGTAAAGTATCCTGATTTTTATGGAATTGACACGCCAACCCAAAAGGAGTTGATAGCTGCCAATTTATCGCTAGATCAAATTAAAGAACAAATTGGAGCAGATTCTATTAGTTTTCTATCTTATGAAGGAATGATAAAAGCTACTGGGTTGCCAGAAAAACACTTTTCTACTTCCTGTTTTTCCGGTGTCTACCCATCCGATATAGGAGAGAAGAAAAAAGAGATTGTTAATATTCCACCAAGTAAACCATTACAAATACCTCTAAAAATACTATCATCTAATTAATCCATACTATATTTTTTGCTATTGACTAAAGATAGGCAAAAAAATTAAACTAGAAACAAACTTAGAGAGAGGTGGTGATTTTTAATATGTTTGTACCAACAGATGTACCAGGTGATGGAAGTGGAATGCCACCTGCTGGTGATGGAACACAAATTCCTCCAGTAGATCCTAATGTAACACCAAACCCAAATCCAACTCCGGAACCTGTAACACCAGAAGAACCACAAGAGCAGCAACCACAACAACAACCACAAGCGCAACCAGAGGAAGCTCCGGGTGCAGAGGGTGGAGAACAGCCACAAGGTGGTGGACAACCTCAAGGTGGACCTATGGGTGGAGCAATGTAGTAATTTAATTTCCCCTAATTAATTAGTTTAGTTAGGGGAATTTTTCATTTTACCCTAACAATAACAATATTACTTGGTTGAGACTGTTTTCCATTCAAGTCAACAGCAGTGACATAGAAGGAGTAATCTTTTCCACTTTTCGCATCAGTAACAGAGGTGTTTCCCGATGTTGAAGATTTTTTATATTTGAAAATGTTCCCCCAGCCTGAATATGTCCAGTATAGCTCGTATTTAACAGCACCAGAAACTTTTTCCCAACTCAATTTTACCCGGCTATCTGATGGGGAAAAAGCGGTAAGATTTTCAGGTGCAGGTAAAATGTCTGTTGTCGGTGAGGGAGTCACTGTTGGAGTCGGGGTAGGAGTCGGAGTTGGCGTTGGAGTTGGAGTAGGCGAGGCGCTCGGCGTTAATGTTGGTGATGGAGTTGGTGTGGGAGAATTCGTTGGTGAAGGTGCTATAGGTTGACAAGTATGCCCGACACAGCCGCGTGCTCCTGCTTGCTCTGTTGTAGTAAAGCTAGAGGGACAAATAGAAGCATTTATAACTTTGCTGCTATCAGAAAAACCACCGCTTAAAAAAAATGCGACGCTATTTTGACATATTACACCTTGAATATCATCTTTTGGTATTTTTACAACGACTTTTGCGTCTCCTTCAAAGTCCAACACATCGTTTTTCACAATGTTATTGTTAGCGCCATCACCTACTACATCCCCACCCGCTCGAAATGCTGCTCCAAGTATTTCATGTCCTGTTGCTCTTATGCTACTTGTATGATCACCACCAATCAGGTTTTGGCTGTATGCGTCTGAATATCCTACAGTATTATGAAGGAAGGTATTTGCAGGTCCTCTGGTATTAAAGGCAGCGCTTTGCAAGTCGTATTGACTGATACAAACATTATCTGAAATAACATTCCCACTTGAGCCTTCTTTAATATCAGTGCATTCATTGCCGTGGGTGTCAATGAAGTTGTGGTCAACAATCGTGTCTTTTGTGTAAGTCTCTCTGCCATATTTTTGTAGTCCTGTCTCTAAAATAAGTGTTTTACATTCCTCTGTTTTACATTTCAAAGGGTCAATTTGCTCAGGAGCTGTCCCTATATAAATACCCTCACCATTTTTATAGCTTTCCCCCCTGAATCCCACAAAATCCCTCAAACCACAATTAGCAATAGTATTGTACTCAAAACGGTTTCCTTCTGAGAAAAAAATTACTCTGATACACTCTCCTTGTGCATGATGAAAATTGTTATATCGAATACTATTAAAACTTGCAGTTTCTACCCATAATAATTTATCGACAGTTTTTGTAACATCTTTTGTATCAAAATATCCTCCATCAAATTCAAATCCTTCAATAACATAGTAATCATTGAAAAGATCAAATATTCTTGAGGTATCAGATCCTTTGAGCACAACTTTTCCCTCTGCTTTTAGGGTAATTGGTGAAGAGAGTGTCCCGTTAGTTTTTGTTACTAAATGTTCGTTATACGTACCTTCTTCTACAAGAATAGTTGTACCCGCCTCCGCAAGATCTAGAGCGTGTTGAATACTCTTAAACGGTTTATCACTAAAACCATCCCCAAGCACATCATCACCTGACGGTGAGACATAATACGTCAGATTTGTTTCCTGGGCATGTACAAAAGCGCTGATCTGAGGATAAAATATACTAATAAAAATAAGTGAGAATATGGTAGGCAATAGTAGAAAATGAAACAAATTACTCCACATAATGTTTAAGGGGTAGTCTTGCTAGACTAATAAAAAAAACAGTTTATGTCAATAAAGAGTTTGAATATATAATTAATAAATATGCAATATACTACTTTGGGTAAAACAGGTTTAAGGATTTCAAGAATCGGCTTTGGCACATGGGGAATTGGTGGAGGAGCCCCGGTGTTACATTGGAAAGATATGTGGAAAGCTGATGATAAACTTTCCAAGCAAGCGTTGTTAAATGCGTATAGGGTAGGAGTAAACTTCTTTGATACAGCATTGGAATATGCTGACGGTCACAGTGAAAGATTAATAGCAGAAACATTAGCAGGGAAAGACATTATTGTTGCTACAAAAATTCCACCATTAGATGGTCATTGGCCAGCACAAAATAAAGATATAAATCAAGTTTTTCCTAAGGATTATATTATTGAAAAAGCTAGAATTAGCTATAAAAACTTAGGAAGCAAAACAATTGATATTTTGCAATTGCATGTATGGCTGGATGATTGGTTTGATTCAAACGTATGGCGTGAGGCATTTGCTGTAATTAAAAAAGAAGGAGTTGCTAAGTTTTTTGGGATTTCCGTTAACGATCATGATCCAAATTCCGCATTAAAAATTGTAGATTCAGGTGAAATAGATACCATTCAAGTCATTTACAATATTTTTGATCAAGCGCCTAAAGACGAATTGTTCCCTCTAGCAAGAAAAAGAAACGTTGGTATTATTGCCAGAGTACCTTTAGACGAAGGTTCACTAGGTGGTACATTTGATTATCAAACTACCTTCAATGATTGGAGAAAAGATTATTTTACTCCAGAAAGGTTAAAGGAAGTTGTAGATAGAGTCAAGCAGATGAAAAATAAATTAGCAAGCACTAATAGAACTATGGCACAAATTGCTTTGAAGTTCTCTCTTTTAGATGACGGTGCCGATGTTGCTATTGTTGGAATGAGAAATCCTACGCACGTACTGGAAAATACGAAGAGTTTAGACATCAATTTAAGCAAAGAAGAAATCGAATATCTCAAAAATCAAAGATGGATTAGGAACTTTTACCCAGAAGATGTTTAGAAAACAATACCCACACCGGGTGTGTTTTAAGTATTGAGAATATATTCCCAGCCAGGTTGCCAAGATTTTGTTTTGCGCCAATCCTCAGCAAATGCTTGTTCCCACGTTTTATTTTTTATAATCACATCTAGAGCAAGTTGAGGTCCTTTGTGAGCTACTAAAGCAACAGCTTTACCATCATAATTTTCTTTTAGAAAATTTAAGAAATCTACAATTCTTATTTTTATATCCTCGTAACTCTCACCATCCGGGAATCTATGGAAAATATTCTCCTCCTGCAAAGGTTCTACTATCGACGTAGGCTTTCCATTATGCTCGCCATAATCACACTCTCTTAATCTTTTATCAAGAATAATTGGAGCCCTACCTTCAAAAGCAAATTTTGCAGTATCTATCGCTCTTTTTAAATCAGAGGAAAAAATAACATCAAAAATTTTATCTTTAGTTTGTTCTCTTAACTGTTTAGTTTGTTTTATGCCTAAAGGGGAGAGCTTTTCATTTTCATTATCAATGCTAGTTCCGTGGACAAAGTAAGTAATTTTAACAGCCATTGGAGCGGGAGACGGGGGTCGAACCCGCGACATCCTACTTGGCAAGCAGGCACTCTACCACTGAGTTACTCCCGCAGATAGATGTGGTATATTTTAACGCACTACCACACTTTTTGCTAGATTCCTGGGTTTATCAGGATTTAAACCTAATTTTATTGACAAATAATAGGCAAGTAGCTGAGCGAAGACTGTATTGGGTAACATAGAACTGGCACCAAAATCTTTAACCTCAAAGAAAAAATCAAAGGCCTCATTATTTTCTGATCCTACTCCTATCACAAACGCACCTCTTGCTTTTACCTCCATTGCATTAGCTAAGGTAGCTTCTTTAGTTTCATCATTTGGGACAAAAACAATTACAGGAGTACCATTCTCAACTAAAGCTATAACTCCGTGCTTTAGCTCACCAGATGCAAAACCTTCTGCATGAATATAGGAAATCTCCTTTATTTTTAAAGCACTCTCCAGCGCAATAGTATATGATAAACCTCTTCCCAAAATATAGATATGGGAAGAATTTGAGATTTTATTTGCCAAGCCTTTAATTTTCTCTTTATTTTCCAATATCCTCTCAATCTCTTTAGAGCTTTTCTCTAGAATATTAACTCCTTTATTTTTTTCCTCAGCTACAAAAAAAGTTAGCATAATCATATTAGAGAGCATGGCAATAAAACTTTTAGTTGCACAGACTGCTTTTTCTGGACCAGCCAAAAGCAAAAGTGGGTAGTTGGACATTCTATAAAGAGACGATCCTAAAACATTGGTTAAAGCAACAATTTTAGTTTTTTTCTCTTTAGCAAACTTTACTGGTTCAATAATATCCATGGTCTCACCAGATTGAGAAACAGCAATAAGTAAACTTTTAGGAGTTAAATAATGTTCAATATAATTAAACTCTGAACCAATAGAAAAATTTACGTGCTTTTTGGCAAATTTAGAAAATAAATATACTCCCGAGAGTGCAGCGTAGGAGGCACTGCCACAGCCTATCATAAAGGTTCCATAGGCTTTTTCTATTAAATTGGCTACTTTTTCAATCTCTTTCTCGTTTTTAGAGATCGCCCTTATAACTTTGGGCTGCTCAAAAATTTCTTTGAGCATAAAATGGGGAAATTTATCTAAAGTAGATTTTTTATAATCCCAATCTACTTTAGTAAAATTTACAGCTACTTTACTTAAATTCGATACTGAAAATACTTCTAGATCTTTCCCTAAAACTGCGAGTTGACTATCTTCTAAAAAATAAAGATTGTTAGTAAACGGTAGGATCGCGTTGGGATCTGATGCAATATATAAAGCATCTTTGCTTTGACCAATAACAAGAGGAGAGCTGTTCTTACAAGCTATTAGGGTTTTACCATCGGAGACTACAAATGCATTTAGCCCCTTCAGTTTTTTAAAAGCCTTAGCCATAGCTTGCTTTAAATTATTTTTTTCCAGCAATTCCTCAACTAGGTGAGATACAACTTCAGTATCTGTCTGGGATTTAAATTTATGAGTTTTTAAACTTTTTTTAATCTCTAAATAATTTTCAACTATACCATTATGGACCAATACAATCTTTCCACTACAAGCACTGTGGGGATGGGCATTTGCCTTAGTTACACCTCCATGGGTTGCCCATCTAGTATGGCCAAGTGCCAAGTTTCCATCCTCTAACTTTAGGTTTTTGGGTAAAAAACCAGTATCTTTAATAATCTCAAAACTATTATTTTTAGGATAAGCAGAGCTTTCTTGCAGATAAGCAATCCCCCAAGAATCATAACCCCTATACTCAATATCTTTTAGTCCTTGGAAAACTTTCTGGGGAGCAGAAGAATCATTACCTATAATTCCAAATATGCCGCACATATATGAGAAATGCCAAACAAAAAAAGTGCCTCGGCCCAGAATCGAACTGAGATAACTTGTTCTTCAAACAAGCGCCTTGACCACGTTGGCAACCGAGGCACGTTGGAAATTGTACAATATTTTTAATTACAGATAAAGTTTTTAGTAGCTTACTAGCCCCTTCCAGTCTAAAAAGTAATTAGCCAGGATTGAAAGGACAATTGAGATAACTATAGTAGAAACAAAGGGAATATAAATCCTCAAGCCCCATTTATTAATATATAGATCTCCGGGAATTTTATAAAGGTCAGGCTTAACAACATTATAGAGTAAAACTTCGATTACAAATACCAGCGCCAAAAGAGCAAGCATTGTAGAGACCATAAAGTTAATATATCACAAATATTAATTAATCCTCGTCCAAGTTCTCTTCTTGAGATTGTCCTTGAGGTTGACCTCGTTGTCTTTGGTTAGGACGGGAGCCACTTGTAATCTCAGAGAAATACTCCTCATTTTGCTGACCACCTTGTTCTTGTTGGTTTTGATTTTCCTGACTCTCTTGTTGGACTTGCTTCTTTTTACCTTCCTCCATTTTGCCTCACCTCCTTATTTTTTTAGGAAGTTAATCTTATTAGATTGCTTTAAGAAAAATGTTGAAGGCAGGTAAGGAATTGGCAAGAAAAGGTTCTCAAAAAAGGGTATTTGCTTGATAATCGGCTTATAGTAATGTATACTATAACAATGTCTGATTCGAATGAAAGAATGATTCGATTTGCTGCAATCACTCCCCTTAATAGGAGAGAAGTGATGAGTGCGCTATTAGAACGTCCATCAGATCGCCCGCTTACTTCTCGACGAGGGCTATTAACAGATTTTGAGATCCATATTGGAACCGTGGATAACATGAATTCTCTAGCAAGAAGAGCATGCATGGAGGTGGGATTAGAAGGAAATTATCGATTAGCCATTTTAGTACGTACTTCTGGTAATAGTGTTTGTGTAAGGATTTGGGAAGACATTAATCAAGAAGAATTAGCTCTGATCAATTATTTTAATTTTACTCCTACAGTTGCCTATTCTAGAGAAGTTGATAGTTATCTTAGACCATTTCATCCTACACAAATAGCGGTTGCCCATATTAATGAATTTGGGATGCAAAGAACATTTCCCAGAGTATTTACAGTATCCACTAGTGGAATTGCTGTTCCACTTATGGGCTTAAATAGAATGATACAAGCAGCCAAAGATACCCGAACAGAATTTTTTAATCAGAGGTAAAGCAATTCTATTAACTTCAGTGGGCACTGAGGGATTTGAACCCCCGACATCTTCGATGTAAACGAAGCGCTCTACCACTGAGCTAAGTGCCCATTGTGCCGGGAACAGGAGTTGAACCTGCACGCCTTTAAGGGGCACTAGAACCTCAATCTAGCCTGTCTACCAGTTCCAGCATCCCGGCTGCTATCGCTTATTATACCTAAGGCCTGCATAATTTTAAATCGCTTCCGTTTTAAACAAAAGAGGTTTTCTTTGTAATAAATTTTTTTCAATAAGATAACTGAATTTGTTTTGGCATATCTTAGATGAAAATAAGATCTATTATGAAAAGTTATCCTACCTTCCAACATATAAAGTTTTTTAATCATCTTAGCTATCCATTCTAAATGGGGTTTACTCGCAGACATAAATATCGTATATAACATGAAGCTACTTTTGAAACGTTTATCCCAATACGAATAGGTACTTCCATCTCCATCTAAATGACCTCTTAAGAAGTCTGCAAAAAATTCATCTGGTATTTTTAACTCACCGACTATTTTAGTCTTATTCGGCATTAAACCAATACCAAGTAAAAATCTGTAAAGCTTTACATTGCTAAACTGAATTCGGAAATATATACCTCGTGGATTATATGTACTTCTCTTGAAACCTATTTTATTTGCTAAGTTTAACAACCTAGCAAATGTTTCAATTAATTCCTTATCTTTTGATGTAAAGTCTAGATGTCTCCCATCTTTAGATAAACTTCCATCTGTTGTAATTAGACCAACTAAATAAGCAAGATTACTATTCCAATCCATGAGCATATTATACCAATCTCAACAATATAGCGTCTACCACTGTCATCTTTTATTTTTAAAGTGCCCCAAGGGAGATTCGAACTCCCACGCCATTTCTGGCACTGACTTCTGAGGCCAGCCTGTCTTCCAGTTCCAGCATCGGGGCACTCAGCACTAATTTTACCGCAACAAGATTTATTTTGCAGTCTAGTTATGATAAGCTACTTAAAATCCAATGCCAGTAGATAATTCTAAATTTTCTCAAAAAGTTGTCACCCTTGGTGGTGGAACTGGACATTTTGCTTTACTTAGTGGATTGGTTGAAAGCAATGATCCTGATGGAATTACAGCTATAACAGGCACTTGGGATAGTGGGGGCAGCAGCGGCAGATTGCGGATGGAGCTTGGTGTGTTACCTTCAGGAGATATTAGACAATGTTTATTAGCATTAATGGAAGATGGGAACCAGCAGCAAGTGGCACAAAAGCTTTTTAATGATAGGTTAACTGGCGTGGAAGGCCCTTTAAAAGGTCATGCTTTGGGTAATTTAATTGAATCCCAGTTGCAGCGGATTTATCAAGGCCAGGATAGGGGAATTGATGCGGCGAGAGCTTTATTTAGAGTTAGAGCCCACATTGAACCAATTTCACTCTCTGATTTGGAACTTTGCGCTGAAACAAAAAAAGGAAATGTTATTGAAGGGGAAACAGATATAGACTTAAGGGGAGAGAAAAAAAATTATGACAGTTCTGATGGGATATTAAGAATTTATTTTGATACTACTGCTGATCCTAATCCTAAAGCCTTAGAAGCTATTTCTCAGGCAGAAAAAATAGTTTTTTCAGCAGGGGATTTATATACTAGCATTTTGCCTCACCTTTTAGTTTCGGGAGTTGCTAATGCAATTGTCGACTCAAAGGCCAAAATTATTTTCGTCCTAAACTTGATGACTAAAAAAGGAGAAACAGACAAATATAAAGCTTCGGATTTTCTTAAGGCATTGCTTTTTTACTTAGGGAGTCCTGAAAGATTAGACTACATTATTGCCAACGAAAACCATATCTCCCCTGAAGTAATAGAAGTCTATAAAGAAGAGGGAAAGGAGCCTGTAACAGTTGACGAAGAGGTCTGCTTAAAGTTAGCCCCTAAGGCAAAAATTATTAAAACCCCACTTGCAAAATATTTCCCTGGAGTCCACTTATTAAGACATGATTCAGAGAAGCTTGCAAAGTCAATTTTAAGCCTATAAACTTGCAATTTGTTTTTTTATAGGGTATAATAATTGACAGATCCTGGAGTGTGACCCCTCATACCCCAGGATTTTTTTTATGTATAGACTAATTATCTTAGCTTTCCTTTTACCATATTTATTTATCTCTGCCGGAAATTTCCAGGCTAAAATAGCGACTGATGCAGGCGTAAAACAACGTGTCCAAATGAAGAAATTGGATAAAAGATCAGAAATTTTAAGGGATTATTTAGCCAAATATAATTCTCCCTTGCAATATCATGCTCAAGACTTTATTGATGCCGCTGATGCTTATTCAGTTGACTGGAAATTAGTCCCATCTATTGCCGGGGTTGAATCTACATTTGGTAAAAGCATTCCAGGTGGATTTAACGGTTGGGGATGGGGTGTTTATGGAGATAACGCAATTTATTTCGCCTCATGGAGAGATGGTATTTTTACAGTTACCGAGGGTTTAAAGGAAAATTATATTGATAAAGGTTTAAAAGATCCATATTCAATGAATAGGGTATATGCTGCTTCTCCTCATTGGGGGAAAAATGTAACTTACTTCATGAGTGACTTGGAGAAATTCACCTTAACTTATGGGGGTGAAATTCCTTCCGAAATTAATAGCGAACTTAAACAGGAATTAATTAAGGAAACTACCAAGGAAAATATT
>JACOXD010000001.1 GCA_016176465.1 Candidatus Daviesbacteria bacterium | reverse complement strand
GAATATAATGAAAAATATAACTTCTATGCTAAAAGAGGGCGGGATTTTGGTAATTACCTTTTTAAAGGATGCAGAATACTACAAAATAGGAGATAAGGTTTTTCCAGCGGTGTCTATAAGAGAAACTGATGTTGAGGGGACTTTAGAGCAACTCAATTTCGATATTTCATCTTTATACATACGTTCAATTCCTGCCGATGTGATAGATGAAAATGCTGAAGGTTATGAAGGCTATAAAGGAATGATGTTTGTAAAAGCGAAAAAACTTTCTTCCAAACACGAATAAATTGAAGGATTGCAAAATGGCTTTATTTGTCCTATGCTCACTAGTATATGCTTGCGGCAGTTTTTAAGAGCAAGTTTACTTATTGGATTTTACTTCTTTATTTTTTGATTGTAGCTTGGTGGATAAAAATTCAACTCTCAGGAGCTACTGGTACTGATGAGGCATATATTTTCAACTGGTCCTATGGATTAATTGGTTTAAGCACAACAATTTATGGTTTAAGTGTTGCCTTCAGTAAATGGGGTGGATGGTCAAGTGTAATTGGAAGAGGATTAATATTCTTAAGCTTCGGGCTTTTTGGTCAATGGTTTGGACTTCAAATATGGACCTATTATAATGTCCTGGCAAAAATTGAAGTCCCGTATCCTTCTTTAGCAGATATTGGCTACTTTGCTCTTATACCTTTTTATACTTTAGCTGCTTTGATGTTTGCGATAGCTGCTGGTGCTAAGTTTTCTCTTCGAACAAGTGGCGGTAAGCTTTATGCTTTATTCATTCCAATTATTGCTTTGGCAATAGCTTATTGGTTATTCTTAAAAGATATTGGATTTAATGGTTCGGATCCTATAAAAACCTTTCTGGATTTTGGCTATCCATTAGGAGAGATACTGCCAGTAGCTATCGCTCTCTTTACTCTTACTCTTTCAAAAAGTTTACTTGGAGGCACAATGAAAAGTAGGATTCTTTTTTTGGTCGGAGCTTTTTTCTTTCAGTTTCTTACAGAATATTTATTCTTATATGCTGCAGGAGTAGGTACTTATGTAAATGGAGGATGGAACGATTTATTATATGCGACATCTTATACTATAATGGCTCTGGGAATAGTTTCGTTTAGAGATTATAGCTAATATATGGATCTTTATGCTCAAGCAGCAGCTAGAATAATAAAAGAACAGCAAGAAATAATAGGGCCTATTGCGCTGGAACAAGCTAAAAAAGTTGATGGTTTATCTGTTACAAGTGCTGATGATGTTAAAATCTCAGGAGATAAAAAAGATGTTTTAAGTAAGTTAGTTAGCCAGTATGCTCAACTTTTTGGCAGGGCTTCTGTTGAAGTTTGCAAAGAAGCTTTTTCACCTTTCTCTGATAAAATTCCAGCTGCAGAGGTTCCTGATATCCTAAAAAATTAATCTTGACACTAACATACAATTTCTATACAATTCTTGTATACTTGTACTGAGGAATCGAAGTATGCAAACACAGACCCTAAATATAGCTTTACCTAAAGAATTAGTTAAAAAAGTAGATGAGGTAGCAAAAAAAGAATATAGTAGCAGGAGTGAGTTAATACGCGGAGCTTTGCGTGCTTATCTTACAAGAATCGAAAGATGGGAAAAAATATTAAAAACAGGAAAGAAGTATGGGAAAAAGATGGGTATTAAAAGTGAAGAAGATGTAAACAGAATTGTCAGTGAATATAGGCATGGCAAATGAGCCTATTAGAATAGTCTTAGACTCAAATATATTAATCTCAGCGTATGTGTTTGGCGGTAAACCGGAATTAGTTCTTAAGCTAATAATTACAGAAGAGGCTCATGGAGTTATCTCCCCAGTTTTAAAAGATGAGTTCTTAGGAGTCTTACGAAAGAAGTTTGGAATTTCAACCTCTGAGATACTTGAAATACAAAACCAAATAGACTTAAGTTTTGATATCACCTACCCTAAAGATACGTTCCATATTGTAAAAGATGAAGACGATAACAGGGTTTTGGAAGCAGCAGTTGAAGGCAGGGTAAGCTATATAATCACAGGTGATAAAGAGTTACTAAACTTAAAATCTTTTAGGAAAATCAAAATAGTAACTGCTACTGAGTTTTTGTCAAAAGTTCCTGATATCCTCAAGAATTAATCTTGTGCTAAAATCCCATTTGTGAATGATTTTAAACAGTTTAACGCGTATTTAGAGAAAATTAATTTAAATTTAGAAAAAATTTTCCCCAGAAAATTTAGCAAAGAATTTTTAGAAGAAATAATAGGAGATACATCCTATGAACTTGATATTGAAGCTTTAAATAAAGTTTTAACTAAACCTATTTGGGATTTACTAGATAGGGGAGGGAAAAGATGGAGGCCAATCTTTTTTTTAATACTACTTGAAGCCCTAGGAAAAAATCCAGATGATTTTTTAGATTTCGCCTCACTAATAGAGCTAATTCATAATGGAAGTTTAATAGTTGATGATATTGAAGATTCAAGTGATGAAAGGAGGGGAGCAAGATCAATTCATCTAAGCTATGGAGTAGATATAGCTTTAAATGCAGGAAACTTTATTTATTTTTATCCGCTACATATTTTAAAAAAATCCAAAATAAATTTATCAAAAGTTCAAATTTTTAAAATCTATCAAATTTACATTGATGAACTGATAAAACTCCATCTAGGTCAAGGAACAGATATAGCTTGGCACAATGGGCTAACTGAAGATTTAAATGAACAAAAATATTTGCAAATGTGTATCTTTAAAACAGGGGGACTCCCTAGAATGGCTGCTAAAATTGCTGGAGTAATTGCCAATTTAGAGGATAATAAAATTGAAGATTTAGGAAAAATCGCCGAAACTTTGGGGGTAGTTTTTCAAATCCAAGATGATATATTAAATATTACTAAAAGTAAATTATCTGATAATAAAGGTTTGGGGGAAGATATTACTGAGGGAAAAAAGAGCCTTCCTGTAATTTATGCGCTAAATAATTTAAAGTTAGATGAAAGAAAAAAATTACAAGATATTTTAAAATCTAAAGAGAAAGATAAAAAAGTAATTAAAGATGCAATTAAGTTAATTATTAAAGGTAAGGGGATTGAGGAGTCAGTTAAAACAATGGAAAAATTATACAAAGATGGTAGCATTTTGCTAAAAATTTTTTTTGAAAGAAGGGGAGAGTTAATATTAAAATTTATTGAGTTTTTAAAGACAAGACAAATTTAGTACAATTTAGAATAAATGCAAATAACTTATCTTTTAGGTTTTCTACTAATTTTTGTTATTATTTTAGTCATCCTGCTGGGATTTTATGTATATAGGGAGCGGAAAAGATACCAACAGTCCCTAGGTCGAAGCGAGCGACTACTTAAATCAATTAGATCTGTTTATAAAATCATTTTAGAGGATTTAAGTGTTGATAAGCTGCTGCAAAAAATTGTTGATAATCTATTTAGTGAGCTAAAAATGGGAAATGGCTTTATTGGAGTTATTGATGAAGAGGAAAAAATTCTTCATAAGTTCTCAGTCTCTAATTCACCAGAAATGTTACTGCTAAAACAAAAATTAAATATTCGCTTTGAGTCATTAGAAATTCCCCTTGATCAAGGGAACAACCCTATGGCAAATTCTTTAAATGAAGGAAGATCTTTAAGGGTTGATAATTTTTCCCAAATTTTTTCTCCTTTTATCAACTCAAATCAAGCTCGCGTTTTACAAGAAGGTTTAGGTATAAAAACTATACTAATTTATCCTTTAATAATTAAACTGAAAAAAATTGGGGTATTCATGATTGGTCTAAATAAAAATCCTGAACAATTGATTCCACAAGAGCTGGATATTTTAGCTGATTTTGCAGAGCTTACAGCATTGGTTATTGATAATTCAAATCTTTTAGGGGAGCTTAGAAACTCAAGGCAATCTTATGCCCAAATGACTCAAACAATTTATTCAATGAATGCTAAATTGCACCAGTTGGATAAACTAAAGGATGATTTTGTTTCTGTTGCATCCCATGAACTAAGAACCCCTATGACTTCAATTCGCTCCTATGCCTGGATGGCACTGTATCGCTCCGATGTAACCTTATCTGAAAAGCTAAAGCGTTACTTAACAAGAACTTTAACCTCAACTGAAAGATTAATTAACTTGGTAAATGATATGTTGAATGTCTCACGTATTGAATCAGGCAGGATTGAAATTATCCCAAGAGCTTTTGATATTAAGCAATTGGTTGATGATGTAGTAGCAGAGGTTGCGCCAAAGGCTTCTGAAAAGAAAATTAATATAAAAATAGATCCAAATGAAGTTTCACAAATCATTGCTGATCCGGATAAAATTCATCAAGTGCTACTAAACTTAATAGGGAATTCTCTAAAATTTACGCCAGAAAGTGGGATTATAGAAATCTCCTTTTTTTCTGATGGAAAGTCGGTAGAGACAAAAGTCAAAGATAGCGGTGTAGGGATTGCTAAAGAAGATATGCAAAGGTTATTCCAAAAGTTTGGCAGGTTGGATAACACATACGTTGCAGCTGCTACAACAGGAGGGACAGGATTGGGTTTATATATCTCTAAAAGTTTAATTGAACTAATGAAAGGAAAAATTTGGGCAAACTCAGAGGGTTTGGGAAAAGGCGCTGAGTTTATTTTTTCTCTACCTGTGGCAACTAAAGAAGCATTGGCAGAGTTGGCTAATTACCAAATAAAACCTGCTAAGGGAGAAGCTAAAGGTTTGGAACCAGTAGCCATTTAGGGTTTAGCGTATAGCGTTTAGGATATAGTTATGATATAAGGAAATTATGGATCAGGGCAAAAAGATTTTAATTGTTGAAGATGACCAATTTTTAAGGGAGTTTTACCAGGAACTCTTGCAAACTGAGGGGTTTTTAGTAGATGTTGCAGCTGAAGGGGAAGATGGTTTGTTAAAACTTACTCAAGGAGGGTATGATTTAGTTTTACTTGATATTATGCTACCTAAAAAAGATGGCTTGCAAATTTTAAGAGACTCTAAAGTTTCACCACCTAAAAGTAAAAATGGTCCAATTGTTGTTTTAACAAACTTGGGACAAGATGCAATTATAAAGGAAGCATTTAGCTTGGGAGCCACGGGTTATATGATTAAATCAGCCCTAAATCCTGACCAAGTTTTAACAGAAATCCATAACTACCTCAAAAGCGCAGGAGCTAGCTAGACACTTTTTAAGTCACTTCATAAATGGTAACTCCCAAAATCCCAATCCTTTTTGAAGATTCAAATATCTTAGTAATAAATAAACCTCCAAGATTAGTGGTTGATCACTCTGATACCGTAAAAATGCAAACTCTTGAGGATATTCTAAAGGAGGAGCATGGAATAAGAATAGATAGGGGAGGAATAGTTCACCGTTTGGATAAAGACACATCAGGGGTAATGGTTATAGCCAAGGATTCAGATACCCTGCATAAACTGCAATCCCAGTTTAAAAATAGGGAAGTTAAAAAAGAATATATCGCCTTGGCGCATGGATTTTTAAGAGAGGAAAGATTAGTTGAGGGAGAGATTATGAGAAACCCACTCAATAGGGAAAAGTTTATGATGGTAGAAAATGGAAGTTTAGGGGGGAAGGAGGCAAGCACTAAATTTGTACCAATTGAGTTATTAGTTATGAGTTCAGAGATGATAGAAAAAGTTTTTGCTGGCTTTTCTAAAATTCAATTTAGGAAGCTAAAAGCTATGAATTATGAACTGTTTACTCTTCTAAGTTGTCATCCCTTAACTGGACGAACCCACCAAATTAGGGTACATTTAAAATATATTGGTAATCCAATTGTAAGTGATGAAAAATACGGTGGGAGAAAAGTATTGAGATTAGATTTAAGATGGTGTCCCAGGCAATTTTTGCACGCTGGAAAACTAGAATTTAAACATCCCAAAACTGGGGAAATGGTGAGCTTTGAAGCAAAATTACCAGAGGATTTACAAAACTCATTGGGTAAACTTGTATGAGGGAAATTTTTTTTCAACTAGCTATAGTATTAAGCTTATCTTCTTTAATTGGTTTGGTGGTGTTAAGACTTAGACTTCCATTGGTAGTTGCTTATCTTTTAGCTGGTGTTTCCTTAAGTTTAGTAAGATTATTTGACCCTCATAGCTCATTAATTTTTGAAGTTTTACCTGAGATTGGGATTGCATTCGTACTTTTTTTAATTGGCATGGAGCTTGATTTAAGGGAAATTAGGGCCTTGGGTAAACCAATCATTTTAGCTGCTATTGGACAGATTATAATCTCTACCTTGGCTGGTTTTTTTATTGCCAGCTTACTTGGATTCCAAAATACAGAAAGCATTTATTTAGGATTGGGTCTAGCTTTTTCCTCAACAATTGTTGTGATTAAGCTGCTTTTAGAAAAGCGGGATTTGACATCACTGTATGGCAAGCTATCTTTGGGTATTTTGCTTATTGAAGACTTGGTGGCTATTGCCGCATTAATGATGATCTCCGTTTCTCACTATGCCTTTAATTTAGGCTTTCAGCAAAGCCTTCCTTTACTGTCACTAATTGCCAAAGCAATAGGTTTATTTGTATTGACTTTTATTCTGTCTAAGTATGTTCTAGAAAAAATATTTGACAGAGTTGCCCGTTCTGTAGAACTGCTTTTTTTGACAGCGATAACCTGGTGTTTTATTTTTACATCTTTAGCAGTAACTTTGGGATTTTCAGTCGTTATTGGAGCCTTTTTAGCAGGAGTTGCACTAGCGTCATCCCCATACCACTTGCAAATTCAAGGGAAAGTTAAACCCCTAAGGGATTTTTTCCTAACACTTTTTTTTGTGTATTTAGGTTCCCAGGCATCGGTGGAGGATGCCTTAACGCTTTGGCCGGCAATTTTAGTATTTACCATTTATGCCTTAGTTGCTAAACCAATAATTTACCTGGCAATCTTAGCTTTATTTGGTTTTAGAAAACACACCCTTTTTCAAACATCTTTAAATTTATCCCAAATTTCCGAATTTTCTTTGGTAGTTTTACTGGTAGGAGTGAAAGAAGGTTTAGCCTCTCCTCAGGCACTATCCGTTATGGCAGCGGTGGGTGTTATTTCTATAGTTGCATCTTCAATATTGATCTCTTACTCTAAACAGATATATAAAGTTATTGTTCCATTTATCCAATTTTTTGAACGCAAAGACATAACACACTCGCTGGAAACTAAAATCGAGGAGGAATTAATTGATCATACTATTGTAATTGGAGCTGATAGAATTGGTGGCCCGGTAGTTGACTTTTTACAAAGAGAAAAAATTCCATTCATAGTCATGGATTTTAACCCTCATATTGTGGAGCAGTTACGGGAAAGGGGGGTGAAGGTTTTATATGGAGATGCTGGAGATCCGGAAATTTTAGATAATCTCCAAATGGAAAACGCTAAACTAATTATATCAACCGCTACAGATATGGCGGATAATGAGATGTTGGTGGAGGAGTGTCGAAGAAGAAAAATTAAGGCTAAAATCGTTGTTCGGGCGCTAGATAATGATCATTCACAAGCCTTAAAAGCATTGGGTGCAGACTACGTCATACTTCCCGAGAAAGTTTCCGCAGAATTTTTGGTTGATCAAATCAGAACTCACTGGTTGAAATAATTGATAAGGGATTTGTAAAATAATGGTTGTAAAAGAGAGGAGGAGATAAATAATGAGTTTTGGCGGCTTCTATAAGGGGGAAAAGAAAAAGAAAAAAAGAGGGGAGAGTGCTAGAACTTTGACTTTTGCCCCAGTTTTTACCCCACCGCAAGTGGTCAAAAAAGGTAAAGAGAAATTCTAAAAAGACGGGGAAAGGAATGGTCAGTCAAATAGAGCAGGTGAGTGTCCTAATTAATCGTGGCACGATTTAGAATTAAATTTCCGAAGAAAAGAATAAATAAATTTTCAGGTAATGAGCGAAGCTCCTCTACAAGCAAGCAAAGCTTCTCTGCGAGTAAAAACAAAACTACCAAATTGGCACTTTTAGCCATGTTTGTAATTATTTTGCTTATTATTGCTGGAAAATTATTGGGTGTTTTAAACTCTTTGTATCAACCGTTGGATTCTAAAATTCCAACTCATAAAAATTATACCTGGAACGGGGAGACGGCAATTAACGTTGTTATAAAGAATAAAGAAATATCTCTTCTTCATTTTGATCCTTTTGATAAAAAAGCCATCCTTTTAAAAATCCCTAATGAAACATATATTGAGGTTCCAAAAGGTTATGGTTCTTGGAGAATAGACAGTATTTATGAGTTAGGAGAAGCAGGTAGCGAGCCAATAGGCCCGCTGCTTTTGAAAGATTCGATTACCTCGCTTGTTGGAATTCCAATCGATGGAATACTAATTTTTAAAAATCCATTTGACAGCTCAATTGATGATGAAATTAAGTCTCTTCGTGGCAACCCCCTTAAGATTTTCAGCTTGTTAAAAAATGTTACTGGTGATTTAACACTCATGGAAACAGCTTCTCTTTTTTGGAATATTTCCAAAGTAAGAGAAGACAAACTTACCCTTTTGGATCTTTACCAAACTGAAATTACCAAATCTAAGTTGTTGCCAGATCAATCCAGAGTTTTAGGGGTTGATATAGTTAACTTAGATCTTTTTATTAGAAAAAATTTATCGGACAGCGCCATTTCCCAAGAAGATGAATCAGTTGCAATTTATAATACAACCAATCACCCGGGATTGGCTCAAAGCGCAGCAAGGTGGGTTTCTAATTTAGGAGTGGATGTAGTAGTAATATCTTCATCTAGTATAAATCATGATAAAACTTCAGTTATTGGAATCAAAAAGTCGCTAACATTTAAACGATTAGCTGAAATTTTTGCCCCCAATTGTTTAAACACCAAGTGTAAAATAAAAGATGCTGATTTAAATTTAGATCGCTCGGAAATAAATATTATTTTAGGTGAGGATTTTTACGAACAATATTTTCAAAAGTGAGCGAAGCTCCTCTACGAGTAAACTTAAACTTCTTCTACTTCTTGTTCGACTATCTCCTCAGATCCCTCATCATAGTTTAGAGTGATATTGTCTGAGGAGTAAGTAATAGCGTGGGAACTGTCTATAAATGAGGGTTGGTTTCTAAATTTTTTAGCCCTAAAATTTTCTCTAATTAAAAGTGAGAGTGAGTTGGGTTTAACGGATTTAATAATTGCAGAATACTTATTTCCTCCTTTAATTAATCTAAGTAGATGATGAGATATATCATCAGGTAATACTCCCAAGTAGTTACCTTCACTGTCAGTAATGCTAATACAGCGGTTTTTACTGATTAATATTACTGGTGATCCTGCATAGAGTTTTGATATTTTTTGTGGCTCAGCCAGCTTAACTAAACTAACAACTTTAGTAATGCCAGCCTCCTCCAAAAATAAAGAGGGGACAAGTAAAGTCTCATTTAAGGAATTTTTTTGCAACTGACCATCACCACTAAATTTAGGCTCATTTTTCTTGAAAGTTAAAGTTCTTTTCAAGTTTTTCGCAGCGATAGGATTGTAAGGGTCAATCTCTAAAACTTTCTGGTAGATCTTTTTGGCTTGTTGGTATTTACCTAACTCAAATAAAGCTCTAGCCAATCTATTTAAACTAGCAGTATTGTTGGGATCCTCTTTGATAATTTTTTTATTAAGGGTTTCTGCTTCTAACCAATCACCCCGCAATGCGGCATCTATGGCAAGTTGTCCTAAATCTAAATTTAAGTTGGAAGTATGGATCTGATTTGAATCACTGGATGGAACTTCCATTAAGAGTAAAAGTATAGGTTTTTTTTAGATCTTTTGCAACCACTAAAAAATGTCTAGGCAAGCTTAATCTGTTATAATTGTCAATTAAACTTAACTTATGTCAGGACATTCTAAATGGTCTACAATCAAAAGACAAAAAGGTGCTGTGGATATAAAAAGAGGAGCCACTTTTACCAAAATTGCCAACGCTATAACCATTGCTGCTCGTTTGGGCGGTAGTGGAGATCCTAACTCAAACCCCAGACTTCGAGTTGCGCTAGATTCAGCCAGAGCAGCCAATATGCCCAAAGAAAATGTTCAAAGAGCAATAGATCGAGGTTTAGGAAAATTGCCGGGCCAAATGGTAGAAGAAGTATTATTTGAGGGTTTTGGTCCTTCAAAAGTTGCTTTTATTGTAGAAGCAATTACCGACAATAGAATGCGCACTCTTGCCGAAATGAGAAATCTTTTTGAAAAAGGGGGAGGAGTGCTAGGCTCTCATGGATCCACCTCTTATATGTTTTCCCAAAAAGGGAAGATTAAAGTAAAAAGTAAGGGTGGAAAGCTTCAGGATGAAATATTGGAATTAATTGATTTGGGGGTAGAGGATGTTGAAGATTTTCAGGAAGATGGAGTACAAAAGTATCTGGTTTATACAGAAAGCTCTAATTTAAGTAATGTGGGTAATAATATTGCTCAATCTGGTTTTGAGATAGATAGTAAAGAGATAGTTTATAAACCTACAGTATTGGTAGAAATGGTTGGAGAAGAGGCAATGAATAAGGTATTGGAATTTGTCCAGAGATTGGAGGATCATGATGATGTTCAAAAAGTACACAGTAACTTTGTAATTAGCGAGTCAGCGGATTAGAGGATTAGCTGATTAGATTCTAATTCGCCAATTCGCTAGGTAGCTAGTTAGCTTATACTTATGATAATTTTAGGGATTGATCCCGGTACTGCTACAACAGGTTACGGAGTAATAAAAGTGCCCGATGATATTTTAGGCAGGGAGTTTGAGTATGGGTTGGAGCTTATGGATTATGGCAATATTTTTACTGATAAAGAAATGGTTATGGGTAAAAGATTATGGGAGTTGGCTCGAAAACTTGATGATTTGATTAAGAGATACAAACCAGAACAAATGGCTGTGGAAATGCTTTTCTTTGGAGCAAATGTAAAAACAGCCATTTCAGTAGGGCAAGCTAGGGGAATAGTGTTAATGTGCGCTGCTAAAAATGGAGTAAGTATTAGTGAGTATGCTGGTCCACAAATGAAGTTAATGGTGACTGGGTCAGGGAAGGCAACTAAAGAGCAGGTCCATTTTGCTGTCAGGAAATGGCTTTCGAAAAGTTCCAGTAGGAGAAGAAATAGGCTGCCAACGAAAAAGGGTGGTCACCTAGATGATGCAACAGATGCATTGGCAATTGCTATTTGTCATGTTTTGAAAATGGTAGCAAAATGAGCAAGGCTCCTGCTTCGCAGTAAGGACCTTCCTATGAAAGAATATTTAGTAAAAACAAAGAGTCTTAGTAGTTTAAACAATCATAGTTTTTCTTTGAATAAGCAAAGCTTTCTTTCAGATAAGCAAAGCTTTCTTTCAGATAAGCAAAGCTTTTTGTTGAATAAAAGACAAAAAATCGTTATCGTAACTCTACTTTCTACGCTGGCTATCATTATCTCTACTCAACTTCCTTTATTTTTATACCATGGATACCGTATTTTTATTGTTTTGGCGATTGTGGTTTATTTACTTTGTTTGTGGGCATTAAAAGAAGGGATGAATATAACTAAAGCATTAACATTACTGCTGTTGCCAGTAACTTATGCGCTTGCTTTGCCAAACTTTTATCTTTTTCAGCCTTTATGGGAGATACGCTGGCAAACAAGAATTCCCTTAGCCATTTTTTTTGCTGCCTCTTTTTATATCTTACTTTTATCGCAAAACGTCTTTAATGTAGCATCGATTAGAACTATTCCACTATATAGAGCGGCTTCAACGGTCTCTTTTGTGTATACCATTTTAATTTCATTTCTAGTCTTTTATGTGATTCATTTTTTTAAACTAGCATTTTACTTAAATGGTTTATTAATTGCTTTAATTTCTTTTTTTCTAATTTTATCTCTACTTTGGACTGTTGAGATGGAGGAGAGGATATCGGCTCAACTGCTTACTTACTCTTTTACCTTGGCAGTGATTTTAGGGGAGTTGGGAATGGTTTTATCATTCTGGCCGCTATCTCCTTATAATTTTATGTGGTCTGTTGGGATTTCATCGGCTTTTTTCATTTTAGGTGGGATATCCTTAGATTACCTTAGGGAGAGGCTAACTGCAAACGGGCTGTACTTGTTTTTAAGTTATGGTGTTTTAGTATTTTTGGTATTGTACTTAACCACTTCTTGGAGTGGCTAATCGAGTAGAGGAGTAAGCAAAGCTTGATACTTCGCATTAAGCAAAGCTTGATACTTCGCATTAAGCAAAGCTTCTCTACGAGTAAAGGGGTAGTGGTTGTTATCAAGTTTTATGATAAGCATAGCTTATCCCTTCGCGATATGCCTATAATATTATAGGACTTAATTAGCACTCACTGATGTAGTTTGATATAGTTATCAGCCCCAAATGTGGATAACTATAGGGTCTAGTGCTGCACTAGACCCTGCGAGAGTTTTACTACTATTGAAATCGTTGCTTCAATAAGCATAGCTTGCCTCTGTTCCGCAGAGGTAGTGTGCCGCTCTCTTAAGACTATCTTCTCTTCGGGAGTAGACTCCCTCCTCTTAGGATCTACTTATGCTCGAGCCTTAATATATAAATGCGACGTTAACCCGATAGTTTACACGCGTGAAAAAAGGGTAGTTCTTACAAATAGAGAAGTGAGGGCTTATTAAAGTAAGTGATGAATATAAAGGAAGTAAACTTAATAAAATTCAGCCTCGATAGATATCCAGGCACCTCTACTCTCGGAGTTATCTCACTACTTTGTGCTCTATGTCGTACAATATTAATTCGGCAAAATTATCGGGGAGGTGCTTTATTCCATTAATAAAAAATGAATAAAATTTCGGAAGCAATTTTAGCCAAAATTTTAGGGTACTAATTCTTAAAGATTTTGCTAAAAATTTGTCAATTTTTTATCCAGCTAATTTATAAAAACCAATAATCCTTTTTTTACCTTTTGGGACTTTCTGACAAGCTAAACTAGGATGGAGAAAGAGAGCTCTACTCCTCCGGCAGACCCTTTTAGAGGGCATTTTGGGCTTTGTCTAAATTGCTTGTAATGATTAAACATTAAAGGTTAGGTAATAAAACCTTTCAGCGATAGCATATATTCCCATAGCCCAGGGTTAAGTTACTTATAGTTTAGTATAAATAATACCTAGTCCTTAAACGCATTATTTTTTAGCTTAAATTATTGCTTGACAGAAGCTATTTAGCTTGATATTATTCTTGTAATCAGCATTATACGAAGTCTCGATATGCCCAACTCTGCAAATAAAAATTGGAAAACGGAAAATTTAGAGCCAGAAAAAATGATGGAGTCTTACCTCGATCTTCTCGATGATTTCTTTTTATTTCTACAAACCAATAATTATTCCCCTACCACACTTTATCACTATAAAAGTGATTTAGCTATTTTTGATAACTTTTTAAAGTCCCGAAACCTGAGAGTTAAAGATTTAGATAAAAGGGCTGTTTTTGAATTTAAGGCCTATCTTTCATCTGATGAAAGAGAGACCGCGATGACTCACTTACAAAACGCCCAAAGGCTTTCATCAGCTAGTATTAATAGATGTCTTTCAGCAGTCAGAGCCTATTTACGGTTTTTAATAGATCAAGATTATCAATCACCAGTTATGCCGGATCAATTTAAAATGGTTAAAAGAGAAAGAGCTCATCCCAATGTAGCTGAATTTAATGATTTAGTTGCTTTAATAGAAGCTCCATCCAGGATTGAGCAGGATCCCATTATTGCTGCTCGAAACAGGGCCATACTTGAAGTTTTATTTGCTACCGGGATGCGTATCTCAGAACTGGTAAGTTTGAATAGAAGAGATCTTAATATTGAGGGAAAAATTTTCATTACTGGTAAGGGCCGTAAACAAAGATTTGTGTACCTAACAGAGCGCGCTCAACAATATGTTGATCAGTATTTGAGGTTAAGACAAGATAATCAGCAGGCATTATTTATACCTCTTAAAACTAGAAGTAAAGATAAACTTTCATCCAGGCTAACCCCACGCTATATCCAAGAAAGACTTAAAACCTATCGAGAAAACTTAAGAATAAACCTTCCTACCACTCCACACTCATTCCGTCACGGATTTGCAACTTACCTTGCAGAGGAAGGTGCCTCTCCCGCAGCAATCCAAATATTACTTGGGCATGAGTCCCTTAATACAACCACAAGATATGTTAATGCCTCGGATAAATTTGCTCAGGAAACACATCGAAAATTCCACCCTTTAGCGAAAAAATCTCAGCATGACAAGTAATGTTAGTTCTTCCCTATCCACACACAAAAGATGTAAAAGTATTTAAATTCCAAGCTAATCCTCAATTTTTTGATTATATTAATCATAAACAGAGTTTTTTGAACCAACAAACGCTAAATTGCGCAGATAAAATATAACTTCCTTGTCGCACAATATAAACCTTTTTCTCTTGAATCTATAATGTTTAGCTTGACACCTTTCAGGTGCAGCTTGGAATTTTTATTGTTTTTATTGTCGGACAATACTCTTCCCCCACTATTGACAAGTATTTATAAAAAGCTCTAATCTGGAGTAAGTAGCTATTTGTATGCCCGACTCTTTAAAAGAACTCTCCACAAAGAAAAATATTGTTAATCTTTTAGTATTGGCAATTATTTCCCTTGCTCTTCCTTTAGGACTGCGAGGTCTAAGGGAACAATTAGTTTTAAGATCTCAAGCAGCGCAAGCAACGCTAAATTTTAGAGATCCTAATGTTGAAACAAGAGGTGGGGTTTTAGTAGCTACAGCACCCGAGGTAGGAGTTATTCTTACTCCCCCATGGCCTGCTAGTAATGGTTCTGAAGATAATGGAGGCGTTGATAATGGCGATGAGAATGACGATAACAATGGAGGTGATAATGGTGCGGATGAAGATGCAGATGACAGTGGTCCAACTGGTGATGCCCGAATAGATTGGGGTGATTCTAAATGTGGTGGGTATTTTACTGCTAATGTTAGAAAAGCAGGTGACGAAACCGGGCGAGCTCAAGGAGTAAAAGTCACTATTAAAAAGGGCGATAAAACTAAAGAAGCTGTTACAGATAGTAAAGGTGATGCCCAATTTGTAAATATGTCCAAGGGAGAGTTTGAGGCAACTATCCAGCTTCCTTCCGGATATAAGATGAGTAAGGGTTCAAATGTTTACAACGTTAAGGTGGAATATTGTGCGGGTGAGGATAATCACACTCGTGGAGACAGAAATGAACATATTTTTGAGATAGAAAAAACAAGCTAGATATGAAAGTTACAGCTTTATCAATTTGGAATCTAAAAAAATTATGGATACTTTTTAGTTTAGTTAGTATCTTTGTTATAGTATTTTTTTTCCTTACTTCAAAAGCTTTTGCACAAGAATGCACTGTAGATACAACAACATTACCAACAGGAGACATAACCCGCGATCAAGCATTCTGTATCCATCAGCTAAGGCCGGATGTGCTAGATCATTATGTTAAAACCTCTGGGTGGTGTTATAACGATACTACTTGGGGCCCTGCTACTGTTTATGATTGGCTAACCAAATTCGCCCAGCCTCGAGATAAAGTTCAGGTTAAAAGCTGTATGCCTGATTCTCCCCTAGTCCAAGCTTGTATAGATTTAGGTAAAGATGATGTTTGTGATACGGATGGAAACGCAACATTTGATGAAAAAATAGCTGCTGGGCAGTGTGAAGGCCATGCCCGGGGAAATGTAGGAGTTAAAGGGGTTGATGAGGAAATTTCCGGGCAAGTTGTGAATGTAAGTAAAGGAAAAGTATTGGGCGGAGGTATTAATCCTGAAAACAAAGGCAAACCGGCGCCAGCTGATTATAAATATATAGGAGCAACTATAAAATTAACGAAGGATGGAAAAACAGTTGCAACTGTAACTAAAAGTAATGGAAAATATGGTTTTGATGGTTTAGGAAGAGGTGCTCATAAAATAGAATTAGTTGTCCCTTCGGGTTATGAGCTGGTTGAAGGGGGCAGGGGTACTAATCCCAAAACATTTGATATTGATTCATGTGACGATGTAGATAATGCAGGATGGGATATTAAACCAAGCTCATTATCTCCTCCATCCCCAAGTCCTAATCCCAGCATCCCCCCAAGCAGGACCTTAGTAAAAATTGAATTAGCTGAAGATCCAACGTTTACTACAATTAAAAGAACTTTAACTGAGTTTAATTTTGATTCAGATGGCAATGTCGTTTTGCCCACTTATACTTTTTCTAGTGATCTTGGTCAGAAACAACTCTGTGCCAGATTCTACGCAAATGATGGGACAACAGAGGATAAATGTAATGAGATCGAATTAATCGGACCTGATCCGGATATAACCAATCTTAACTGTACCAGAGAAAGCGGTGGTGAAATATCCTTTGATATTACTGGAGCTAATTTCGGATCGAGCACAGGAAGATTAGAGACTGAGGACGTACCGATTAGTATTTCTGGGGAGTGGGCTCAAACTAGAGTAAATGGTTTACTATCAGGAGCTTCTGCTAATAGGAGTCAATATACTGTCACTTTAACCAGATTTGACGGTCGATCAGCTTCAGAAAGCTGTGAAGTTGGCACTCCTGCTCGCATCTCTTTGGGTACTGACTATTTTTGTCCGGCTATTCCCGAACACAGAGAAAATGGAGTCAATATGAGTGTTTATGATAATGCGACAGGCCAGAAAGTCCAAGATGATGTAGTATCCATTGCGCCAAATGGCGTTGTAGAGGGCTTGGATTTTGAGTTAGAAAATGGGCGAGATTACACTATTACTATAGATACTCCAACCAGTTTGCGCAGAAATAAGTCTTTTACTGCCGATTCTACTCCTGGTACTACCCAAATTTTAAATATAGGTTTACCTGCAGGAGATATTGCTCCCCCACCTGATGGAGATGGGACTATTAATGCAGTTGATAAGGCAGAACTTAATAGGCAATGGAGCTTGCAGCCAACAGTTTCTAGGTCAGGAGACTTTAATGAAGATAGTGCTGTAAATTCTTTTGACTGGGCATGTATGGTTTATAACTTTGGAGAAAAAGATGACTCGGTCCCAAGTTTTTAAAAACGCTATACTGATATTTAGTAAAGAAAGGAGATAAAATTAAGTGGAAGAATCTGCCTCTCCTATCATAATACAAAGAGGGTCTAACAAAAAAAGTTTATTGCCTTCAAATGCAATAGATTCTTTGCCCAAATTGATTTTTGTAGGGTTAGTTATAATAATTATTGGGGAACTAATTTGGGGTGCTTGGTATTTGTTGCAGCCTATTCCCAAAAGGGAAGACTTAAAAAAAGTTGTTAATATTGTAGAAACAAAAAATACAGCTACAATTAGCTTAAGCTCTGATAAAACAAACTATAAAGTTGGGGAAAATGTAACAGTTAATATAGAGGTAGAATCTTTAGAATTCACAGATGGAACTGATTTGATCCTAAAATACGATCCAACAAAGCTAAGATTAGAAGGAAACGCAAACACTGTATTTACTAAAGGAAATCTTTATCCAGAATATTTGGCTCTGAAAATAGATAATAGTAATGGTGTTTTTAGCGTCTCAGGAACCAGTACACCTGAGAGCAAGAGTGAACCTGGTAGTGATTTTGGAACACTAAAATTTAAAGCAATAACTTCGGGAGCTACAACTATAAATATTGACTTTACACCTGGTGTATCAACAGATTCGAATGTAATAGATGCTAAAACTTCAGGCGATATTCTTGACAACGCCCTAGACTTGGAGGTTATTATTAATTAACTATGATTTTTAAAATTGTAAAAATATTTTTTATACTTTTATTTTTAGTACTTGCCAATCCCACCTTAATTAATGCCCAAGGTAGCGCTTCCCTGACTTTATCACCATCGAGTGGTACTTTTAATAAAGGCTGTGATTTTAGTGTCAACGTTAATTTGAATACAAATGGAGCAGAAACTGATGGGACAGATGTAGTCTTAAAATATGATCCTAACCAACTAAGCGTAAACTCCATTACCAAGGGTACTATTTATTCAGATTATCCTCAAGCCCAAGCTAATTCTTCTACTGGTACAATAAATATCTCTGGAATTGCCCAAGTTGACAACCCTTTTTCTGGAAGTGGAGTTTTTGCCACAATTAATTTTAAGACAAATTCCAATGCAGCTGCTGGAACAACAAAGGTATCTTTTGATTTTGATCCTGCTAATAAAGAAAAAACAACTGACTCTAATGTTGTAGAGACGGGCACTGTCGTGGATATCTTAAACACGGTAACAGATGGAACATATACCATAGGTTCAGGTTCTTGTATTGGTGGGACTGGTAGTAATCAAGGAGCTACATCTACATCTTCTGGAACTGTAGATGATATGGTTGGGGGAACTCCTGGCATAACCACTTCTACTTTACTTTTAACCATTACTGGAGGTATTCTTGTAGTTTTAGGCATTGTTGGCTTAGTGCTTCTTTAAATGGTTAATCTGTCTTCTTTAATTACTGACTTTTTAGAATATTTAGAACTGGAAAAAAACGCCTCCCAGAGAACTATTAGAAATTATGATCACTATTTGCAGCGTTTTTTAGAATTTTCCGGTGAGATTGACCCTAAGATAATTGATTTGCAGCTTGTTAGAAAGTACCGTTTGCACCTTTCCCGCTTTGTTGATCCTTTAACAAAAAGACCACTTAAGCGAGTTACTCAAAACTTTTTTTTAATTGCGCTGCGGGCTTTTTTACGGTATTTGGCCAGATCAGACATCGAAACTCTATCTGCTGAAAAAGTAGAGTTGGGTGACCAAGATCCTTCCCCATTAAAAGTTTTAGATGAGGAATCATTACTAAGATTGCTTAATGCGCCTGATATAAGTAAAAAAGATGGATTAAGAGATAAAGCTATTTTAGAGTTGTTATTTTCAACCGGTCTTCGGGTTTCCGAACTTGCATCCCTCAATTGCAATCAGATTAATTTTGCTAGATTAGAATTTGGAATAGTTGGAAAGGGAGGAAAAGAAAGAGTGGTTTTTATATCAAATACAGCGGCGGACTTTGTAAATAAATATCTGCAAAGCAGAAAAGATAGGTTTAAGCCTTTATTTATACGTTTCCAGGGAAAAATGGACCCAAACGATGATGGCGAAAAAATGAGGCTTTCTACTCGCTCAATTGAGCGGATTGTCGAAAAGTATGTTAAAAAGGTGAGCTTATCTATAAAAGCTACCCCCCACACTCTTCGCCATTCCTTTGCAACTGACTTATTAATAAATGGGGCTGATATCCGCTCGGTTCAAGAAATGTTAGGTCACTCCAACATCTCTACGACCCAAATTTATACCCATATCACCAATAGACAACTTAAAGAAGTTCATAAAGCCCTTCACGGTAAGACTAGAGAAGAGTAGTAATTCCAAAATTAATGGCACTACCAATCCTTTTTTAAGAAATGATAGTGCCAAAAAATTTTTATCGGCTTTTTTTACCAAAATCCTTAAGTAAGGATGATAAGGCCGTTGAAACAACTGATAAAACAATTGCACCCAAAATAGCTGGTAAGAACCCATCAATAGTCATACCCGGTACGACTAGTGTTACCAACCATAAAACTACTGCATTTACAACAAAAGTAAAGAGTCCCAAGGTTAAAAGATTAATTGGTGCAGTTAACACCAGTAATACCGGTTTGATAAATGTATTAATTACTCCCAAAACTATTGCCGCAAGTATTGCGCTGGTAAAATCAGAAACTTGAAAACCAGGGACAATATAAGCAGTGACAATTAAGGCTGCAGCGTTAAGCAAAAGGGAAATAAGAATATTCAAAAGAAATCACCTCCTTTTGCTAGCCAATTAATTGTAGGCACAAAATACTGACAAATGTCAATAATCTTTAAGGATTGCTAAGGGATCTTAATAGGTCAATATTTTCTATGCATATCTTTAGATAATTCGGAGATATTCTGCTCGATGGTCATATAGTAAGGGGAACAATCATCGGTTACAGTGGCCAAAGAGGAACCAGTTATGAAATGTATAGATTTATACTCTTTGTATTTATTTTTAGTTTTCTAGAATATTTCATTCTAATACACTAGAGTATCATAACAAGTGGGACTTCATTGAATTTTCCTTTTAACACTACTAACTTTTTTGTGGCGGCGTATTATTTTACTAATTTCAGCTCCTGCTAAATTAGTCATTGCCCTACTTAATCCAGGAGGTTGAGAGAAAGGATTAAATTTTCTCTCAAGTTTAGCTTGATGTTGTTCTTCTATTTTCACCAACTTCTTAAGAATATTAATCAATCCATCATTTCCAAACTGCAATTTGTTACTCATGGATGAAATAGTTTGAACAGTTACTCGAACAAAGTTTTTTATATCTTGATACTTATAACCTTTTGAAAGCATGTCTGCTATCTGAAGTCTTTTAGCGATCATTCTTATTTCAGTAGGCGTTAAAAGATCTTTTAAGAAAGATATAACCTCCCGTTTATCTTCTAATAAGGTTATTGCATCGTAAAATCGATTAGTAAAACTAGATATTCTTTTTGGATCAGAGTAAATAGAGAGT
>JACOXD010000005.1 GCA_016176465.1 Candidatus Daviesbacteria bacterium | reverse complement strand
AAAGATATAACCTCCCGTTTATCTTCTAATAAGGTTATTGCATCGTAAAATCGATTAGTAAAACTAGATATTCTTTTTGGATCAGAGTAAATAGAGAGTTTAGGCATACTTATTCTAATACACTAGTTTATCATACTTTTATACTCCTAAGTCTTTTTTGTTATCTTTGCGTTTTTAAACATATTATTTATATATTCTCCTTCTATCCACAAAGTGAATGATTTATCTTTACTAAATTTTTTCTTAGTCCATTCTCCTAAAACTTTTTTAGTTGTAGGAATAATTTTTTTAGCAAATATATCTTTGACTGCTACCCATTCTAAAGTTCCATCATCTGAGTATAGTTTTTTAGCTTTTTTATATATCCCAACAAAATAATGTAATTCAACCTCATCATTTATGATTGCATCGCTGAACTGAATTAAATCAACATTTTTTATCCCCGTTTCCTCCTCTAACTCCCTGATAGCACAATCTTTAACTGTTTCGCCATCCTCCACTTTTCCGCCTACACCGGTATAAAAATTAGGAGCGAACTTTTTATCTTTTGACCTTTTTAAAAGTAAAATTTTTTTGGGTGGAAAATTATCTAGCAGAAAAACAACTGTATACTGACCCATTTAAACTAACTATAACCAAAATGTTTTAAATATTCCAAATGATTAAAGCCTATATCTTGGGGTACTTTATCAAAAAATTTAATCTCTTTAGAATCTGCAAAACTCTCTGGAAACGCAGCATTTGCAATTCTAAATTTATAAAAGATATCTAAAATATGTCCTCTTGGATCACTGTCTAAATTTTCAAACACTCCAGCTAGTTCTAATTTAGAAGTATTCAAACTTAAATTAAGTTCATCTTTAGCGATCCTTTTTACGCAGTCTTCTAATTTCTCCCCTTTTAGTAAAAATCCTCCTGGAAAATGCCAGTGATCTTTAAATGGATCTTTAGCTCTTTTGGTTAATAAGATTTTATTATTTTTATTAGTTATAAATAAATTAACACCTATTCTGGGTACAAATTTAAAAGAATCTAAAAATTGTTTAAAAGGGAGTTTTTGGGGTTTCACTAGATGGGTTTACCTGAAAAACCGTATTGCAAAAAATCAGGAACAAAACCAATTAGCTGAATAGGCCAAGTTAAAATGACCATATAAAATCCCGGGCTAAAATAAGAAAGTAAAGTCCAATGGTAAAAGAGCGCAAAGAGAATAGCAAAAATTAATCCAATTATAAAATAAACTGCTGCAATAGTGCCGATTCTTTTATCGATTTTTTTCACTTTGTTCCTCTAGCGCTCTTTCTTTTGAAGAAACAACTGTGGCAGCAGCAACTTTTTCTCCCGCTCTAACTCTCATTAGGATTACACCTTGTGTTTGCCGCTGGAGTAAGGGTACATCCTTAAGGTTTAGTTTGATTAACTGTCCCTTGTTGGAAGTTAAAACTAATATGTCAAGGTCTTTGTCAATAATTTGCGCAGTGACAATATTACCTGTCTTAGAGGTTATTTGAGCAGCTTTAATTCCTGATCCTCCCCTCCCCTGCCTTTTCCAAGCAGAAAGCGGGGTCTTTTTTCCCAGTCCATTTTCCATAACCACCAAGAGCTCACCAGATGGATCAACCAAATTCATTGAAACAACCTTATCATCTTTGCTTAACATGATTCCCCTTACCCCCGATGTATCCCGATGAGTTGGGCGCACTTGGGACTCAGGAAATCTAATTGATTGTCCGTTTCTGGAAACTAAGATTACGTCATCATTTCCTCTAGTTGATACAACCCAAATTAGCTCATCTCCCTTATCTAATTTAATAGAGATTAATCCATTTTTTCTTATATTAGCGTATTCTTGAAGTGGAGTTTTCTTAACATTTCCCATTTTAGTACCCATAAATAGGTATTTAGCAACGTCTTTTTTTCTGCTGGCTAAAATGGCAGTTACATTCTCCCCTACTTCTACATTAACTAAATTAACAATCGCTTGTCCTTTGGATACCCTTGTAGTTTCTGGAATTTCCCAGACTTTAATTTGAAAAACCCTTCCTTTATCAGTAAAGAATAATAAGTTATCTAAAGATCTGGTATAAAAAATGTGGGAAACAGCGTCTTCTTCTTTGGTGGTAATCCCGGAGACCCCCTTTCCTCCTCTCGCTTGAGTTCGAAAACTCATTGGAGATTGCCTTTTTATATAACCACCTTCTGTAACAGTAACTATAGTTACCTCATCTGCCACTAAATCTTCTTCTGAAAACTCCCCTACTTTTTGTTTATAAACCCTTGTTCTTCTTTCATCTGCATATTTTTCTTTAACTTTTACTAATTCTTCTTTAATTACTTTTAGTATTTTCTCGGGACGAGCCAATAAGTCCTCTAAATAGGCAATTAATTCCATAACCAAACTTATCTCATCTTCAATTTTTTGTCTCTCCAGTGCTGCTAATTTTCTAAGCTGCATGTCTAAAATTGCAACTGATTGAATTTCTGTTAATTTAAACTTCCTCATTAAACTAACCTTTGCTTCATCCACGTCCTTGGATTTTCTAATGGTATTAATTACTTCATCAATATAATCTAGCGCAATTTTTAATCCTTCTAAAATATGTTCTCTGGCTCTGGCTTCGGCCAACTCATACTCGGATCTTCTTTTAACAACAACCTGGCGGTGAGTGATAAATTCTTCCAAGACCCTCTTTAAGGTCATTAAATGTGGGACCCCATCTGATAAAGCAACCATATTTACATTAAAAACACTCTGGAGTGCTGTGTGCTTATATAAATTATTTAAAACAGATTGTGGTTTTCCATCTCTTTTAAGCTCAATCACTACTCGCATCCCTTTTCTATCTGACTCATCTCTTAAATCAGATATACCTTCTAACTTTTTCTCTTTAACCAAGTCTGCAATCCTGGCAATTAAAGTAGCTTTATTAACCTGAAAGGGAAGTTCGCTAATAATGATGTCAAACTTTCCGCCTTTACTTTCCTCAATTTCCGCTTTTGCCCGCATTACAATCCTGCCTTTGCCTGTAGCATAAGCTGCTAAAATTTCCGCTGAATCATAAATTGATGCACCTGTTGGAAAATCAGGGCCCTTAATGAATTTCAACAGATCCTCAACTGAAGCTTGGGATGTGAAACTATTTGGATCAGGTGGCTCTTCTCTTGTTTGGCCTAAACCGTCAATATTGACTGCTTTTTTAGAAGTTGCCTTAACAGGATGATCAATCATGAAAACTAGCGCATCTGTTACCTCTCCTAAATTATGTGGAGGAATTTGGGTAGCCATTCCAACAGCAATACCTGCTGCACCGTTTAAGAGTAAGTTAGGAATTACTGATGGAAGATGGATTGGCTCCTTTGTTGTTCCTGAGTAGTTGTCTATAAAGTCAACTGTATTTTTGTTGATGTCACGAAGTAGCTCATCTGATATAGTTGATAGACGAGCTTCTGTATAACGCATGGCTGCAGGTGAATCTCCATCGACCGAGCCAAAGTTTCCTTGACCATCAATTAATGGATATCTCATGGAAAAATCCTGGGCCATTCTAACCATAGCCTCATAAACTGGGGCATCACCATGAGGATGATAGTTTTTCAATACTTCCCCAACAACAGCTGCTGATTTTTGATAGCGGGAGGTATGGTGAAGTCCTTGCTGATGCATTGCATAGATTATTCTTCGCTGGACGGGTTTTAAACCATCACGCACATCCGGCAACGCCCTTGATACTATTACTGACATTGCATAGTCTAAATAAGACCTTTGCATCTCATCAGTTATAGAAATTGGTTCTATTTTTCCAATGTTGCTTGTATTATCTGCCATATAGTTTATGGGGAAAAAATTAACATGTTAATTATACTTAAAATACACACAATACTGCAAGCTTAAAATAGATCAAAAAATAGCATATAATAGGGGTTTATGGATGAAAAATTGCTTAAAATTCCAGGAGTTAAAGGGTTTGTAACTTATCTGCAAAAAACAAGTAACTATTCTACATGGAGATATATAGTGGAGTTAACTTTTATGGCTTTTTTACTCAAATTTCTTTTTATTATTTTATCTGGAATAATTTTTTCACTTTTTAGATTTTACCCAGAGATAAATCTTAGTTATGAACTAAAAATGCTAGATAAAAATATTTTTGTAATTATTTCTTTTATTACTCTTTTTGCTTTTTTTGAGACATTAACAGGTCAGTGGTTAATGATTTGGATCTCAGCGCTTTTTACTAACAAAATTTATATTCAAATACTTTTTTCTGCATTAATATTTTCTCTACTGCATATCGATCCACAACTTATTGTAACAGTTTTCCCAATAGGGATAATACTAGGATGGAGCTTTATTTTATATAGAAAAAAATCACTCATATTAGCGCTTTGGGTTACAACTTTAATCCATATTAACCATAATTTAATCGCTACCTTACTTCTTTGGATTTTTGCCAGGAATAATTTAGTATAATTTTAGAATGGGAAAATTAAGAATTGGCCTTTTTTTTGGTGGTCGCTCAACTGAACATGAGGTTTCTATAATTACTGCTCTACAAGCTTATGAGAATCTGGATTTAAGTAAGTATGAAGTGATCCCTGTTTATGTTAGTAAAAACGAGGAATTTTATACAAATCCCAAATTTTTAAGTTTTAAAAATTATAGAGATTTAAATTCATTCTTACTTTCCTCTACTAAAGTAATTGTAGGATCTAGGGATGGAGCGGGTGGACTATGGACAAGTGGAATTTTGCCTAAATTTATTCCTTTTGATGTAGCTTTTCCAGCGTTTCATGGAAGTTTTGGTGAAGATGGGAGTATTCAGGGGGTTTTTGAAATTTATCAGATTCCATACGTTGGGTTTAATGTTTTAGGGTCTAGTATTGGGATGGATAAGATTGCCCAAAAAGCAATGTTTAAAGAGTGGAATTTAGCAGTTGGCAAGTATACCTGGTTAAAAAGAATAGACTTTATCAAAGATCCCAAACGTTGCCTTAAAGAAATTCAAAATGTGGTTAAATTTCCTTTATTTGTAAAGCCTGCCAATATTGGCTCAACTATCGGAGTAAACAAAGCGAAAAATCTGGAAGAGTTGGAATTTAATATCGAAGTTGCATCGGCATATTCGGATAAAATTCTAATTGAAGAAGCAATTGTTGGTGAAAATATAATTGAGATAAATTGTGCTGCTCTGGGCTACTTAAATGTTCAAATATCTGTTTGTGAAATGCCAATTAGAACAGGAGACGCACTTACCTTTGATGATAAATATAAACGAGGTGGGAAAGGCTCTAAAGGTGGCTCCAAATCCGCCGGCATGGCCTCGCTGGATCGGATCATCCCAGCTCCAATTCCCGACAAACTGACCAAAGAGATTCAAGATGCTACTTTTAGGATTTTTAGCGGAATGGATGGATGTGGAGTTGCCCGAATAGATTATTTTGTAGATAAAAAAACTAATAAATTTTGGGTTAATGAAATAAATACAATTCCTGGTTCACTATCTTTTTATTTGTATGAACCTTTAGGAATTAAATACCAAAATTTACTGGATATTGTTATTCAGGCAGCATTGGAGAGGTATGATGATCAAAAGAAAACAAAATTTTCATTTGACTCTGACTTACTCTCTCTAATGGCACAGAAATCTTAAGAGCTGTTTCTATTTTGTAAAATATTCATAAACAGCCTGAGAGATCAAAGCGATGCGCTCCTCTGCTCCTTTTGGATTAGAACTTTCTGATAAAACTACTATTATATAGTCCCCTTTAGAAGTATATACAATCCCAGCGTCATGACTAAACCAACCCAGCTCGCCTGTTTTATGAGCAACTTCCACACCATCTGGAAGATTTTTAGGTATCTTATTGTTAAGCTTTTGCGCTTTAAGTAAATCAATCATTTTTTTTGTATTTGTTTCATTAGCTAATTCCAAAGTGTAGAGCTTTTCTAAAAATAAAGCTAAATCTGAAGCAGTTGTTTTTGGAGCTGCTCCGCTAGTCCCAACAGAGGTTTCGTTAAATCCTTTTTCCTTTAAATAATTGGCTACTTGGGAAAGTCTAAGCTTTTCTGTTAAAAGTAAGGCTGCATAATTATGGGAGATGGTGATCATTTGAATTAAAGCTTGGGAAACTGTTAAAGTTATACCCCCTTCTTTTTGTTCTGCTAAATCTTCATCTATTCTAAATTTCTCATTTAAAGTTTTAATATCTTGTGATAATTTTGTATCCATCTTTAAAATCCCCTCCTCAATCTGAGAGAAAGCTTCCCCCATTACCCAAAGTTTATATAAACTACCTGCTTCAAATACCCGATCTTCGTCCTTGTTAAAAGTTTCATTAGAATTTAATTTTTGAATACTAATTGCATAGGTTCCTTTAGTGCCTTTAAGAGCTTGACCTACGGCATCCTCTAACGAATTAGCAGTGCTTAGTGTAGGAAGAACTTCAGGTGGTTCAATTTTTCTCTCTAATAAAACTTGAGAAGATGAGGTAGGACTTGGAGCTTGTGATAAAGCTTTTTGATCATTGTCTTGACGGATAAAAATAAAATAGATGAGTAGCAGGCTAACTACTGTGATTAGAGAATAAAATCTTTTCCTACTTTTTTTGGGCTTAGGTCTATCTAGGTTAACATATCGTAATGGACTCATCTTATAAAGTGTATTTTAAACCAAAAACTGAGGAATCAAAGACTGCTGGGATCAATTTTAATAATGCGATCATCCTCATTATCTGGTATTCCCCTGCCATCATTGTTAGAGGTGGTGATATAAAGCATTCTATCTGGTCCTAAAATAACCTCCCTAATTCTGCCAAATTCATTTTTAAAATTTTCAAATAGAGCATCCCCCTCTAAAGAAAGAGCATATAAAGCTTGTCCTCTAAGTCCTCCAAAATAAAGTTTTCTATCGATAATAGCTGCCCCTGCCGGTGCCCAAGTGATGCTTTTGCCTGAGTCTGCTACAGGAAATTCCATGCCAGGTTTAGTTTCAACTCCCCTAATCTCTGGCCACCCATAATTTTTACCTGCTTCTATTTTATTAACCTCATCATTTCCTGTTTCCAAACCAGAAGGCCCATGCTCAGTTTCCCAAAGTTGATTTTTACTGTCCCAAGCAATTCCTTGAGGGTTTCTGTGGCCATAGGAATAAATTAAATTATTAAAAGGATTTCCGGGTGCAGCTCTACCTTCATCAGTTACTCTTAGAATTTTCCCCGCTAGTGAGTTTTTATTTTGGGCTAAACTAGGCTGCTGTGCATCCCCAGTTGTAATATATAAAAATTTATCTGGTCCAAACTTAATTCTTCCACCATTATGGTTGGTGGCACCAGGAATTTTATCCACAATAATTTGTTCACTGCTTAATCTATTATCTTTGTAAGTAAATCTGGAAACTCTATTTAAAGTATCATTTCCTGAACCGCTATATGTATAGTAAATATATATGGAGTTGTTTTCAGAAAAATCAGGATGCAAAGCAATGCCCATCAATCCCCCCTCACCTATCTCTTTGACTTGGTTTAAAGTGGCAACGGGTTGTTCTTGAAGCTTGTCCCTACTATCAATAAGTCTAACTCTTCCCGGCCTTTCAGTCACTAACATGCCTTTATCCGGCAAAAAAGCTATAGCCCAGGGGGTATCTAAACCTGTGGCTATTACCTCTATTATTGGGGAGTTGTTTTGAGAAGTTGTAGGTTTTTGCTCAGTTTGGTTAATAGATTGTTGAGAAGTTGAAGGATTAATTTTTTTTGATTGGTTAATAAAGGTAAAAACTACTCCAATAATTAAAAGTGCACCAATTGCAATTAGTAGAAAAATTCCTCTCATGTCTTTGTAAAAGATACCAGTCAGTTTATAATAAAACAAGCGAGCAAATTAACAGGACACACACCCGGTGTGGATTAGCTTGACACCTAGGGATTTACTCATTCTGAGAAATAATTGAATGTTAAAAATAATTATCTGGAAGATCGTTCTCTAAAAGTACAATTGCATTGGGTTTACCAATTTGAGAAAGTAAATTTAGTCCATCTTTAAGTTCTAAAACTATGTGGATTTTTTCTTTAGGAAAATTTGCTTCTTTTAGTCCCTTTACTAAAAATTCCCTAGCATTCTCCCCTACTATTATTATTTCATCAGCAACTTTGTTGGCATCTTTGCCAAATTCAATATTTTCTTTTTCTGACTGCCTTCCAAGCTCAATTAACCCGGGTGTAATAATTATCTTTTGATCTCCTGGATAATCTTTTAATAATTTAAAAGAAAGTTTACTGGATTCTGGATTAGTATTATAACTATTATCAATAAGAGTAATGTTCCCTTGTTTTTTAATTTCTAATCTATGAGGTGTAGGTAAAAGCAGTTTGGCTCTTTGTCTAACTTCATTTAGAGAAAGTCCTAACTGTAGTGCAATAGTTGCAGCAGCTAAAAAGTTTTTTGCATAATGCTCCCCTATTAAGGGAATTTCTATTTTTATTTTCCCTTTTGGGGTACTTAATAAAAATGATGTCCCATAGGTGGAAACTTGTATATCTGTAGCTGTGTATTGATACAAGTATCTGCTATAGCTTATCTTTGTATCAATAATTTCCCTACCTCCATAGAAAATTACTTTACAGGGAGCATTTTTTGATAAATTAACCAACCATTCACTTTCCCCATTTAATACTGCTAATCCATTACTGGGTAAACTTTCTATTAATTCAAACTTAGAATTTGCAATATTTTCAATCGAGCCAAATTTTTCCAAATGCTGGGGAGCAATAGCTGTAATAATCCCTACTTGTGGTTTTATTAATTTAGCAATTTTTTTAATCTCTCCTTTTTTGTAAGCTCCAACTTCCGCAATTAAAATTTGAGTATCTTCTTTAACCAATTCAAAAATAGTTGAGGCAATACTTAAAGGATTGTTATAGCTTCTGGGAGTTTTAACAACTCTAAATTTTTTCCATAAAAGTGTATATAAAATATCTTTGGTAGATGTTTTCCCAAAAGAGCCGGTAATGGCAATAATTTTTAATTTAGAAAGATTGTTTAGTTTTAATTTTGTTTGGTTTAATATCTTATCTTTTTGATAATACTCTAAAGGTAAAAGCAGGATTTGAGAAACTACTAAAAAAATGGGAGAAAAGAAGATGACTAAAGGTATAAAAAGTGGCGAAAACCATAAATTCTGAAAAAGAAATAAGGATCCTTTAGCAGAATCTATTAAAATTAGTAGCAAGCTGATTAAAAAAAGTAATTTTGCTTTAGCGGTCCACTCTAGTGTATGCTTTTTTTGTAAGTTTCTTTTAAATGGGTGTTTTATAAACCATTTTAAAAAATCCCAAATATTATACTCCAAAATTTGGAAGATGTATAAATGATCAACTAGTGGAAAAATCTTTGACATAATTTGTAAACCTTTCTTTACTTTCCAAATGGGGAAAATGTCCTACATCTTCAAATATTTCCAATCTGGAGTTAGGGATTTGCTTATACATTTTTTTAAAAACTGAAAGTGGAATCTCGCCATCTTTTTCCCCAGCTATTATTAAAGTATCAATACTTATTTTTTTTAATTCATTACTTATATCTTCATTTAAAATATTAATAAGCGTTCCTTTTAATTCATTAGCACCTAAATAGTCAGAATTTATAGATTTATAAAATTTATAACGTAGTGTCTGTTTTAAATTTAATAAATTGGGTACTACTAGATTGAAGATTTTAGAAAGGACAAAAAACACCTTTTTCTTTAAACTCTTAGTTTCTCTAATTCCAGAGGGCGCCTCAAGGATTAACCTATTCACCACTTCAGGATGATCTGTTGCAATTTTTATTGCGATTGCCCCACCTAAAGAGTGTCCTAAAAGATCAACTTTTTTTAGATTATTTTTTTTAAGAAAATTAAAAATGATTTCAGAATAATCTCTAGGCGTAAGAGCTTTTTTAGATAAATCACTTCTGCCAAACCCTGGTAAATCTATTAACCATAAAACAAAATCCTCTTTTAATAAATCTATAACTGGATACCAGGTGGATACATCCTGCTTCCATCCATGTAGTAAAATTAAATCTTTTCCTTTACCTATCTTTTGATAATAAACACTTTCTCCATTTAAATTAAGGTACATTAATTTTGAAAAACTTTTTTAACTGCCTCATTAAATTTTCTCCCTCTATCAAATTCATTTTGAAATAAATTAAAAGATGTAGCGCCTGGGGAAAATAAAATTACATCTCCCCTTTTAGCAACTTGTTTAACAAATTGCACCACATCTGATAAATTTTTATAAACACCTGCAATTTTGTTTTTTCTTTTCATCAGTTTTTTTAGCTGATTAGTTGCATCTCCCTCTAGGAAAAATACTTGTTTTGAATATTTATCTATAGCTTTAGCAAAATCGTTAAGTCTTAAATTTTTATTCATACCTCCAGCAATTAAGAGAGAATGAGGAAAAGTTTCTAGCGCAGCAATAGCAGCATCTGGATTTGTGGCAGCAGTATCATTATAGATTTTAACTCCTTTATAATCATTTACAAGTTGCATTCGAAACTCAACTCCTTTGAATTTTTCTAATCTTGATAAAGCAACAGATTCCTCTACTTCAAAATTTTTAGCAACTAAGAGTGCTGATGCAATGTTTGCTAAGTTATGCTCTCCTTTTAAACTTGGTTTAAAACTTTTAGGTAGGTCATCTTTACTAGTAAAGATGATTTTTGAATAAAGGTTTTTTAAAAACTCAGAAGAGGTGGAAATTTTATCTTCTCTATTAAGGAAAAGTGTATCTCCTGGTTGTTGATATTTAATAATTGCCCTTTTTGCTTCAACGTAGGATTTCATAGAAGGATAGTAGTTAAGATGATCAGGAAAAATATTGGTTATGATTGCCCACTTGGGAGAAACTTTTTTTTTGTCAAATGATTCCAGTTGAAAGGAAGATAGTTCTAAAACAACTAAACTGTTTTCTTTTATTTGTCTAACCTTATCTAAAACACTTGTGCCAATATTTCCAGCGAAGATTAAATTATGGAATTTTGTTTTCAATACCTCATAGATTAATGATGCAGTTGTAGACTTTCCTTTAGTTCCGGTAATACCGATGATTTGAGAGGGTTTAACAAATTGCAAGAAAATTCCCATATCCATCTCAACCTGTTTACCAATTTTGTTAGTATATTTTAAAAAAGTATTATCTGGTTTTATTGCTGGGTTTTTGATTATTAGATCAGCCCAACTAAAATCTTTTTTATCATGCTTTCCTAAAATAAACTTAATATTTTTATATCTTTTCAATTGGTCGATTGAAGATTTTAAAGTTTTGACATCTTTTAAATCTGTTACTTTAACCACAGCTTTCTCTTGAGCAAAAAATTTAGCAGATCCCACTCCACCTTGGTTTAAGCCAAGCCCAAATATTAGCACTTTTTTATTTCTATAAGAAACAGCTTGCTGATCTTTAAAATCATTCATTTTAACTTTTTTAAACTTTAAAATTATACCATTACTGAAGCTAAATTTATGTTAAGATCAAAATATGGCAGATGAAACCCAACCCATTCCTCCTCCACCCAGTTTTGACTCTGAGGTAGATCAAGTTAGGTTTTCCGAAAGACGCATCAATCTTACAAAAACAGTTTTAAAAGAAATCTTTCCTAGAAAAAGTTTCCAAGTTCTTTCTAACCCTTGGTCAACAAGTGTAGTTTGGATTGAGGAAGGCGTAGATGATCGGGTATATAAAGTTGGGATTCCTTATGCGTATAATCCAAAATTTAAAAAAGAAGATGATTGGCAAAATTGGTACCAAAATTTTAGAAGATTTTCTCAGGAAACAACTCTAGAAATTGAAGAAGCTAGAAAGATAAAGCTTTTAAATGGATACGGTTTAGCTCCACAGCTGCATTTATATGTTCCGGTAGAAGACTCCTTAAATGGTGTGGAAGGTAAAGTCAGACCAAGGGTAATCAATCCAATTGTAGAAAATACCCAAATACCAATCTCTTTGACTAAGGGAAGACTACCAGTCATAATAATGGAGAGAGTTGATTATGATGAAAATGGAGTATATGGGCTTCCTATCGACATGAGAATGCAGTGGGTTGAACAAACCTTTGGGATTTTAGAGAGGCTTAAACTATACCCTGCCGATTCAGAAGCAGTTTATGATAAAAAAAATCAAAGAATTGTTTTTATCGATCTTGGGGGAATGTCAACAGACTTCGCAGGAAATGATCGTTACACACCTCTTAGAGAAGAGCTTGAGTATAAAGTAAAAGGTTTGAATCCTGCTAGTTAATAGAGGAATACTTATTTAAATATTTTGCCAACTTTTCAAGAGCCATTTTTCTAGGCCCTGTTTTTTTAAAGTCTTCATCATTCATTTGAGCTCTGGTTAAATTGTAACCTTTAGGTATAAAAATACGATCCCAATCAATACCTCGATCTCCTTTGGGCACATCTGCAACTTGTCCCTTTACTTTCCCCTTAAAAATTTTCTTTTTTTTGCCATCAAAGAATCCAATTAAAACCACACCTGATATATTTTTATTAGTGTAATTTTTCATTAAGCTACAAATTCCTTCTAAACCAATTGCATCTAGTAACCATTTAAAAAAAGGTCCAGGAAAACCGTTGAGAGCTTCTATATTTAAGGAGGCATCATCTACTAGAACAGGCTGACGGACTTGATTATATCCTTGAATCAATTTATGCTCTACAATTTTTTCTAAATCCATTGATTGAATTTCATCTAAATTAAGATGGGCATGTTTTATTGGAAACCTTAGGTAATCTTTAAACTGCTTTAATTTACCCTTATTTCCAGTTACAAATGTTAAATCTTTAATCATTTTTAACTAGCTGTCTTGCTAAATTATCTATATCCCCCGCTCCCTGAAAAATTACTAGATCATCTTTTCTAATTACCAACTTAATAAAATCTTTTGCATGATTTATATCACCGATATAAGAAATTGTTTTTTTATTTATCGCTTCTACTAATTGTTTAGAATTCACTAAACCAAAATCTTTTTCCCTCGATTTATAAATATCCGCAATAAAAACTTGATCAGCTGGAAGTCTTTGGAATACTCCAACAAATTCCTTAAACAGAGCTTTGGTTCTTGTAAACATATGTGGTTGAAAAATTAAGACTAATCTTTTGCCGGGAAATTTTTTTCTAAAAGCTTCGATTGTTACTTTTATTTCAATGGGGTGATGTCCAAAATCTGAATAAATTTTAGCACCATTACATTCTCCTAAATATTCTTGGCGCCTGGAAACTCCCATAAACTTCATTAAGGAGTTTCTGATTGTGGTTGAATCCAAACCTAAAGATAAACCAAGATTATATGTAGCTAGTGCATTTTGGAAATTATATTCCCCTATTATTTTTAAAGGTAGGTCTATTTTTGTAGCTGAATAATCAATTACCTTTATAAGATTAAATATGTCATTTTGTTCTTGCTTCCCACCTTCGAGGTGTAAACCTAAAATCTCGTACACTCCAAGATCAGAAAGATTAGCAATAATTAATTTTTTTACCTGTGATAAAAACTTTATAAAACTTTTTCTGTAAGCATTTAAGTCTTTAAAAAATTCTGGATGGTCAAAATCAATATTAGTAACAATTGCAATATCTGTTGGGTAACTTAAAAAATTATCATTAAACTCATCAGCTTCTAGCACAAAATATTTTGATTTTCCAACTCTAAAGTTTTTCCCCCATTTAGGAAAAATAGAACCAAGTTCTACTGTAGGATCTAGCCCCGCATCCTCAAGTAAAGATCCGATCAAAGCAGTAGTGGTTGTTTTACCATGAGTCCCACAAACTGCTATAACAAATTTATCTTTAAGTAAATTTTTACCTAAAAACTCTTGCCAAGTTAAAACTGGGACTCCTTTATCTTTAGCTTCTTTTAACTCTTCATTACTAGGATCTAGGGATAAGATTGCTGGGGTAATTACTAAGAGGTCAACTAAACTGTCATTCTGATTAGGCGAAGCCTGAGAAGAATCTAACTCCTCTAGATCCTTCCTCCCTAGAGGGGCCCGCGCTTCAGGATGAGTGTAAAGGTGGTTTTTTGAATGCCCTTCCATTAAAATTTCTTTTTCAAACTGAGAGGTAAATTCATTAAAAGGATTTAAATCACAACCTGTTATTTCAAATCCCCATGATTTAGCAATGGCAGCAACTGCGGATGCTCCTGAACCAGCAATTCCTAAAAAATGTACTTTTTGATTCATAAATGTCATTATATAACTTAAATCCTTTAGGTATTAATTCTCCTTGTATCCTCGGTTGCAAGACATAATTCAGGTAAAATGTAACAATTTTCTAAGGAGAGGCCTAATTTCCTAATTGCAGCAAGGCCAATGAAAGGAACAGAAGATTCAAGCAACTCTCCAAAAAAATAACCTTCTGTATTTGCCGGATCATAAGTAAATCCTCTTGACTCAACATCTGCCCTTTCATCAAACCTTCCAGGATTTTCTGAGTATGGATAAGCAAAAAGTCTTGGTCCTAATCCTACAGCCAGTGTTGCAACTCTTCTAACATCCCATTCCTCTGAATCCATGAAACTATGAGGATTTCTTAAAACCTCTCTCAAGTTTCGATAAGAAAGAACTGAATAGTGGAGCCACAAACTTCTAGGGTCGTTAATTGCAGTAACGCCTTTACTATTCCATGCAAGATTAAGGTATCTCCATTTTGGATATAGTGCCGTTGCCCTATTAAAAAAAGTAAAGTAATATTCTGGATGCACTAAACCATAAATTTTACTAATACGCTCGGGCATAGAAGCAAATTATAGCCAAACTGTCCTTAAGAATCAAACTATGGGATTTATATATCTAAAATTGCCTGTTTGGCGTGGGTTTGAATAAAGCGCTTTCTAGGTGGAACTTCATCTCCCATTAACATAGTAAATATCTCATCAGCTAAGGCAGCATCTTCTATGGTAACTTGTTTTAAAACTCTATTTTCTGGATTCATAGTTGTTTCCCAAAGCTGCTCAGGATTCATCTCCCCCAAACCTTTGTAGCGTTGAATAATTATCCCTGGGATTTTTTTCTCTCCTACCCCATCTGATAAAACCACATCATCAGTTGTAGTAACTGTTGGTTGAGTACCCTCAACTTTGGTGCCTTTAACTTTTTTAACATGCTCATCTCTTTCCTGATCAGAAAATGCATAATGGGCTTCTTTACCCTTTTGAACCTTATATAAAGGAGGTTGGGCAATATAAACATAGCCTCTACTTATTAAATCAGGCATGTATCTGAAAATAAAAGTTAAAAGTAAAGTTCTAATATGGGATCCATCTACATCTGCATCAGTCATTAAAATAATACGATGGTAGCGGACTTTATCATACTGGATTGTATCGCCAATTCCCGTACCCAAAGCTATAATTAAAGCTTTTATCTCCTCAAATTCTAAGATTTTATCCAGTCTTGCTCTTTCAGTGTTTAAAATCTTACCTTTTAAGGGCAAAATTGCTTGGGATTTGCGATCCCTTCCTTGTTTGGCTGAACCACCAGCCGAATCTCCTTCAACTATATATAACTCTGATAATGCGGGGTCTTTTTCCTGACAATCTGCCAATTTTCCAGGCAAAGTCATTCCCTCAAGTGCACCTTTTCTAATTACTGCATCTTTAGCTGCTCTGGCTGCCATGCGGGCCCTGGCTGCAAGCAACACCTTTTCCATTATTCTTCTAGCATCCGATGGGTTTTCTTCAAAAAATGTCTCCAACCCTTCCTTAACTACCTGATTTACAATCGGCTGTACTTCGCCGTTGCCTAATTTTTCTTTGGTTTGAGATTCAAACTGTAAAATCTCTGAGTCCATTTTAATTGAAATCACAGCAGTGAGACCTTCTTTCATGTCCTCACCGGATAAGTTTTCGTCTTTTTCTTTTAGAGCTTCTATTTTTCTGGCATAGTCATTGATCGCGCGAGTTAGGGCTATTCTAAACCCTGTAAGATGAGTTCCTCCCTCAGTTGTTGGAACAACATTAGCAAAGCTTTCTACATTTTCTGTAAAAGTGTCGTTATATTGAATAGCAACTTCAACATCAACATTATCTACAACTTTATGGATAATAATTGGATCATCATGAATTAATACTTTATTTTTATTGAGATGTTTAATTAAAGCTGCTAAACCTGATTGGAAGTAAAAATGGCGCTCCTCTCTTGATCTCTCGTCATAAAGATGAAAATAAATTCCAGCGACCAAGTAAGCTACTTGTTTAAGCTGCCGCTGCAATCTTTCAAACTCTAAGCTAATTTCAGAAAAAATAGATTTATCAGCAATAAAAGTGATTTTAGTGCCTGTTTTGGCACTCCATTTAAAATCAGACTCAAAAGGCACCACTCCGTCCTTTTTTATTTCTGAAACAGGGGCCTTGGGAACTCCTCTTAAATATTCTTGGAAATATTCCTTACCATCCCTTCTCACATGGGCTCTGACATAATCCGATAGTGCATTAACGGCAGAAACTCCAACTCCATGTAAGCCTGTTGAAACTTTATATCCCCCATTACCAAATTTTCCTCCAGCATGCAAGGTGGTCATTATAACTTCCAAGGCAGATTTACCTACCTTAGGATGTTTTTCAACCGGAATTCCTCTTCCATCGTCGGCTACAGAGACATAATTATTTTCATGGAGTATCACCCAAATATTTTTAGCATAACCTGCTAGTGCCTCATCTATAGAATTATCTACAACCTCTTTAACTAAATGATGTAAACCCCTCAAATCAGTTGAGCCAATATACATTCCCGGGCGCTTGCGAACCGGTTCCAAACCCTCTAAGACTTGAATTTGAGCAGCTGAATACTTTGCTGAATTTGCCATGATATTTATTCTCCCAAACCTTTATGGAGATTTTCAGTTTAACATACTAAGCCCGCTTCTGCAAACAAGATACCCTTGATTAGATTGTTGTAATAGCCTGAAAAACTTATATTTTTGTGTTTTGTTTGTTTTTTAGATATTGCAAAATAAAGCTAAAGGGACTATTAATATTTAAGATGAGAATGCTTTTTGGCTCGAAAAGAAGATGGATCGTTATTTTGTTATTAGCTTTTTTGTTACTTGGATTTATTGGAGCAATTGGAGGATCAAATGGTTCTAGTATAACTCCATCACCTTCCCCTAACCCATCAGGTGAAGTAGTTGGTGCCCAAGCAAGCCCAATAAACTCCTCTTCGCCAGCAGCAAGTTCTAACCCACAACTGCTTAAAGTTACAAAAGTAGTGGATGGAGATACTATTCAAATTGAGGGAGGTAAAACTGTTCGCTATATTGGTATAGATACCCCAGAAACAGTAGATCCAAGAAGGGGTGTTCAATGTTTTGGCAAGGAAGCGTCCAGTAAGAATAAAGAGCTTGTTTTAGGAAAAGAAGTTAGGTTGGAAAAAGATGTTTCTGAAACAGATAGGTTTGGTAGATTACTAAGATATGTTTATGTAGGTGAGCTGATGATAAATGAGACTTTAGTTAAAGAGGGATTTGCACAGGCTTCTTCCTATCCACCTGATGTAAAATATCAAGAAAAATTTAGGGCTGCCCAGGAGGATGCACAAAAAAATAAAAAAGGTTTATGGGGTAGTTGTAACTTAACTAGCTCTGCGACAACAAATAACTATGGAACTCCATCTAATAGTGGGACTGTTTCAGGAGATAAAGATTGTGGAGATTTTTCAACTCACGGCGAAGCTCAAGCTTTTTTTATCTCCCAAGGAGGTCCAACTTCAGATCCTCATAAATTAGATCAAGATAAAGATGGGATAGCCTGTGAAACTTTGCCCTAAGAAGGCATTTTAAGCATTAAGTACTCTAAAATTCCTCTAATATTTACATTCGACTTTGCCCAATGCTGTGCATCCACTAATTCCTTTACAAAATCTATCCATTTAGGATCTTTGTGCAATTTTTTACGGAAATGAATTGTTAATGCTTTTAGGAATTCTTCCTTTTCTTCTAGTTTTTCTATAAATTCAAACCTTTTTTCTAAGTTTAGAGTAATTAATTTCTCAATATCTTTCGCAAATTTTTCAACTTGCTCCCCTCCCACTGCATTTAAATAAATTACCTGAGCACGAGAGACAATTGTTGGTAAAAGGTCAAACTCTGAGGGGACTCCAAGTAATAGAATAGCACCTAAAGGTGGCTCTTCAAGGGTTTTTAATAAGCCATTTTGAGCTTCTAGGGTCAAGTTGGAGGCATTTTCTAAAGCAACTGCCCTTCCCTTCGCAGAATATGGTCTAAGTGAAAAATGATCCCTAATAAGTTTTGCTTTTTCCACCCCCAGCTTTTCATCGGCTCCCAAATACAGTAAATCAGGATGACCTCTGCTTAAGTTAGATATATTTAAAATCTTATCAATTTCTCTAATTCTTAAACTTAAATCGGAAGAGACTAGAAGTTTTGCGATCATTGTTTTTCGGCATTACGAGTTTATTCTCTTGTTTAAGTAAAGTAAAGAATTTTTATGGATTGACGTGCTTGAACTAATTCGCCATAATAAATAAAGATTCGCCACTTTGCGAATAATTAATTCTGTCCATGGCAACTACACAACTAGCAGTTGAAGATGTTTTATTTCAGCAGGGATTATTAAAGACCGATCAGGTTTCAGCCATTAAGTTGGAAAGTATTAATTCTGGTCAGCCCACTGAAAAAATTATTCTAGAGCACCGCTTTGCTACACCGGAAAATATTGCTCGGGCCCGCTCAATTATTTTAGGAGTTCCTTTTATCCAGCTGGAGGGAAAAGGTATCTCCGCAGAGGTTTCTAATTTAATCCCGGAGCCTGTTGCCAAAAGATACAAACTTATTCCATTTGAAAAAAGCCAGGATAAATTATTTGTAGCTATGGCTGACCCTTTTGATCTACAAGTGATCCAATTCATTGAAAAAAAGTCCGGCCACAAAGTTATACCTTATTTGGCCGATGTTTCAGATATTCTTAAAGCCATAACAACCCAATACTCCCAAAATTTAACCTCAGATGTAACCTCTGCTTTAAGGGAAGTTGCTGCGTCCCAAATTGAGCAAAAACAAGAGTTAGATCAGGCTGAGGTTATAAGGGAAGCACCTGTTGCTAATATCGTAACTCAATTGCTTGAGTATGCCGTTAAATCCAAAGCCTCTGATATTCATGTTGAACCAATGGAAAACCAAACCCGGGTAAGGTATCGCATAGATGGAATTTTGCATGAAAAAATAATTCTTCCCAAAAAAGTTCACGATGCGGTTGTCTCCAGGATCAAAATTTTAGCTCATCTAAAAATTGATGAAAGACGCTTGCCTCAAGATGGTAGGTTTTCATTTGAGTTCGCTGGAACAGAGATAGATTTGCGTATCTCATCATTGCCAACAGTTTACGGTGAGAAAATAGTCTTGAGGTTGTTACCAAAATCCCAAACAGCACCCACTTTGCCAGAGTTGGGGTTGCGAGGTGGAGCCTTAAAAAGTTTACAAACTCAAATTTTACGGCCGCACGGGATAATTTTAATTTGTGGACCTACAGGTTCTGGAAAAACTACAACCTTATATTCTATCCTTTCTAAAACGTCCACCACAAAGGTGAATGTATTAACGATTGAGGATCCAGTTGAATACCAAATTCCAGGGGTAAATCAAGTCCAAGTTAACCCGACCATTGGATTAACTTTTGCATCAGCCTTACGCTCTTTTTTAAGACAAGACCCTAATGTTATTTTAGTGGGAGAGATTCGAGACACTGAAACAGCGGAGTTAGCAATTCAAGCAGCTTTAACAGGCCACCAGGTTTTTTCAACTTTACATACAAACTCAGCATCCGGAGCTCTGCCTAGACTTTTGGATATGGGAACAGAGCCATTTTTGCTGGCATCAGCGGTAAATGGGATTGTTGGTCAACGAATTTTAAGAAAAATCTGTGAACATTGTAAGTTAACCTATACCCCACCTGTTGAAGTTGTGGAAAATATTAAACAAACCCTGGGCAACCTTTTACCAAACAAACCTTTTCAACTTTTTAAAAGCCAAGGTTGTGAGGAGTGCGGACATACCGGTTATTCAGGTAGGACAGGAATTTATGAAGTTTTAGTGGTTAATGAAAAAATTACAAAACTAATTTTAGAACGTTCATCAACCGGAGAAATTGAGCAACAAAGTAGAAGCGATGGGATGATTACTTTAAAACAAGATGGTTATTTAAAGGCGATTGAAGGTATTACCACCCTAGAAGAAGTACTCAGAGTCGCCCAGGATTAATGAATATACAGCAATTACTAGATGTAACCGTAAGTAACAAAGCTTCTGATTTACATTTAGTCGTTGATTTTCCGCCACTACTTAGGATCAACGGTGAGCTTTCTCCAGTTCCCGGGACTTTTGTGTTAAGTGGCGAAATTCTGGAGGGGATGTTAATTAATTTGTTATCCCTAAATCAAAAAAATGTCTTTCAGGAAAAATGGGAGTTGGATTTTGGGTTTGAATTTGAGAAAAAAGCCAGATTTAGAGTCAATATCTACAGGCAGCGAGGAACAATTGGAGCATCTTTCCGCTTAATCCCTAAAGAAATTAGGACCATTGAAGAAACTGGTTTGCCTCCAATTGTGGCTAAACTAACCGAGCTTAAGCAGGGTTTGGTTTTGGTTACTGGTCCGACAGGACATGGAAAATCTACTACTTTGGCAGCCCTTACTAATCAGATTAATTTAACCAGAGCTGTCCATATATTAACTGTTGAAGATCCAATAGAGTTTATTTACCCGAAAGGAAAAGCTCTGATATCGCAGAGGGAAATGAACACCGATACTTTAAGTTTTGCCAACGCACTGCGCGGCGCTTTAAGGGAAGATCCGGATGTTGTACTGATTGGAGAGATGAGAGATTATGAGACTATAGCTGCGGCGATTACAATTGCCGAGACAGGTCATTTGGTCTTTGCCACGCTACACACAAATTCTGCAGCTCAAACTCTAGACAGGATAATTGACGTTTTTCCGGAAAACCAACAACCGCAAATCAGAACCCAACTGGCAGCGACGCTTGAAGCGATTATTTCTCAAAGATTAGTTCCAACAATTAACCCTGGGAGAATTTTAGCTTATGAACTGGTATTTGGAGTTCCGGCTTTAAGGTCTCTAATACGAGAAGGTAAAACCCACTTAATTGATAATTTAATTCAAACTTCCGGGGAAGCAGGAATGGCAACTTTAGATACTATTTTAGCATCTTTAGTTAGGCAAGGATTGATAACTTCTCAAACAGCCTTAAATTACTCCATTAGACCGCAACTACTCAGTAAGTTGTTGGGAAATAAATAGATTTTTGGCATTTTCGCACCAAGCGACTACTGTTATTGGACTTAGAGAAGCGAAAAGCCATTACGACCTAATTGTTTTAAAAAAGTAGTATAAAAAGATGCCAACGTTTGTTTATAAAGCTAAAGATCGACAAGGAGTTTTGCATAGTGGAACTATTGAAACCGGCGATACCAGATCAGCCGCTTCGCTCCTTGGGAAAAAGGGATTAGTTGTTATCTCTGTTTCAGCTAAATCTAAGGGTCAAAACTTTTTCTCTAAAATTTTTTCCCATGTTTCTTTTTCCGAGCTTGTTATAATGACCAGGCAACTGGCTACCATGATTCAAGCTGGCCTAGTATTGTCAGAGGCTTTAGATATTTTGGAAAGCCAGCAAGATAATAAAAGATTTAAAGAAGTTTTAGGAGAGGTATCAAGGGATGTTAAATCGGGTATGGACTTGGCATCTGCCTTAAGAAAACACCCACAAGTTTTCCCGACTTTGTATTCAAATTTAATTAAAGCTGGTGAATCTTCAGGAAAATTAGACACTGTTTTAATTCAAATGGCAGAAAATTTAGAGAAAGAAAGAGAGTTTCAATCAAGAATCAGAGGAGCAATGATTTACCCCATCATGATTTTAGTGATGATGGTAGTAGTTATTGCAATAATGATGTTTTTTGTTATACCAAGATTGACCTCACTTTATTCCCAATCAAATATTGACCTGCCTCTTCCCACTAAAATACTGATTACGACATCCAACATCTTTTTGGGTTACTGGTGGTTAATGATAATAATCTTTGTAATTAGTTTAATCATTTTTCGAAGGTGGGTTAAAACACCAGTTGGAAAGTATAGCTTTGATGTTTTTTTGCTCAAAATTCCTGTTGTCGGAAAGATTATTACTGGCGCAGCTTTAACTAATTTTACTCGAACTTTCGGACTTTTAATATCAGCCGGGATCCCTATTTTAGATTCACTTAACTTGGTAACCGAAGTTATGAGCAATGGTGTTTATAAAAAGGCTTTGGAGCAATGTGCGCAAGGGGTAGAGCGAGGATTGACATTTTCTGCACAACTTGAGCAACAGAGTATCTTTCCTAAAATTATTCCCCAAATGTATCGTGTTGGTGAGGAAACAGGTAAAGTAGATGAGATCTCTTTTAAGATGGCAGAATATTTTGAAACCGAAGCAGACCATTTAGTAAAAAACTTAACAGTCATCATTGAACCCGTAATTTTAGTTATGTTAGGAATTGGAGTTGCGTTTTTAGTTCTTTCAATAATCTTACCCATCTATAAGTTGACTACGTCCTTCTCATAAATTTATTTCTTACAAAAATACCCTCTTGACTTAAAATTGGTTGGTATGACTACAATGGAGTTAGGGTATAGCGTAAAGCGTTTAGCGTTTAGTTTAAAACTATACTCTAGACGCTAGATACTATTCCCTATTTTGAAGGGGGTGAAAAAGGATTGAGAAAAACTGCCCAAGGGTTCACATTAGTTGAACTCTTAGTCGTAATCGCAATTATTGCCATATTAGCTGCAGTAGTGGTACTTATCATTAATCCACTGGAATTGACACGAAGAGGAAGGGATAGCGCCCGCTTAGCTGACCTTCATAATTTACAACAAGCAATCAATGTTGCTGTTCAGGAAGCCTCAGTTTCAGCTTATGAAATTTTGTGTGTAACTGATACGGATACCTCTTTTCCTTGTACAGGAAAAAGTACTGATACTAGCTCAAGGGCTACAAATGGTTCTGGTTGGGTAAGAGTTAATTTGGGTACACAAAAAAGTGTATCAGTGCCAACATTGCCGGTTGATCCGACAAACAGCACTACTTATCACTATACTTATTGTGCAGCCAGTGATGCATGGGAAATAGATACTGTGTTAGAATCTGAACAACAAAAAGGAAGAATGTCAGCAGATGGTGGAAATGAAAACGCCACAGATACAACAGGAAGGTATGAGGTTGGTTCTGACTTGACTCTGATCGCAGCTTCAGGCGGAAGTTGTACGTATTAAAATTTGTTAACGTGGAAGTATTTAGTTTATTTGGTTTTATCTTAGGATCAATACTTGGGAGTTTTGTTAAAGCGTTAGCAGATAGAGCTGTAACTAATAGAGCGTTTTGGGGAAGGTCGTACTGCGAGTTTTGTAAAAGAAAACTTGCATGGTACGACCTTTTTCCAGTTTTCTCATATCTTTTTTTACAAGGAAAGTGTCGCTATTGTAAGCAAAAGTTGTCTTTAGAATATTTACTCGTTGAAGTGCTGATGGGGTTTTCAGTAGCTTTGCTTTTTTATATTACATTTAACAGCAATTTTTTCTCAAGCCCGATACTGTTTCAAGTAATTTTAGCTCTTGAAGCGCTTTTTAAGGTATTTGTGATATCAGTGCTTGTTGCGTTGGTTTTGACGGATCTAAAGATAGGCTTAATACCTGATAGAATTACTTATCCTGCAATTGCCTTTTCAATTGCTTATCTACTGGTAATCACTTTAACTAAAATAGGAGTTTTATACCTATCCTTGAGCCAAACAGGAATAGGAAGATATCTACTCCCTCCCCATTCAGACTACTTTACAAGACACGCTTTACTAAACGCGTTGCCTTTAGTTCAAGGTTTGTTCTCTGCCCTCACTATTGCCCTTTTTTTTGGAGGGTTAATTTTTTTTACAAGAGGGAAAGGTATGGGGGGAGGAGATTTAAAACTTGGTATCTTTTTAGGCTTAGCTTTGGGTTTCCCTGACTCTTTTTTAGCTATTATTTTGGCTTTTTTAGCAGGCTCAATAGTTGGAGTATTACTTTTACTTAGCGGTAAAAAACACTTTGGTCAAACTATTCCCTTTGGACCATTTTTGGCTTTAGGAGGGTTACTAAGTTTATTTTGGGGTACAAAGCTTATAGAAGGGTATTTTAAGTTTAAATTGTTTTAATTCTTGCATTAGTTTTTTTTAAGTTTTAAGATTTAACTAATGCCCAAAAGCGGTTTTACTCTCATTGAACTTATTGTAACCATTTCGATTATTGCAATCCTCTCGGTTATTGGAGTTACCATATACTCTGGAGTTCAAAAAACAGCCCGTGACTCCCGTCGTATCCAGGAAGTACAATCCATCATTAAGGCCATGGAATCCCACTACCTTTCAAGTGGAGGAACTTGCGAATCAGCAGGTACTTCCACTTCCCCGACCTATTGCCCTTTGCAAAACAATTGGTTTGCATCTGCAGGAGTATCCGGAGTTCCTAAGGATCCTAAAGAATCCCTTACTCCTTATTGTATAGCCGTAGATAATACTGCTATGCCATCAAATGCTACAACTTCAACCTGGGCTACTGCTGGCTCATGCGCATCTCCATATGTAGCAGCCAATGTTAATATTCCTGCCAATTCCAGCCTTCCTTTTGCCTATTTTAAAGTCTGTACTCTTAAAGAAGGAGATGGTCAAGTCTTTTGCTTGGGCAGTTCACAAAACTAAAGAAAAAATGCAATCTCGTGGGTTTACTCTTGTTGAGCTATTGGTTGCAATAGCTATAATAGCTATGGTTTTTGGAATTGTCATTACCTCAGCTACAGGAATTAGAAAATCTGCCCGCGATACACAACGTCACGCTGATTTGAAATCAATCCAGTCTGCTCTCCAGCAATACTATGCCGACCAAAATTATTTTCCCTTAAGCCCTCTTCCTTCTCCTGGAAATGCTTTAAAAAACCCTGTAGGTACTATTACCTATCTACAAAGTATTCCAAAAGATCCGCAAAGCGGAGATAGTTACGGGTACACGTCTTTAAAGCTAGATGAAAGCGTCTGTGATTCATCAGGGATTAATAAATGCCTTAAATACTGCTTATTTGCTAAATTGGAAAACATTGCTACAACATCCGCTACTCAGTGTCAACCAATCCCATCTGGCTTTAATTATTATGTAACCCAACCCTAAATTTAAAGTGACTTGTGCTAAAAAATGTGCTAACTTTAAATTAATGCCCAAAAAAAATGGTTTCACTATTGTAGAAATATTAATTACCATAACCATAATTGGTATTTTGACACTAATCGCAATTCCAAATTTCAGAAAATTTAATAAAGAACAACTCTTGAGAAACTTTGCAACAGATTTAATTTATAACTTGCGTAAAGCTCAAATTAATGCTCAGTCAGGTGTTAAGTGCCCTGATGGAAACCCATCAGTGACGTGGGGAATTAATTTTTTAGCTAACAGCTCATATGAGCTTATTGCTACATGTGAGGGTTCAAACTACACTGGTAATGCGGTAAGTACGCCAAATATAACTTTGTCAACAAACTGTGGAGCGTATCCTAGTGTTTTGAAGTTTAATCAAAATGGAGTCATTTATCCCGACAGTTCCAGTTGTCCCTCTTTAGGAAATCAAATTTTTGCAGTTACTTTATCTGATTCAACAAAAAATTATATTTTAAATATTGATAAAGGAGGGGCCATTTATGAAAATATGCCATCACCTTCACCTTAATAACAAGGGCCAATCCCTTTTGGAAATTACCATTGCTTTAGGTGTGGCAGTATTGGTCATAACGGCCTTAACTGTTACTACCCTTATCGGTTTGCGAAATAGCCAGTTTTCTCAAAATCAGGTGCAGGCGACTAAGTTAGCCCAGGAGGGTTTGGAAAAAATAAAACAGATGCGGAACCGCAATACTTATATTTGCAGCGAAGATGGAACAAATTATTCCTGGAAAATTGATGAAGCACCCACCGCAAATATTTGGCAAAACTTACCTGTTGGAACATCAAGTGCTTATTATTTCATTCCCACTCAAGGTAATTGCGAGTTAAAAAATGCACTAAATACCTCTGAAACCCAGCTTAGTGGCATATTTCACCGAAAGATTTTTGTTGAAAATATTAATGGTGAGCAGATGCAAAAAAAATTCACTGCCCAAGTTTACTGGGATGATCCATCAGGTTCGCATAAATCAGAACTAATAACAATTTTAACTAATTATTAATATGTTAAATGGCAAAGGTTTCACTTTAATTGAGGCTTTGGTCGCAGCCACTATCTTTGGAATTATTGGTCTAATTACAGTTGATTTATTGGCCAGGACTTTTCAAGGGAACACTAAAGCTTCATTGATTGCCAGAGTTAAACAAAATGGCCAGGTAGCTCTTAACTCAATTGAGAGAGTAATTTTAAATTCCAATTCAGTTGTCTGTCCAACAAGTAGCAACCCCTCTTCAGTAATAGGCATACTAAAAGATGGAGTTTATACAAGAGTAAGACTTATTCCTGAAACAAGTGACACTAATGGATATATAGTCTCAGATACCCCAACTCCAGAGACTGAGAATGAAAAGGGTAATGTTTGTGATACAACAATCAACCCTCCAGAGAATGAAACTTTTATTACCAATAAAAATTCCCAAATTAGTTTAAAAAGCGGATCATTTGTGGTCAACTTTGCATCTGGTTTTACTACAGTCGTTACTGTTGAATTTAAGTTAGGTCAGGAAATAAATTCCGGAAATAAATTTTTCGCCAGAATAGAAAATGTGCCATTCCAAACAAGTATAAATTTAAGATGAGAAATCAAAAAGGTCAAGTTGTCATAATTTTGCTGCTTGTAATGTTAGTTGCACTAACCATTGGGTTATCTATTGTTCAAAATTCCATCAACGATATTGCCAGCTCTACCAAAACCGAACAATCTTCCCGGGCTTTTTCTGCTGCGGAGGCAGGTATTGAAAAAGCGCTACTTACTCAAACCAATGTCGCTTCCTTTAGCCTTGGAAATGAATCAAGTGCTACTGTTTTGGTTAATAATAATTTGCCATTAAGTAATCAAGGATTGGAATATCCTCCCATAGGAAAACTTGATTTTGCCCATTTTTGGCTGGCTGATCCTAATAATAATTTAGTAGGTTTTTATACTGATAATAGTTTTACGGTATATTTTGGAAACTGCGATTTAACTACTCCCACTTGTCTTGCGGTTGCAAGCAAACCGGCTATTGAGGTCAATGTGATAACAGAGCAGGCAAGTAGCTATAGATCTTTTAAATATTATTTTGACTCCCAGAACTTAAGAACCCCTCCTAATAATTTTCAGTTGGCAACTTGTTCAAACAGTGGTCAATCACCGATTAATACAACTACCTCTTCAAGTAGCATATTTTATTGTAAAGCAACAATCAATGGTTATATTGGTGTACCCATATTGGCTAGAGTTAGAATTTTATATTCAGATCAATTCCAAAAACTTGCTGTTTTACCAAGCGCAAATAAAGCCCTCCCCCCACAAGCAGCAATTTATAAAGCAACAGGAAGTGCAGGTAATATCCAAAGAAAAATAACTATTTTTAGAGTTCAAGATGTAGTTCCCTACTTTTTTGACTTTGCCATTTTCTCAGCAGGTGAAATAAAGAAGGAGTAAATAATGGAATTAATAAGCACAACTCTTAGAAAAGTAAAAGCTCGTAGTGGACGATCTGGCTGTAGGGATCCATTAAATATATTTAGTTTGTCCAGATCTGTCCAAAACCAAAAAGGTTTTTCTCTAATAGAGATGGTTTTGGTACTTTTAATATTTGGATTGATAGTATTAATGATTGTTAATCTTCCATCTTCAATTCAACTTATCGGGGTTAGTAAAAATTCATCCTTAGCAAAAGAGATAGCCTCTGCAAAAATAGAAAATTTAAGAAGTAGTGGGTTTGAAAACTTAGTCACCGGACAAACAACCTTAGTTGATTCTCGATTATCCAAACTACCCTCCTCATCAGGCACGGTTATTATTGAAGATTGCCCGGTTTCAATTTGCACTCAAGCAGAAATAGATGGCAACATCAAAATTAAAGTAGCTAAAGTGAAAGTTTCCTGGAGGGAAAATAATGCAAATAAAGATCTTACAATAGATACACTAATTTCCGAGGGCGGCTTAAAATGAAAACCAAAGGTTTTACCTTAGTTGAGCTCTTAATCGTTATGGCTGTTTCAGCAATTGCCGGAGTGCTGCTTTTGCAAGTATTAGTCAATAATAACAGCTTAGTTGTTGATCAATCATTCAAAATTAGTCATGGTCTAAATTTAAATGATATTTCATCAATTATTGAAAACGATATAAAATCCTCTGCCGGTGTTGTAGCGGAGTATCCGGATTCCAATCCCATCTATATAACATCAGATAATACTTTAATAATTAAAATTCCATCAATAAATCAAGATGAAGATGTAATCCCCGATATTTTCGACCATATAGTCGTGGCAGCAGATAGTGCCAATCAGAAAGTTTTACGTAGAATCACAATTCCATCGGAGCAAAGTTCTCGTCCCTCAAACAATCGGGTTTTAACCAGTTCGCTAAGCTTAATTAAATTTAGTTATTTGGACTCAACAGGGGTATCTACTACCCCAACTAATGCAAGTAAAATAAATTATATTGTTAATTTATTAAATAAATCTGGTTTAAACAATTACCAAAGTAGTACAAGCGGAGAAATTAACTTTAGAAATAATTAAAGATGTTCATCTTAGCTGTTATTGCTTTAATGTTAGTTTTAATTAACTCAATTGTTTTGATTGGCGGAGCGCTCACCTTTAAACAAAGTGCTAGCTATAGCATTGATTCTACTCAGGCTTTAAACTTGGCTGAGGCTGGAATAGATAAGGCTGTTGCAAGTATGAATACCTCAGCTGGCTCTTATAGTGGTGAAGAGACTAACTTAGGTAATGGAACCTACATCGTTTCTGTTATTCCTAAAAATTCTACCACTAGCATCATTGAATCCACGGGTTACATCCCTAATAAAACAAATCCTAAATCCAAAAAAACTATTAGAATTGAGATGTCCAAAGGAGTTGGTGTTGCTTTTAATTATGGAGTGCAAGTTGGTGATGGAGGTCTTTATATGGAACAGCAGGGCACTATAGATGGAAGTCTTTATTCAAATGGAAATGCTGTTATAGATCAGCAGTCTGAAATTTTAGGAGATGTATACGTTGCAGGAGGTACTCAGCCTACTGCGGATCAAGAACATGAATGTGTGCCACCTAATTGTTCTGATTTTCTGTTTGGGAAAAATTTTAGCGGTCAAAATATCTATGACGTAGCTCAAAGTTTTAAACCATCCCAAACCCAAATTATAAATAAAGTAGGGCTAAAAATTAAAAAGTTTGGGAATCCTCAAACAGCAACTGTTAAAATACTTTCAGATTCTGGTGACAATCCAGACAGAAATAATGTTTTAGCATCAGGAACAATTCAATCAAATCTAGTAACATCTCAATACTCATTTATAGATGTAACTTTTACCTCCTCTCCAACTCTAACTGCAGGCACAACATATTGGATTATGATAGATACCTCGGGAAATACTAGCAGTAATTATTGGGCTTGGGAGCTGGACACTCTAGCAGGATACACTTGTTCCTCTACTCCCCCCTGTTTAGCCAAATGGTCAACAGGAAGTTCGACTTGGAATACAATCTCAGGGGATTTAGGTTTTAAGGTCTATATGGGAGGGGTTATAAATTACATAAAGGGAGCAAATATGGTAAAAATTGCAGGTGATGCACATGCCAACACCCTAATTGATTTAGGTATTGGTGGTGGTGCCTATTATCAAAGTGCTCAAAACATAACTGCTGGAAGTCTACATCCAGGCTCCTCTGACCCACAACCTCTACCAATGCCTATCTCTCAAGGAAATATTGATGAATGGAAGGATCAAGCGGATGAAAATATTTATACAGGAGATATTACAAACTGCCCTTCAGTTCTTAACTCTGGTAAATATGTTGGAAATGTTACTTTGCCAGATTTATGCAGTGTTACAGTCTATTCACCTGTCTGGATAACAGGAAATTTTTATATGGATCAGCAAAGTAAAATAAGGTTAGACAGTTCATACGGGGCTTCCAGCGGTGTGTTTATTACCGATGGAACCATAACCATGGAACAGCAGAATCACATTCAAGGGAGCTGCTGGCAGGATACCTGTACAAACGGCAGCTATTTATTTTTAATTTCTGAATTTAACTCAAGGGATGATCCTGAGGGTGATTATGCAATACACGTTCAGCAGCAAGGTAACACTGGTGTCTTATACTCAAATTTAGGCACAATAAGGGTTGAGCAGCAGAATGATTTTACAGAAATAACAGCGTGGAAAATTTCTCTTGGACAGCAAATAGATATAACATATGATCAGGGTTTAGCAGGAGCATTCTTCTCCTCAGGACCAGGAGGATCTTACTCGGTTGTTAAAGGAACTTATCAGGAGAAGTAATTCCTATACAATCCTGTATACACCGAAATTCAACCTGGGGGGGTTGACTAGCTAGACACCTAGGGATTTATTAAGGATTTTTCCATTACAAAAGTCTCTCTTTTTATTCCGCTTGGAAAATCTTCAGTAACTTTTTCTATAACTTCAAACCCCAGGCTTTTGTATAAATTAATTGCTATTTCTTGAGTAGGGAAAACTTTTATTTTAACTTTTTTCCATCTAGGGTTTCTTACTACTTCTTTTAATAAATGAAGCATAAGTTTTTTACCAATTCCTCTCCCTCTTGCCTTCGAGGCAATATAAACTCCACTTATTTTTATAGTAGGCAAAGTATCCGGAGGATTAGTTTCTCTGGTGCCTAACAACCCTATTAACTCCCCACTTAATTTTGCAAAAACATCCAATAATTCTTTAATTTCTGTACCTTCTCAAGTCGGGATTTCCATTCCTTATCTGGTTTATCTGCAGCTTCTTCATAAGTTGACCCAAAAGCTTCCGGATTTTCTTTTAGAGCCTGTAATCGCAACTCTTTATATTCTTCCCACCGATTGGGATTGAGTTTAATAATCTCTATCTTGTCCACAAGATGAGTATATCAAAACTCTTTATACTTTATACTTTATACTTTAAAATAAAAGCATAGCGATTATTTCAAGCTTCGCTTATACTTGAATTATGGCTGCCCAATATAGAATTGGTTTAGACATTGGTCAATCTTCAATTAAGCTAGTTGTTTTATCCCACAAAGAAAAGGAAGCGAAATTAGTGTCTTTAGGTCATATTGCTTCTCCTCAACCTGGCATAATCTCTGATGCTGATTTGGATTTGGAAGTAGTCGCAAACTCTATTAAGCACTTGATAAATGAGGTAAATCCTCCCACAAAAGATGTTGTAGTTGCACTGCCTGAGTCAAGAATTTTTACTAGAGTAATATATGATCTTCCCTATTTAACTAATGAAGAATTGGCTCAAGCTATCAGATATGCCTCAGAAGAATTTGTACCGATGCCCATTGCAGATGTTAATTTAAACTATCAAATAATTTTTCGCAGCAGCGAAAAAGGTCCCAAAAGCAGAACAGTTGTTTTTGTCGTTGCTTCTCCAAAAAATATAGTTGAGAAATATTTAAAAGTTTTAAATATGGCAGCGTTAAAACCAGTAGCAGTTGAAACAGAATTAATTGCTGCATCCAGGGCACTTTTAGGGATAAATCCTTACTCTCCAACCACGCTTTTAATTCAACTTTCAGCAACAACCTCTGATTTTGCTGTTGTTTCCGAAGGTGTAATTTTAATGACTCGCTCGATTGCAACAGGTGGTATGGCACTAACTCGGGCTATAGCTCAAGCTTTTAATTTTGAACTAATTCAAGCTGAGGAATATAAAAAAGTATATGGATTACTTGAGGATCAATTAGAAGGCAAAGTATTTCAGGTTTTAAAACCAATTGCAGATATTATTTTGTCTGAGGTAAAAAGAGTTATTCAAGCTCACGAGATGCAAAATCCCCAGCGCCCAATTAAAAGAGTAGTTTTGGGCGGAGGTGGTGCTCTGCTTCCAGGAGTAGTTATTTATTTTGCTAATGTTTTGGGTTTAGAAGTTCAACAAGCTGATCCTTGGTATTATATTAATAAAGATGCCAATTTAAAGACTAAGTTGGCAGTAGACGCCCCTGCCTATACGGTAGCAGTAGGATTGGCTCTAAGAGAAAATTAATATGAATAAAATAAAAAGCAGACTTTTTAATATATCGGAGTTAAGTGATGGACAAATCGGCAGAATAAAGTTTTTGAACGGACAAAGTTTAGTCCGATTTGGTCCAAAGTAACATGGATAAAATCTCAATTAATTTGCTCCCCCCGGAGCTAGCTCAAATCCAGAAAAGAAAAGAATATATAAGTTTCATCAACAAAATTACAATTGTTTGCTTATCTATTGCAATTACCGTTACTGCTTCAGTTTTAGGGTATAGCTTGGTTAAAAATCAAGAGTTAGAAAAATTAAATAGCAAGATAGCAAATATTCAAAACCAAATAAATGATTTAAAGGATCAGGAAGGATACTTATTCTTACTTAAGCAACGCTTAAGTTTAATTAATGGGTTAATTTCCCTGCCTAATCCTACTCTAGACGGCGCAAATCTCATTACGTCTTTAATTCCAGCCGGTGTGAGCTTACTCAGCATTAATTCTGAGCGAAGCGTTCAAATTGGGATTACTATAGAAGCAAATTCAACGAACTCTCTTAGGAATTTGCTTAACAATTTAATTGATACAAATACAAATAGAGGAAAAGTTACTAAAGTTAGAATTGAAAATATAAATAAACTCAAAGATGCAATTAGAGTAGATATGATTGTAACATTAAAATGAAAATCGAAATTCCACCAGGTCTAGAAAAATACAAATTTTTCCTATTTCCTATTATTGTCACAGTTTTTTCAGTTTTGATCTTAATTTTTGTAATAATTCCTCAAATTTATAATTTATTTAATCTCTCCTCCAAAATGGATGAGACAAATAAGAAAATAACTAGTCTAACTCAAAAAATAAACAATTTAAACCAAATAGATAGGGATTTGTATAAAGTTTATATTGACCAAATGTTAATTGCTCTACCCTTTGATAAGGATATTCCCCAATCTCTCAGCCAAGTTCAATTTGCAGCAGCTTCAACAAACTTGCAAATAGTTGGTCTTGATGTTGCAAATGAGAGTACCGCTATTAATGGAGCTTTAAGTTATTCCATTCAATTAGAAGTAATTGGAACTTTAAGTGATTTAAAAAGATTTTTCAATCGTTTTGATGAAGCTCCAAGGGTTATAAGGCTTGCAGGATATGAACTAACTACTTCAAAAGATTCATCCGTTTATTCTGGATCTGTTAAATTAACTACTTTTTTTTCTCCTCAACCTACAACATTAGGAGCTATAGATACACCTGTTGAAGGTTTATCAGCAGCGGATATCACACTTTTAACTAAAATTGAGCAACTCACTGAAATTACACCAATTATTTCAGTAACCGGAAGTACTACTCCAGGCAAAACAAATCCTTTTGAATAATTTAAAATCTATTCTTGTAAAGAGTTTAAAAATGTTGCAATTTTTTTCTGATAGTTATTTTCTGAATTTTCAATTAGATTAATTAGAAAACTACCAATCACAGCTATATCAGCATTTCCTTTAATTTGTTGCAAGTGTTTTCTTGAAGAGATTCCAAATCCTAGCGCAATAGGAACCTTTGAGATTTTCTTGACCTTTTTTAAGTATTGTAAGCTTTCTAAATTCAATGTTTGCGAAACTCCGGTCGTTCCTTGCTTGGCAGTACAATAAACAAATCCCTCACCTTTTTTTAAGTTTTTTTTAATTCGCTTTATAGTTGAGACCGGTGATAGAACAGGTATAAAATAAAGACCCATCTTTTTCGCAAAATGCCTCAAGCACTCGCACTCTTCCTCTTCAGGAGGTATATCAGGAACAATCAACCCAGATATCCCTGCACTTTTAGCATCCTGACAAAACTTCTTAACGCCATATTTAAAAATATTATTAAAATAAGCCATAAATATTAGTGGATTATTAATTTTACTGGAGATATCCTTGGCAATTCTCATTGCATCCTTTATTTTTGTTCCATTATGTAGGGATTTCTCACAGGCTTTCATAATAGTTGGACCATCAGCCAAGGGATCTGAAAAAGGAATTTGTAGCTCTATAAAATCCACTCCACACTTGCTCATCAATAAAACTAATTGCGAGGTTTCCTTTAAACTTGGATAACCTACTACTACATGAGTCATTACACCCATCCGGCTTTCCTTTTTAAGCTGATTTATTTTTTTATCAATATTGTTCATAGAATTTAGTGTAATCTAGTAAAAACTCTTTAAAGGTTTTATCTTTGAATGCTTTGGCTACAATAAATAAATCTTTATCCCCTCTTCCTGATAAGTTAACCACAATAATTTTTTGCTTTTCTAGCCTTGGAGCAATTTTTATTGCAAAGGCAAGTGCATGAGCAGATTCCAAAGCTGGTATAATTCCCTCAACTCTTGCGAGTAAATCAAAAGCGTTTAGTGCTTCTTGATCGGTAATGGATTGAAACTGTACTCTTTTAGTTTCTTGCAGATAAGCAAGTTCTGGTCCAACTCCAGCATAATCTAAACCGGCTGAAATAGAATGAGTCTTTTGTAATTGTCCATCTTTATCTTGTAAAAAATACGACTTAAATCCTTCAACTACCCCAATGGATCCCCCTTTAAATCTAGCTGAGTGCTCACCAATTTTATCACCAACTCCTCCTGCTTCAACACCAATTAAATTGACCTCTTTTTCTTTAATAAAATCATAGAAAATTCCCATGGCATTACTCCCCCCACCTACGCAAGCAATAATAACATCAGGGTATTTTCCCTCTAACTTTTTAATTTGTTTTTTCGTTTCTTTACCAACTATAGATTGAAAATCTCTAGTCATAGTTGGATAAGGATGGGGACCAACAACAGAACCCAAAAGATAATGAGAAGTTTTTACATTTTCAATATAATCTTTTAATGCAGCATTAACAGCGTCTTTTAAGGTTTTGCTACCAAAACTAACTGGAATTACTTTTGCTCCTAGTCTCTCCATTAAAAAAACATTAGGTCGTTGTCTCTTAATATCCTCTTCACCCATATAAACACTACATTCAAACCCAAATTTAGCTGCCACAGTTGCAGTTGCTAACCCATGCTGTCCTGCTCCTGTTTCAGCAATCAATCTTTTCTTACCCATTTTTTTAGCAAGCATTGCTTGACCAATACAGTGTGTAATTTTATGGGCACCAGTGATATTTAACCCTTCATTTTTTAAATATATTTTTGCTCCCCCTAATTTTTCAGTTAAATTTGCAGCATATGTTAAAGGAGTTGGTCTTCCGGAAAAGTTTCTCAATAATTCTTTAAATTCTTTTTGAAAATCTTTGTCTTTTTTTGCACTCTCGTAAGTGCTTTCTAGCTCCTCTAAGGCCGGCATTAGCATTTCCGGAACATATCTTCCTCCAAATTTTCCAAAGTGACCAATTTTTCTCATGTTGCTTTTCCTTTGGCATTTTTTATGAACTGATTAATTTTGACTGGATCTTTAATTCCATCAGTTTCAACACCAGATGAAACATCTAGCGCAAAAGGTACAAAATCCGAAAGAAAAGTTTGTATATTATTAGAATTTAGTCCACCTGATAAAAATATTGGTGTTTTAATTTTTTCTTGTAATTTTTTAATATCCAGAGGATTAAAAATTGTTTTTTTATTCGCAGAAAAGGTTACCTTATTTTTTGGGCGATCAATCATAAAATAATCTACTTTGTACGCTCTCATTATGGGACCATATTTATTGGCATTATCCTCTGGTTTAATTACAAAAACTTTGATTACCTTCTTATTTATCTTTGAAGTATAGCCTCCATCTTCGTTTCCATGGAGTTGCACAAAGTCCAGATTTAAATCTTTTGCAACAAAGTTTACATAATCTAGCGGTTGATTTTGGAAAACACCAACTATTTTTACTCCTTTTAACCTCTTTATAATTTGTTTTGCCCTCCTTGGTTTGATAAATCTTTTAGAGCTTGGTACAAAAATAAAGCCTAAATAGTCTGCTCCTGCACTGATCGCCAATTTGGCCTCTTTAATTGTTTTAATTCCACAAATTTTAATTTTTGGCTTTTGTATCCCTTTTAAACTTTGTATCAAATCTTTCGGATTAGTTGCTTTCATTAATGCTGTTCCGACTAAAACGGCTTTTGCCCCGGACTTTTTATATTTTTTTATCTCTTCTCTACTTTTAACACCGGAAAATGCTAAAAATAACCTACCTTTAGGAATCAATTTTCCCAACCTACAAGCTTTATCAATATCAATTTTAAAATTATTCAAGTTTCTTGAATTTATCGCAATTAATTTTGCCTTTGTTTTCGCTGCAGCCTTGAGTTCCTCCTTATCATTTACTTCCACAACAGGCTCTAATCCTAGTTTCATTGATAAGTTTACGAAGTTATTTAAAGTTTTTTCATTAAGAATCTTGACTATTAAAAGGATCGCATCAGCTCCTGATAATTTCATTTGGTAAATCTGGTAAGGGTTTAGGATAAAGTCTTTTGCTAAAATAGGGATTTTACTAATTGATTTTATATTTTTAATAAAACTTACTTCCCCTTTAAAGTACTTTTTATCTGTAACAACAGAAATTGCATCAAGGTTGGCATTTTCATACTGGATTGCCTTTTTAATAATATCTCCTCTTTTTCCCAACACTCCGACTGATGGAGATGCTAGTTTTATTTCCCCAATGAATGCAATATCTCCATCCTTGGGATTTTCTATCGATTTCAAAAATCGCCGCCCCTTATTAGATATGCCGGCAACTTTATGCAAAGGATATTTTTTCTTAGTAACTTTGATCTCTTCTAATTTGTTGATAACAATTTGATCTAAAATAGTCATTGATTTGATCCTTGTATAAATTTATTTAAAACTTTTAGGGCTTTTCCTGAATCTATTGACTCAGAAGCAAGTTGCAAAGCTTCTTTTAGAGTTTGTGATTTACCTGATACCAATAACGCATAAGCACTATTTACTAAAACAACATCACGACAATCACCATGTTTACCATTTAAAATATCCGTTAATATTTTTTTATTTTCCTCTATACTTTTGGTTTGGATATTCTTTAAAGGACTTTTTTTAAAACCCAACCTTGATGGATCAATAATAATTTTTTTCATTTTAGTTCCTTTAATTTCATAGCCTTCGGTTTTTTCTCCTAAACTAATTTCATCCAACCCATCCTTACTGCTAATGATTAGTAGATATTCGTAACCTAAATGTTTAGCTGCTTCTGCTAACTTTTTAGCTGTTGAAATACTAGCTACTCCAATTATTTGTCTTTTTACCTTTGCAGGATTTAAAAATGGACCAATATAATTAAATACTGTTGGAAAACTTAAATCTTTTCTTATTGGACTAAGAATTTTCATCACTGGGTGATAGAGTGGAGCAAATAAAAAGGTAAAATTTAAATCATTTAAAATCTCTTCTGCTTTTTTTGAATCTAAACTAATGTTTGCACCTAATTCTTCCAAGATATCTGCACTTCCACATTTACCCGATGCTGCTCTGTTCCCATGCTTTGCTACTTTAACACCAACTCCTGCAACTACGAGGGCAGTAATGGTTGAAATATTAAAGGTATTAGCCCCATCTCCTCCAGTTCCACAAGTGTCAATACAGAGATCCCTATGATTTATAGAAACCATATACTTTCTCATCCCTTTAATTAACCCCAAAACTTCACCAGTACTTTCCCCTTTTATCTTTAAAAGAGTTAATACTGCTGCAATTTGAGAAGAGTTAATTTTGCCCAAAGCTAGCGAATCTATAAAAAAGATTGCCTCTTTTTCTGATAGGTCTTCTCTATTTAATAGTTTGCTAATTGAATTTTTAATTTCCATAATTTAATAAAAAATTTTTTAAGATTTCTTTTCCTCCTTCTGTGGCAAAAGATTCAGGATGAAATTGAACGCCTTCAAGCGGATATAGTTTATGTCTAATGCCCATGATTTCTTTCGTATCTTCTGATGTTGCTGTTATCTCAAAGCATTTTGGGAGTGAGTTTTTATCAACAACTAAAGAATGATATCTCATCACTTCTAATCCTTGAGGTAAGCTGCTAAAAACCCCTTTCCTATCATGAGAAATTAAACTTACTTTTCCATGCATTGGAAGTTTTGCCCGAACTACTTTGCCACCAAAATAATGAGCCATTCCTTGCATTCCTAAACATACCCCTAAAATTGGAATCTCCTTGCTTAGGTTAACTAAAACATCACTACAAACACCAAAATATTTTTTTATTGATGGATCTCCTGGTCCAGGAGAGATAATAATTTTTTGATAGTCCCTACTTTTTATTTCATCAAGAGTTAATTCATCATTTCTAATAACATCAATTTGAAAATCTAAGTTTGCAGCAGTTAAAATCTCTCCCAGATACTGGTAAAGATTGAAAGTAAAAGAATCATAATTATCAATTAGTAAAATTCTCATAAACTATTTAAAACCTTTTTCATTGCTGCTAACTTTCTTTCAATCTCTTCATACTCTTTTTCCGGTTTTGAATCATAAACTATTCCACCAGATGTTTGGGTGAAAGCTAAGTTTCCACTAATAAATAATGAACGCAAAGCGAGGGCAAAGGTACAATCCCCGTTAAAGCCAAAATGTCCAACCCCGCCTCCATAAGGCCCTCTTGCCTCTCTTTCATTTGAATCAATGATCTTAATAGTTTCTACTTTAGGAGTTCCACAAACTGTACCCATAGGAAAGTTACTGGCTAGGGATGTAAACATATCTTCTTTTGGGGAAATAAGGCCATTTATTTCCGAAGAGATGTGCTGGACATGAGAAAATTTCTTTATAGTCATTAGATCCCTAATTCGTACAGTGCCAAATTTAGCTACTCTGCCAATATCATTTCGATGGAGATCCACCAACATATTATGTTCTGCAATTTCCTTTGGGTCATTTAATAACTGTCTTGCTAATTCTTGATCCTCTTTTTCTGTTGCTCCTCTTTTGATGGTACCTGCTAAGGGTCTAGTTGCCATCTCGCCGCTTCTTAAAGAAAAAAGTAGCTCAGGAGATGCACCAATTATTTTTTTACTCTGCATAGCAGAGGAGCTTCGCTCATCAGCGAACTTTAAATAATACATAAAAGGAGATGGATTCATTTCTCTTAGTTTTTGATAAATTTCTAAGCTGTCACCCTCAATTTGATACTTACTTTTAAAACCCACTTCGCATTGAAAAGTATTGCCCGCAATAATTTGCATCTTAACTTTTTCAACAATTTTTTGGTGTTGTTTTTTTGTTAGGTCATCTTTTATGAACTTTACCTTTAATTTAATTTTTTTAATTTTTGAATTAATAGATTTTTCTAAATCCCCTAATCTATTTTTTTCATAAAAAAAATAAAAAAGCTCATTAGTTAATTTGTCTAAAATTAGTCCATCCATATAAACACCAAACATAAATTGGTCAAATGAGTCATGAATTTTAATATTTAGCGAACTTTCAAAAAAGTTAACTGCCTCATAACTTAGATATCCTATTAATCCTCCAGCATAATTTCTAGAAATTACATTAGTCGGCATAATTTCTCTCAAAGCAAAATAAGGATTTTTAACCGGAAATTTTTTGCCATCAATAAATAAATTATTTTCTCTGCCAGAAATAATATGAGTAGGATTAAAACCGATTAGGCAGTAGCGAGAAAACTTTCCCTCTTCACCAAGGGACTCGAAAATAAAACATGTATCAAAATTTTGCTCGATCTTTTTAAAAACTTCAAAAAAATCTAAGTTTTCTGCAAACTTGATGTATTTTGGTTTATCCTTAATGACTACTTTAGGTAAATTCATATATTTCCTTTTTAAAATAAGAACCTGTCTGTTGCCAGAACCTTGCCTCCTTCGGACGTAAAAAGCCCTTGCTAAATCACCAGACTTGATGATCTAACAAGGGCCTTTTATGACTGTGCCACCTTGTACTGCTAATTTTCCATTAAAAAACTCGCTTTTGCGAGCTTATCAGAATAATTAGCCTTATTCATGACATGCTCCGAATCTTCGACACATGTTACTTTCTTTTACAGTTTCGTCTCTGTAGCATATTCATCCCTCGTAGCTTTAACGAAGTGGGATTTGCTGCTCAGCTCCCTGGTTCCAACCATCCAGATCAACGCATTTAAGTATTAAATTGTAATAACTATTATATCAAATTTTCTACATTTGTCAAAAAAATATTATTTTTTTAACAAATCAGGTCTTATTTTTTTAGTTTTCTCTAAAGATTTTTCTTTTCTCCACTTAGCAATTTCTTGGTGATTACCTGATAATAAAACTTTCGGAACTTTTAATTTTTCAAATTCCTCTGGTCTGGTGTATTGTGGTCCTTCCAGCAGATTTTTTTCAAAACTTTCAAACTTTACTGCATCTTCTTTTTCCAAAACTCCTGGAATTAACCTTACAAGGGTATCGATAACTACCATTGCTGGTAATTCTCCTCCAGTCAATATGTAATCTCCAATTGATATTTCCTCATCAATGTAGTTTTCAATAAAACGCTGATCCACTCCCTCATAGTGTCCGCAAACAATTATTAAATGTTTAAGCTTGGATAAGCGCTTGGCTTTTTTTTGAGAAAAAGGACTCCCTGATGCCGACATCAATGCGGTCCATGGTTGATAGTCTTTTATTTGAACAATGGACTTCCAAGCTTTGGCTAAAATATCTGCCTTTAAAACCATTCCAACCCCCCCTCCATATGGTCTTCCATCTACTACTTTATGAGCTCCTTCCCCAAAATTCCTTAAATTTATATATTCAATAGCTAATTTACCTTTTTTTTGAGCTCTGCCTAAAATACTAGAATCTAATACTTGGGGAAAGATTTCTGGGAAAAGAGTAATGACTGAAATTTTCATTCCTCAGTTTTTTGAGGTTGTTCTGTTTCTATAAGCTGTAAATTTACTTTTGAATTTTCTGCCATTGCCCTAACAGTTAAGATTTTTCTAAGGGCTTGGATAGTTTGTCCGCTTTTCCCAATTACTATTCCCATATCAGTTGGATCAACTGTTAGTCTCAAAATAATTCCTGATTCATCTTTAATTTCTTCTATTGATACTGCTTCAGGCTTGGTTACAATACTTTTAACAATATAATCTATTAAATCTTTCATTTTTTTTGGACAGATTTTGACTTAACTTTTTCAGTTTAAATAGTCGAATCTGCAAAATCGTCCAGTCTAGCTTTGTTCTGTTTTATCAGTGGTTTTGGATTCCTCTTGTTGTGTAGACTCTTGTGCTATTTCTTCTTGAGGTTTAACCTCTTCTGTTGAAACCTCTTGAACTTTTGGCACTTCAGTAGACGCTGCTTCAGGAGTAGCCTCAACTGCTGCTTCTTTCTTTTGTTTCTTTGGAGGTTTAGGAGGGTGTTTTGGAGCCTTGCCAATTATTCTTAAAAACCCCTCTGACATTTGGGCTCCTTTTTTAATCCACTCATCGATCTTTTTTTGATCCAGCTTAATCTCTTTAGGTTTGCTAATAGGGTTATATGTGCCTAAAAGCTCCAAATATCCACCTGTTCTTTTATGTCTTTCATCCACTGCAACTATCCTGTAAAATGGGTGTTTTTTAGTACCTATTCGCATTAATCTTACTTTTACTGGCATACAAATTAGTTGTGTAAGTATACGGGATCGAGCTTGTGAGAGTCAACTACAAGGTGTTATATTTTTTTTAAAGCTATTTTAGCCGCTTCTCCTTCCGCTTCCTGCTTGGAAGCCCCAGAACCCTCCCCCAGCTGTTTCCCTTGCAGGTAAACTCCTACACTAAAAGTCTTGGCATGATCTGGACCGGTAGTTTTAATAATTTTATATTTTGGGGATTGCTTGGTTAATGTTTGAGATAGCTCTTGTAGCCTTGATTTGGCATCCTTTGGGGGACCGGACCTTAGCTCTGACTCAAAAAGTGGTATTAGTGTTTTTTTAACAAATTTTTTAGCTTCCTCTAAGCCTTGATCTACATAAACAGCTCCCAACAATGCCTCATAAGTATTAGCCAAAAGCTGAGTGTTCTCTCTACCGCCTGTCATCTCTTCGCCTTTAGACATTCTTAAGTATTTTCCTAGATTTAAATTTTCTGCAGCTTTGGCCAAAGAGGCTGTTTTAACAATAAAAGAGCGCAAATTGGTAAGTTCTCCTTCAGTATCAGATAGCCTGGAATCAAACAGATACGAAGAAATTATAAAAGATAGTATTGCATCACCTAAAAATTCTAGCCGTTCATTAGATTCAATATTTCCCGATGCTTCGTTTAGAAAAGATCGATGGGTAAATGCAGTTTGGAAAATGGGTTTTTTTAATAATGTATTATCCAGCATACTAGTTAGAGTCTAGTCGCTAGAGTCTGGAATCAAGAGCATGTATATTAGACGCTTCACTCTAGACTCTTGCCACTTACTCCTTTAAAAGGACCAACGTTCTCAAACGAAGTTTGAGGTTGTTACTCGATCAATAAATCTTCAATCATTACAACAATGTCATGTACTGTCTCAATATTTTCTACCTCAAGCGGATCAAATGTCACTTTAAATTGTGAAGATAGGTTGGAAAGTAAATCAGCTTTTTCCAATGGACCTAAACCTAAATCCTCGGCCAAAGAAGCACTAATGTCTATATCAGCAGGAGTTACAGCTAAATGTTTGGCAATAGCAGCAATGACTTCTTTTTGAGTGTTCATTTTTTTGGACAAATTTTGACGTAACTTTCGTTTTTAGTACAGTCAGCATTGCAAAATTGTCCAGTATAACCTTTCTTTTTTATTTTGCTATTAATCCAAATTATCTAATAAAACGGATTATGTCAAGGGTGGGAAAATTAAATTTTTATTTGATGAGTCTCTATCACTTTACCTAAAACTCCATTAATAAAAGAAGCTGATGAGTCAGAACCATATTCTTTAGCAATCTCGACAGCTTCATCTACAATAACCTTTGGTGGGGTTTTACCTTCTATTAAAAGCTCAAAAATAGCCAGCCTCAAAATAGCCAAGTCTATCTTATTTATTTTCTCCAGAGGCCAAGTGGGAGCCGCATCCAAGACTTCTTTATCAATCTTTTCTCTTGTCCCCTCCACATTACTGACAATGTCTGAAATAGATGTATCTTCCTCATGCTGTTTGTTCATATCCTTAGCATAAAGATTTTGAACAACTCTAATTCTTTGCAAATGTCTTGGGTCCTTAGCTGTTTTCATTTATCCTTTACACCCTCCGGGTGAAATACGTTTACACGTCTTCTCTATTCTAGTATTTTATGCTTAATTTTATTTAATTCTCTAGCATAACTGGCTTGGTCAAGAACAAATCGTTTATATTCAGCCACAGATTTAAAGAAGCTTAAGATAAGTTTTCTTTCAATAATATTATCATTTTTGTTAGTTAAATAGTTGGGATAGGAAGACCAAACATAGTTTTCGAGCTTACTAGTTTCAATTAGACTCGATGAGACTGGGTTAAGGTGGATATATCGAGAAAGGTGAATTAGTTGCTCATCAGTTTCTACATATACTGCTTTGAACACTCCTTCAAATAAAGGACCTATTCTTTGGTATCTAGTATTAAAATATTTGGTATAAGCATTTGTAAAATTTGCTATAAAGGTAGCGACACCTTTATCTTCTAATTGTTTTAATAAAAAGTGAAAATGATTGGGCATGAAGCAGAAACAGATTATTTCAATTAATTTTTTGCTTGTAGAAATAATTTCCCAAATTTCTTGCTGCCTTTCTTTTGAAAGAAGGTTAAACTGAGAGAATCTAATGGGTGTATTTTGATATTGGTAAAATTTCATTAGCTCTTCGGCTCTTTTTAATTCCCATTGATTAGTAAATATTGGTCTTTTCTCTATTCCCCTGTTGAAAACATGATAGAAACCATTGTTAATAAAAACTATTTTTCTCTTAGTTGCCACAACAACAGAGTAACAAAATGAAATTTAAAAGAAAAGATGTGAAGCTAACTCACCCGGAGGGTGTAGTTTAGTATAGACTGAGCTAATTTTTCTAAAGGGTGGGTTTTTTTATCATCTCTTCCTTCATAATGCCAGTCTTCAGGTCTTGCAAAAGGAACATTAACTTGTCCTGCATAAAACTCTTTAATTCTGTCGGTTAAAGGGGTTACTCCATCATTATGATTTAAAAATGTAGGGCTTCGTACAGTATTACCCTTTGCATCTAATCTTTCTAGTCTAAATCCAAAAGGCATCTCATAATCCATTAAGTCTGTATTTACTACCATTGATCTTTCCCCTTTTCTTATTTTTGCAATATCAGCAATTGGTGTTCCATCCTGTATTGCTAGCGGAGTATAAGGTCTTGTTAAATATAGGAGATCTACCCTTCCTCCTGCCCTTAGCAAAACTTCTTGAGGTGTTAAAATTAAATCCCATTTTCCTGTTTCAAAAGCTATTTTTCTTAAATCACGTACGTAACCTTCCAAACTTATTGGGTGGCGTGAAGGAACCTCTTTTAGAACACTTCTGAACCTTCTTTTTAATCCAGGAGTTGTAATTTGGCCTTCGGCTACAGCTTCTAAATCAGCTAATAAAGTTGCAACTTTATGATGTCTTCTAAATCCTGTATTAGCCAGTTGTTCTAAGGAAGTAAGTAAATCCTCTTCTTCTCTCATAATCTCCTCACGTCTTTGAGGAGAAAGGAAATAATATGAATCATTTGCTGCTTCAGAATCTACAAGTTTTGTAACTCTTCCTGTTTGAGGATCAAGTGCAGTTTCGCCTGTTAAGCGACGGGCTCTATCTATTTCATCTTGGGTATAAACCTCAGCACTATCCGGAACATCTTTTTTCCCTTCCGCAACAAGAATAGTTTGTATCAAAGGAACCGGCATATCCGGATCATAGTCCCAGAAAATTCCTCCATAACCTGAGCTTCCTATCTCCTTATGTTCTCTTGGTGTAAGTAATGCTGGTCCAAATCTAAAACCTTTCTCATCCATTATTTGCATGGCTTTTTTTAATAATCTGGTTGCTTCTGGTTTTAAAGATATCGGAAAAGTATCTTCGGCGTAACCAAAATATTGGGGTTCACCTCCCAATCCTTCACTCAACATTCTTCTTGTTCTGGAAGTAACATTCCTGAGATATTCACCAGTGCTGTTTAGAAATCTTTCTATTTCACTTGCTGCGCCATGCAAGGCTGCTAGTTTGCGTTTTGAGGATTCATTACTCCGTTGATCATCCTTACTTAATTGTGCTTGCCTATATTTATCTAATTTAGCAAGATGTGCTGCCATGCGTGGTTCAACACGTGCTTTTGTCATAGATCGGAGGAGTTTACTCCTATAATTATTGAAAGTCAAACTATAAGTTGGGAGGAAATTAAGTTTTAGTGACAGTTACTTGTTGTTTGGAGTTTGTAACAGCTTTGCCTGAGTAAAACCCACAGCTTCTACAAGCCATATGAGCTAGGGTTTTGGCATTACAGTTAGCACAAATAATTATATTTGCGGCTTTTAAACTTATAGATCCTCGTCTAATCCTTTTTGCACTTTTACTATGTCTTTTCTTTGGTTCATGCGGCATAAATAAACTCCCTTTTGGAGGGTGACAGCGAGGAGAGGTCTTGGCGCACCCCCGCAGCGCAGTTGTTACAAAGCGAGGAGGTACGACGAGATACCGAGCTGGCAGGACCCCCAAAATCAATCTGGCATTATTGCAGCCTGATTATCTGCTAATTGTGCCTTGAGGAGCGGGTATTTGTCAAGCGTAGGGTCAACTTGTAATACTGAGTGAGCTGCCTCTTTTGCTTTTTCTAAAGTTGGTAGATCTGTTAAAGAAGCTATTTTTAAGTTAAATCTACCAGATTGTTTGGTTCCAAATATTTCACCTGATCCTCTTACTTTTAGATCTAGTTCAGCTAGCTCTAACCCATTAAAATTTTTTTCTAAATTTTTCAACCTGGAAACTAAACTAGGTTCCTCTATTCCCGGGAAAAGCAATGCAAATGACTCTTTCTCCCCTCTGCCTACTCTTCCTCTTAACTGATGAAGCTGGGCCAGTCCAAATCTCTCGGCACCTTCAATTACCATTATAGTAGCGTTTGGCACATCTACCCCTACTTCTACAACAGATGTTGAAACCAAAATATCTAAATCTTTGCTTTTAAATTTATTTAAGACCTCCTCTTTTTCTTTTGATTTTAATCTTCCATGCAGTAACCCCAGTTTAAGATTAACAAATACTTTTTTACTCAACCTTTCAAATTCTTCCTTGGCAGCTTTAACTGTAGTTAAGGTTTCTGACGGCTCAATTAAAGGAGTAATGATATAGACTTGATCCCCCATCATTACCTTTTTCTCAATAAACTTATATGCATCAGCTCTTTTTTTAGATGGAACCACAAAAGTTTTAACCAATTTTCTACCCTTTGGCATTTCATAAATAATTGATAAATCCAAATCCCCATAAAGAGTAAGTGCAACAGTTCTAGGAATAGGAGTAGCTGTCATGGTTAAAAAGTGGGGAACTTTAGCTTTGGATCTTAAAATACTTCTTTGCTCCACACCAAATCTTTGCTGCTCATCAATTATTACCAAACCTACATCACCTGCTAATAACTTTTCAGAAAGTAGCGCATGGGTTCCAATAATGATATCAGGGTGAAGTTTTTCGTCTTTACCCTTAACGTTTCTCCCTTTCCCCTTTGTATATTTCCTTGACCCAGTATATATCCCCACCTCTACTCCAAATGGCTGCAATAACCTTTGAAATGTATCAAAGTGCTGGAATGCCAAGATTTCTGTTGGGGCCATATATAAAACTTTTAAGTTATTGAGAAAGACTAAATAACTTATAATAGCTGCCACCACTGTTTTTCCTGAACCCACCTCACCTTGTAACAGTCTATTCATTGGGGAAGCTTGCTCTAAATCATCCATGATTTCTCTTAGTACTTTATCTTGGGCGCTGGTTAGCTTGAAAGGAAGGCTTTCAACTAACTCTTTTAGTTTTCCCATGTTTATTTTTAAGGGAGAAACTAGCCTTTTGTTTTTCCACTGTCTTCTTATTTTTTGGGTAAAAAGTTGTATAAAAAATAACTCATCAAAACCTAACCTTTCTCTTGCTTTATCTATATCTTCCCAATTTTCAGGGAAATGAATTTTTAAGAGAGCTTCATTTAAAGTAAGCATCTTATTTTTTACATCATCTGGAAGTGGATCTTTGATTGAATCTACAAACATAGGTAAAATTCTGGAAATTTTAGTCCTAATCCATTTGGAAGTTAAACCAAAAGTTTCCGGATAAACTGGGACTAACCTTCCAGTGTGCAAGGATTGAATTGACACATCGGAGGTGGAATAGCTTGACACATCAAAAGATGCGATCTTTTCCCAAACTGGTGCAACAATTGATAACTTATTTTTATACTTTTTTATTTTCCCTGAAACCTGTAACCTATCTCCTGAGTTTATTTGTTTGGTAAGCCAGGATTGATTAAACCAAGTTAGAGTTATGGGAGATGAACCATCATTAAAGATTGCTTGAGTTAAAACTTTCCCAAATCTTGTGTAAACATTTTTAATAGACCAAACCTCACCCATTAAAGTTACTTTTTCCCCTATTTGGGCATCCAGCGCGCTTGTTTGCTTAGAAAAATCATCATACCTAAAAGGAAAGTGATAAATTAAATCCTTTAAAGTAAAAATTTCCAACTTTTCTAATTTTTTTGCAAAAGCTCCACCAATACCTAAGATGCTATATAAAGAAGAGTTCAAATCCATGAATGGATTTTACCAGAATATTAAAAAGCAGAAAAAAGTGGAAGCAGGGAAAAAATTAGAATAGCAATAGTTCCTACTGCTGTTAAAATAATCCAAAGGATTCTAAACTTCTTGGAAAAACGATCCATTAAAGTTTATTTTACAGATAATTTTAGTATAATTCCAGTTATGGCCAAAAATGAACTGTTAACAAGTAATGAAAAGATGAGTCCGGTAAAACGTTTTCTTACTCTTGGTAGTGGCAGATGGACTGTGACTGCTATTTTGGCTGCTGTGGGTTTAGCCCTTATTTATGCTACTGCTTAATGGGAAGTTAGCCTTTCAATCTCATCTAAGGCAGCTTTTCTGTTTGGTTCATCAAAGTATTTTCTGGCAGGTTCCAATGTTTTGATTAACCATTCTGCAACCGCTGCTTTTAGATCCAAAGGATGTAACTTTTTATTAGCATAATCCTTCTCTAGTTCTTCGTATGAAGTGTAAGTTATATCTCCACCAAATTTTGCATGTCTTCTGACTTCTAAGGTTTCACCTTCACTAAAGAAAATTAAATGTTTAACCCAATCTAGAATTGGATTAAATTCTACAACCCCCTCAGGGCAGTAAGCTTTATTAATTTTTCTTTTTATCTCCTCTGGATCATCATGAATAAAAATAGCAGAATCAGGTTTAGACTTACTCATCTTAGCTGCCTCAATATCCATAATTTTTTTACCTGTTTTGGGATCATTAACTAATACAGGTGGTAGTAAACCTTGTAATAAATGATGATGGACTGCAATTGGTTTTTCAAACCCTAGCTCTTTAGCAGCATCCCTGGTTACAACATGAACATTGCGCTGATCCATACCAGCATGGGCTAAATTTATACCAAGTGCAAAAATATCTGCAGATTGCATAGCAGGATATATTAACATTGCGGTATCTGAAATCTCGGTTTCTTTTCTACCCATGATTGTGGTTGAGCGAAGCATCCTAGCGATAGTTGTAGCTTTAGCAACTTTTACAACCAAGGCCCAATAATCATTCCCCATTTTTTCGTAAAACTCTGATCCTAAAATAAAATTAATTTTCTCTGGATCAGTCCCCACGCAAAGCGCTGCAGCTTTTAAAGCTTGCTCAAAATAATCTCTCCCTAATCTTTTGGCAGTTTCTAATCTTCCATCTAATTTTTTATTTAACCAAGTATGCCAATCTGCCAGTAATATATTTGCTTCCACTCCTGCTTCTTGAAAGTCCTTAATTATCCTCATCATATAAACCCAACCAACATGAGCTTTACCGGAGATTTCTAGTCCTATATAATGCCTTAGTGGTCTGCCGGATTCTAAAAGTTGTTTTAATTCATCCTCAGTTAAAACCTCCTCTAAATTTCTGGTAATTAATTTATATTTTTCATTACGCTCTACATCTTCCATTACACTTAGATTATTCCATAACACGCTTAATTTGAACAGGGGCTTGTGCAGTTTGAAATAAGCTAACTAAAAAGATAGACTATTAGAAAATAAAATCTTATGGATGAATTTAGAAAACTATCCCCCCTGGCTGAAAGTTTAATAACTTACCTTGAGAAAAAAGAAGTAGTCATAGATGAGGAGCGAATCTCGGTAAATCCTGTTGTTTCTGAGGTTGCTCATTGGTATGAGAAATTAAGGAATGCGCTTGATTATGGAGAAGATGAAGTTATTTTAAGGCTGGCAATTGAGAGAATTTTAAAGCGAAGGTTGCTTTTGGGAGGAAGTGGGATAAATATTGCGGAGCCTTTAGTAAGAGAGTTAGTTTGGGCAAGGTACTTCCCTGATTCTTCCGTTCCTGAATCTATAATCAAAAAAGTAGCTGAAAAAATAGATCTTTATTTACATTTAGAAAAAAAAGTTCTAATACACCACAAAATAGATAGAAACAAATTACATCAATGGATTCTCCAACTTATGTCTGTCGATATTTCGTATTTATTAAACCCTAATAAAGAAGAAGAGATGCTGAGTAGTTTTATGTATCAGATATTAAAAGATAAAGTAAGGATTGAAGATGACACTGAGGAGGTAAGAGATACTCAAGTTTTTATTGCCATAAGACGTACCTTTAATAAATCCGATGTTGCCTATATCCGCTACCACCTTTTTAATCAATTTTTTGATAAGTTAAATCACAAAAATTTAGAAAAAATTGCAGTACACTTTCCCAAGGGTCAAAAAAAGATAGATTCAGATTTAAATTATTCACTCAAAGATAGATTTTATACTTTTGTTAAATCACAAACTGCTCCCTTTTTGGTTCTAGAAGATATTTTTAGAAAACACCGGGGAAGATTAAAAGAGCTAGTTTTAGACAGTGACAATTTTAGTTTGTTGGTTTTAAGAACTTGTAATAATAAATATCAAGATATTTTTAAAAGAATTAGACGCTCAATAATCAGAAGTGTTATTTTTTTGCTTTTCACTAAAGCAATTTTTGCTCTGACTATTGAGGGGGCTTTCGAAAAATATTTATATGGTAGAGTTTTATGGAACACTTTAGCCCTTAACACGTTTATTCCGCCTGTATTAATGGTGGTTGTAAGTTTCTTTATTAGAATTCCTGATAAAGAAAATTCCATGAGAATTTTAGAAAAAATTAACGCAGTTTTATACACGCCGGAAAAATTTATTAAGACCCCTCTTTCCTTAAGAAAACACTCAAAGGTTAATTTATTAATGAGTACTATTTTTACAATTTTGTGGTTTGCTGCTTTTGTTTTGGGATTTGGGACAATAATTTTTGTTTTAAGAATGTTTCATTTTAATATCATTTCCCAAGCAGTATTTTTATTTTTTATTGCCATAGTTTCATTTTTAGCATATAGAATAAATCAAATTGGCTCTATGTTTATTACGGGGGAAGAAAAGCAAAATGTTTTATCCATATTTTTGGATTTTTTCTTTGTTCCTTTCATTCAAATAGGAAGGCATCTAACTTTAGGAATTTCTCAATTAAATGTTTTTTTACTTTTTTTTGATATTTTTATTGAGACTCCTTTTAAAGCATTATTTTCCTTTTTTGAACAATGGTTTTTATTTTTAAGAACCCAAAGAGAAAAATTGGATTAGTAGATGTTAAAACTTGAGGCGGTGGATGAGCTTTTTGATGTGGTTGTAACTCCAAGATATTGGGCATTATAAAAATTCTAGTCCTGTTTTGTGAGGATTGGTTTATAAAAGTGTGTGAATTTTGTAAAACTTTCAATTGACGCACTAATTGCTTTAGTCTAAAATTTAAGTATAGAAATGGAACACACAATAATACTAGCTTCAGAAAAAATTGCCCAATTGGGCCCCATACCTTTAACTAATACTCTAATGGTGAGTTTAATGGTAACTTTTTTATTAACTATTGTTTCTATTCTGGCAACACTTAAAGTTAAATTAGTTCCCTCAGGTTTGCAAAACTTTTTGGAAGTAATAATTGAAGTAGGTTACACTCAGGTAGAAGAGTTGGCTCACCTTAAGGCAAAAGTTTTTTTCCCTTGGGTGATGACTTTTTTTCTATTTATAATTACTGCTAACTGGCTTGGACTTTTTCCTGGATTTGGAACAGTTGGGTTTTGGGAACACCAAGATGGCAAAGAAGTTTTTGTTCCTCTTTTAAGATCCATAAACTCAGATTTGAATATGACTCTAAGTTTGGCTCTAGTCTCAGCAATTACAACTCATATTTTAGCTATTAAATTTTTGGGTTTAATGGGATATTTAAAAAGATGGTTTTCCCTGCAGATGTTTCCAGTTTTCTTATTTGTTGGTTTTTTAGAAGTTATCTCAGAATTTACAAAAGTGGTCTCGCTTTCTTTTAGGCTTTTTGGTAATATATTTGCAGGTGAGGTTGTACTTGTAACTGTTGCAACGATCTCAAAATGGACAGCATTTTTTGTACCGCTGCCCTTTTTATTTTTAGAGATAATCGTGGGATTTGTACAGGCTGCTGTATTCATGATGCTAACACTAGTGTTTATGGTATTACTTACTGAGAAAGGAGGTCATTGATTGATGGAAGGTTTATCTTCTGCTCTTTCAATTGGTTTAGGAGCATTGGGTCCAGGTATAGGTATAGGGCTTATAGGTTTGGGAGCAATGCAGGCAATTGGTAGAAATCCAGATGCGCAGAATAAGATATTACCAGCAATGCTTTTAGGTATGGCTTTTGCTGAAGCTATTGCTATTTACGCATTAGTTATAGCGTTCATTAAATAGCTAGGCCCACGTTGTCATCCTGAGGCTCTAGCCGAAGGATCTCACGATTTTTAAATCTTTAGATTCTTCGCTAACGCTCAGAATGACATAGGCGATTTTTTATCATGGAACAAATTTTAAAAGATTTTGGTATACAACCATTTTTGCTTGCTGCTCAAGTTGTTAATTTTTTGATTCTTCTTTTAATTTTAAAAAAATTTTTATATAAACCAATACTTAGAGTTTTAGATGAGAGAAAGTCTAAAATTGCCCAAAGCTTAGAAGAAGCAGCACAAATTGAGAAAAATTTATTAAAAACTGAGGAAGATAGGGAAAAAATTTTGAATCAGGCAGGCATTGAGGCAAAGCAATTAATAGCGCTGGCTTCTAAATCTGCTGATGAAATAATTTCACAGGCTCATCAAAAAGCAGCTTTAGATATGCAGGGAATTTTGAAAAAAGGTGAGGAGACTATTAGACTGGAAAAAATGAGGATGCAGCAAGAGATAAGGGAAGAGTTAGGAGATTTGGTAGTAGTATCCTTACAAAAAATAGTAGGTAAGGTTTTGAACAAAAAAGATCAAAAAGAGATGATAAATAAATCTATTAAAGAAATGTAAGGAATGTCATTTCTGGAATGACAATTAAAAATGATTAAAAAAAACAAAAGACTCTTAAATTTAGTTAGAAAAGCAGTGGATGCATCTTTTAAGGATGGAAAACTACAAGAAAAAAAAGCTAAGGATTTAATAGTTGATTTTAAAAAATTAGATAAGGCCCAAGCTATTTTTGCATTAAAAGAGTATCTAAGAGGGTTAAAAAGAATGGTAAATAAAAACACTTTAATAGTAGAAAGCGCAATTTCCCTATCAAGTCCAGATCTTAGTAAAATTAAGAAAGAAATCTCTAAAGATTTTAAAGTGTCCCAAACAAAACAAGTGATTAATCTAACTATCCTTGGTGGTATTAAAGTTAAATTGGGAGATGTTATTTTAGATAATTCTTTAATTAGTAAAATAAAGGAGGTTGGAAGAGCAATAGCAAGTTGATTATTGTTCGAGTGGGCGAAGCGAATCGAGAACTATAAGAAATATTGTACTTCTCCACTTCAGTCGAAGAATCAATATGAGTGACCTACTAACAACAATTGAAAAAGAAATAGCTGGTCTAAAGTTGAAAGCTCGTAGAGAGAACGTAGGGACAATTGTAGAAGTCGGAGATGGGATTGCGAGAATTGAAGGACTATCTGATGTAAAAGCTTCAGAGTTAATCTCATTTCCTAACAATATATATGGCTTGGCGCTAAATTTGGAACAATATAATGTAGGAGCTGTTATTTTAGGAGATTTTACCAAAATTAAGGAAGGCGATCAGGTTAAAACCACGGGTCAAGTTTTACAAGTTCCAGTTGGAGAGGGATTTTTGGGAAGAGTAGTTGATGCTTTGGGCAACCCAATTGATGGTAAAGGTCCTGTTAAAGCTACAAAAAGATATCCTGTTGAAAAAATAGCTCCTGGAGTTATTAAAAGAGAAGCTGTTAATCAGCCTGTACAAACAGGAATTAAAGCTATAGATGCGCTAATACCTATAGGAAGAGGTCAGCGGGAATTAATAATAGGTGATAGAAACACCGGTAAAACAACAATAGCCATAGATACAATTATTAATCAAAAAGATGTTTTTTGTATTTATGTTGCAATTGGTCAAAAAGTTTCTAAAGTTGCTCAACTAGTTGCTAAATTAGAAGAGCAAGGAGCAATGAAACATACTATAGTTGTAGTAGCATCAGCCTCAGACCCAGCTCCCATGCAGTATCTTGCTCCCTACTCTGGATGTGCTTTAGGAGAATATTTTATGGATGCAGGTAAGGATGCACTAATTATCTATGATGACTTATCCAAACATGCTAATGCTTATAGACAGATGTCCCTACTTTTGAGAAGGCCATCAGGAAGGGAGGCATATCCCGGAGATGTATTTTATTTGCATTCAAGACTCCTTGAGCGAGCAGCTAAGCTGAATGAGGATTTCGGTGGTGGGTCTTTAACTGCCCTACCTATCATCGAAACCCAAGCTAATGATGTTTCAGCCTATATTCCTACTAATGTTATATCTATCACTGATGGGCAGATTTTTTTGGAACCAGATTTATTTTTTGCAGGAGTAAGACCGGCGCTAAACGTTGGTATCTCTGTTTCAAGGGTTGGTGGTGCTGCCCAGACTAAAGCCATGAAATCTGTTGCTGGAAGATTAAAACTTGATTTAGCACAATTTAGAGAGTTAGCTGCTTTTGCACAATTTTCATCTGATCTAGATCCAGGGACTAAAGCTCAAATAGAGCGAGGTAGAAGAATTACAGAAATTTTAAAGCAACTACCATTTTCTCCTGTACCACTAGAGGAACAAGTACTAGCTATTTGGGCAGTATCAAATGGGCTAATGGATGAGGTTCCTCCAGAGAAAGTTAAAGAGTTTGAAAGTGAGTATATTCAGTATTTAAGATTAAGAGAGAAAAAACTTATGAGTGAGGTTGCTGATAAAAAAGAGTTAGATGAAAAAGTAATTAAGAGATTAGAAGGAGTTACAAAAGAATTTGCTAAAAGGTTTAATATAAGTAAAAAATGAAAAAAAATAAAGGAAAAACTATTTTAACTCCAGATGATATTGTTAACCTGACTGAGGTTTTTGCTACAAAAGAAGAGATGAGGCAAATGGAAGAAAATATTAGAGAGGAAATGATGACCAAAGAGGTTGGTAATAAGATTCTAAACGCTGTTGATTCAGTTCTTGGTGAAGTTAAGGCTATGAGAGAAGAACAGGTTATGCATGTAGGGTCACATCAGAGAATAGATGAAAAATTAGCTGAACACGATAAACGTTTGAAAAATTTAGAGGTTACAACTACAACACATTCTCTTAAAAAATAAATGGCTAATACACGGGAACTCAGACGTAGAATAAAATCTGTTAAAAACACCTCCCAAATTACTAAAGCTATGCAAATGGTAGCAGCAACTAAGATGAGAAGAGCGCAAAACCAAGCACTAGCAGGTAGACCATATAATGAGACCTTTAATTTTGCACTGTCAAAGCTCTCCGACAAATTAGACCCAGAAACTCACCCGCTTTTAAATTCTAATGATAGCGAAAATATAGGGATAATTTTACTCTCAACTGATAAAGGTCTTTGTGGAGCTTTAAACACTAATATATTTAGAGCTACTCAAAATTTTATTTCCTCCACTCGTCATCCTGAACGAAGTGAAGGATCTAAATTAAATTCTTCTTCTAGCCAAAGGTGGACTCAGAATAACATCTACATCTTTTATACAGTTGGTAAAAAGGGAAGGCAATTTGTTGTTAAAACAAGTAAAACTCTGGAAGCAGATTTCGAGAATTTAGATATAATCACATTTAGTCAGGCTACCCAAATTGCAAAAATTATAGTAGACAAATTTTTAAAAAAAGAGATAAGAGAAGCGTATATTATTTATCCTGATTTTGTGTCTACCTTAAAGCAGGATCCAAAAATAGTTAAGCTTTTGCCAATTGACTCTTCTGTCACACTGAGCGTCAGTGAAGGGCCTCTTGAAGATAAAGAGCAGGAAAAATCTGGAGATTCTTCTGGTCCAGTGGACCATCAAAGTGACAACAATGATTTTTTATTTGAGCCAAATTTGGGAGAACTTCTAGAGTATATTTTAATTCATTTTGTAGAAACCAAAATTTACCAGGCACTCCTTGAGACAAAAGCATCAGAACACTCATCTAGAATGATAGCCATGCAAAATGCAACAGAGAATGCCAAAGATCTTGTTGAAGATTTACAATTAACTTATAATCAAACACGTCAAGAAGGAATAACCAGAGAGTTACTTGAGATAACAACAGCTCAGGCAGCGTTAGAATAATGAATAAAGGAACAATAACTCAAATTATTGGTCCGGTTGTAGATCTTCAGTTTGCTGAGGAAAAAATTCCTGCAATCTATAATGCTTTGGAAATTACCCTTCCTCGTCATCCTGAACGGAGTGAAGGATCTAAAAGAGATTCTTCGCCTTCGGCTCAGAATGACAAACTTGTTTTAGAAGTACAACAACATTTAGGTGAAGGAGTGGTTAGAGCAGTTTCCATGGGATCCACAGATGGGTTACAAAGGGGTATGAGTGTAGAAGATACAGGCAACCCTATCTCAGTTCCTGTTGGTGAAGAAGTTTTAGGAAGATTATTAAATGTGGTGGGAGATCCTATTGATCAAAAGGGTGCTGTTAAAGCAAAGAAAACTCTTCCTATACACCGCCATGCTCCCAGCTTTGAGGAACAATCCACAACTTCTGAAGTTTTTGAAACAGGATTAAAAGTTATAGATCTACTCGCCCCTTTTGTTAAAGGAGGAAAAGTAGGGCTATTTGGAGGAGCTGGAGTTGGTAAGACTGTTTTAATTCAAGAGTTAATTAGAAATATTGCTACGGAGCATGGGGGTTTTTCTGTTTTTGCAGGAGTTGGTGAAAGATCAAGAGAAGGTAATGATTTATATCATGATATGGTACAAAGTGGTGTTATTAAAAAGACAGCTTTAGTTTTTGGACAGATGAATGAACCTCCAGGAGCGCGCCAGCGAGTAGGATTAACTGGTTTAACTATTGCTGAGAGCTTTAGAGATGATCAAGGAAAAGATGTTTTGTTATTTATAGATAACATTTTTAGATTCTCACAAGCAGGATCTGAGGTATCTGCATTACTTGGAAGAATTCCATCTGCTGTGGGTTATCAGCCAACTTTAGCTACAGAAATGGGCACCCTGCAAGAAAGAATTACTTCAACTAAAAAGGGATCTATTACATCAGTTCAAGCAGTTTATGTTCCTGCAGATGACTATACAGATCCTGCACCTGCTGCTACTTTTGCCCACCTAGATTCTACAATTGCCTTAGAGAGATCTTTGGCAGAGCAGGGTTTATATCCAGCAGTGGATCCCCTTGCATCTTCATCAAGGGCTTTGGATCCATCAGTTGTTGGTGATGATCACTATCAAGTAGCTGTAGCAGTTCAAAAAGTCTTGCAAAGATATAAGGATCTTCAAGATATCATTGCTATTTTAGGAATTGAGGAATTATCTGATGAGGATAAATTAACGGTCTTTCGTGCAAGAAAAATCCAGCGAGCCCTAACTCAACCTTTCTTTGTAGGAGAGGCATTTACAGGAAGGAAAGGAAAATATGTTTCTATAAAACAAACTGTCCAACTATTTAAAGAGATCCTAGAGGGCAAATGGGACAAACTTCCAGAACAAGCATTTTATATGATAGGTGGAGTTGAGGATTTATCCTCAGCTAAAGCTGCTTAAAGAACTTTTTTTGGTTCTTCGAACTGTAGAGGGGTTTCTCTTAATTTGGTAAATGTAAATGTATCGCCGACTCTTATAATAGTTTTACCCTGAGGTAGCCAGTTTTCCCCCATAATGTGAACCTTATTCCCGTTATCAGGTCGAATCCAACGAGTTCCACCTGCTTGAACGATTCCTGCTAAGGGTTTGATACCACTAAACTCTCCAGTTTGTTGATCTATTCCAGTAACTTCGCATCTATCACATGCTTTGGGCTGAAATACCCTAACACCATTAATTTCTCCCTCAGCATAATCATGAATTGCTCTAAACGGAGTTCCTCCTGGAAATTCTAAAAGCACTTGGTACCTAAACCTATTCGGATCATCTTCTGCTTTAATTGCCCCAAATACAGCTTTTGTATCATTAGAAGAAACTGTATGTACTGGATATCCATCTTGGGCTCTTAGAGGATTATTATTTCTCATAAAATTTTGTTTTGCCATTCTGTTCCATGGTCCACTGGTTCTGGCTACTAAAACGTTTCTTTTCAGATTATCACTCAACCACTCTGAGAGATCAGGAACTTCAATAGCTCCTCCCCTGTATTCCCAAATCTGCACAGGGATAACTCTTGAGAGGTCATCCTCTGCAAGTCCACGATCCTCTATCTCGCTTTGCCCATCAAAGGTAAAATAACATCCAAAATCGCTAATATTAGGTCTAACTAAAGCAAGTCTAGGTGAACCTGGAACAAATAAATTCTTAGCAGGATTTACCTGAACTCTTTGTGTTAAAAAATTATGGAATCCATGATCATCTTGTTCTCTAGTAACTGGTGCCAAAAAATGATCTTGGATAACTCCGTCTACATCTTCTAAACCAGCCCTGGTCATTCTTGCTGCTGAAAATTTTAAAGGCCCACCACCTTTTAGGGGTTGGATTTGAATATCTATAACTCTAGCCTCTAACATAAAGTAGTATTATTCTCTTTTATCAGAAAATTGCAAGCTACTTTTGAGAAAGATTTATTTAAAAAATTATCCTAGGTGCTATAAATTGTTAAATTAATGATACACAAAAATGCTATAGCAGCTGAGTGTATCACTCATAAACCATCACAATGCATAATGCAAGCATTTGCTTTTAAAGAAAAATTGCAATAGTGATTATGGTAAAATGTATATATGGCGAAGATTATTATTGATCCTAAAATTATGTTAGGGAAACCAGTTGTTGAAGGAACTAGGATAACTGTTGAACAAATTCTTAGGCTTTTAGCTCAGAAACTGACTATCAAGGATATTTTGGAAGATTTTCCCCAGCTGAAGGAGGCTGATATCAAAGCAGCTATAGAATATGCTGCGAAAAAAGTTTCCAAACCAAAACCACAAGCCGCTTCCTACCTTCATGAGATTCATAACAGATGAAAATTTAGGAGTTAAAGTACCCGAGTTTTTAAGGAGTTTAGGTTATGATGTTATCTCTGCAACAGAAGTAGCTCTTAGCAAACCTGATATTGATATTTTAAATTTAGCAAATAAAGAAAATAGAATTCTTGTAACTTCAGATAAAGATTTTGGTGAGCTAGTTTTCAAAGAAAAGTTAGTTCATGAAGGCGTGATACTTCTTCGCCTAAAAGATGAGTCAGTAGAAAATAAAAAGAAAGTGCTCTTAAGAGAATTAAAATCAGGTAAAGATTTTAAAAGGAAGTTTACTAGGATTAGAGATTAAAGTTAAAAACTTCAAACTAGAACAAGCTTTCTATATGATAGGTGGAGTTGAGGATTTAGGTAAGGTTTAAGTGATTATTTGAGAAAGTTTTCATTTTTATTGTAGTCTTGGTAAAGAGTTAAATCTAGAATTATTAGCGTTGCTTGTATAGTCTTCCACAGTTGGAAAGTGGGTTATTAATTTCCCTTCTCTCACCGCCTGAATAATTTGCTCCGGAGTGATCTCAAAGGGTGGTCTTTGTTCATAAAGATCTATGCCACTTTCTTCTAGAATTCTTGCTGCATCAGGTCCCATTTCGAGGCCTGCAACAAAGCTTCCACCCAGTGTGGCTATTCTTGCTATTAACACTCTTGAAAGCAATCCCCGACTTTGAGGTAAGGAAACTGTTTCACCCATAAGTTAATTATCGCAAAGCAACTTAAGTGGAATCTGATTTTTGTGAAAAAAAATTGCAAGCTTAACTATGCTGCAGTGGTTGCAGGTTTTGGGAATAAAGAAAGTCTAGGGACTCTTCTTAACTCAGTTAATCTTGGGTCTCTAACACGTAGGCCACCATATACAGTTAATAAACCTGTTCGTTCTACAATTCTCCATCGATCACTTCTTGCTGGAAGTCTTAGGATTAAAGTTAAACCTTCTACCATTTCCAAAGATCCAATTTCATCATGCTTATCTTCTTCAATTCTCATGACTGAATACCATAATGCAGATGGATCTAATTTTTTACCAAGTATTTCAAAAAACCGGATAATCTCTATGCCAACCATAGGAGTAAATCTGCAAGCCTGCAAAATCCCTGGGATTGGTCCAGCTCTTTCAAAAGACTTTTCCAGATTTGATCTAACGCTTTCTAAGCCTCCAAGCCTTTCTATTTTTTCATCTGCTGAAGGGAGTCTTTCTGTACCTCTTAATTGAGTAATATTATTAGTTTCAAACCACTCTCTCAGGTGAGGATATGTTTCAAGGACCTCTTCATAACTAAAGAATTGTTCAGATGACATTCTCAAATTATATATAATTTAAGTGCAAAAATAAAAACTTAGTCAATTAGTTTCCAATCCTGAAATTGTAGATTCATTGCAGGTTCCTACTAAACGCTTTAACTTTCTTTTTAGAAATTTTTTATTTCTACTTCTTTCCATGGATGAACCCTTAAATCAGAATATCTAATCCATCTAGGCCTAACTTTAAAATACCTCATCTTTGGAAACCTCTCCCATCTTTATAAAGTAATATACCTTCCAAATTTGCATTCTCAAAACTTTTAGCATTTTTTATAAATAAATCTCTTGATTTTACTCCAAATTTTTCTACATATTTATTCATTAACTCTGAGAGGGTAATTTTTCTTTTCTTATATTCCTGATAGATACTTTTATCCATGCTTATTAGTTCCTTTTTAATCCTCTCTTCCCATCTATACCAAGGAAGTTGAAGATAAATTAGGGTCTCATCAAAATCAAAAATTAGGTGAGTTTTACTTTTTTCTATTAAGTATTTTTTAAGGTTCATCTTAGGTATTTTAAATATTTATTCTTAAGAAGTTAGGTTATAGGTTCAAACCTTCCATCAAGGTGAAGATAATAAGTGTCTACTTCTAAATTAGGAAATTGCTCTTTAATTTTTGCTGCAGCATTCCTTAAATCCTGGGTATGTTTTTTTACTGTCCCCAATTCTCCATAAGCCCCACAGTCTTCATGGTTTATTAATACTGCTTTTTTAATATGATGTAATTTATTGGCAATTTCAATTTGAGTTAAGATTGTATCTATGTTTTTAACTCCACCAGCAAAAGCAACCCTGTCAAAAGTTTTAGCGCTAAATTTTTGAGATAACCACTCATTTATATATTCTTGCAACCTAAAATCTATGCAAGTTACCACTATTGCCTCTGCTTGATGGTTTTCCATAAGCGCAATGTTACTACAAATAAAACATCTTTCTCAAGATTACTGATATGTCTTCCACTTCTTCCACCTGGGAGGTGGAATAGCTAGACACCTAGGGATTGTTAATGAATATTTTGAAGTGATTATTTAATCTTGTATAATAGCAAATAAATATGGCAACGCTGCATTTAAAAATTGTGACTCCTGAACAATTATTTTTAGAAGAGGATGTAGAGGCGGTAAATGTCCAAACCTCCGAGGGGGAATTGGGCATACTTCCCCATCATGCTAATTTAATGGCCAGACTTTCCCCTGGCGAGCTTAGAATTAAAAAAGGCTCCAAAGAGGATAGATTAGCATCAGGAGGTGGGTTTTTACAGATGGTTGATAATAACTTAACTATCATGACTGATTTGGCAGTTTCTGAGGAAAATATAAATGAGAAAGCGGTTGAGGAAGCATTAAAACGCGCTCAGGAAGCATTAAAACAAAAACAAACCTTATCTGATGAAGAATATGCAACTACATTGGCAATTATAGAAAAGTCAGCAGCCCAACTTAAAATTAAAAGAAGACACCGCAAAAACTATTGATCCTATTGACAATTAATATTGTGTAATAGTATTGTAGGGTGAATGAAACAGCCTTGGATCATAATTGCAATAATTATTATTATTGCATTATTGGGTGTCTTTTTGTTAGCTAGGAGTCCAAACTTTTTAGGAACTCAAGCTTCTCCCACACCATTAATTTCTACTACCCCCACCCCCTCACCTTCTGCACAGCTAGAGATGGTTATAGATTTGGATGAACAAAATGAATCTTCTCAGTCAGGGACAGTTATGTTGCTTGAGGAAAATGGGAAAGTAAAAGTTTCAGTGGATCTTTCTAATGTCCCAAAAGGTGTATCTCAACCTGCACATATCCATATTGGTGCTTGCCCAACACCTGGGGATGTTAAATATCCGCTAACCAATGTGGTTGATGGCAAATCCGAAACCACCCTTAATACAACTTTAACCAAGCTTTTATCCGAACTTCCATTAGCTGTTAATGTTCACAAATCAGCTGCTGATATTAAAACTTACGTTGCTTGTGGTAACTTAGAATCTTAATTTTCTCCTACTAATTCTCTAGTTTGCTTGCTATTATTGATTCATGCAACTTAAGCGAAATATCCGCTTACTATCTTTATTTAATTTCTTTACAGATTTCAAACTTTATTCTGCCTTTGCAATTTTATATTTTGCAGAGGTAACAGGTTCTTTTTTACTGGGAATGAGTGTTTTTTCTCTGGTCCAACTTTCATCTGCAATATTTGAAATCCCAACAGGAATTTACTCAGACAAAATCGGCAGGAAAAAAACCGTAATTTTGGGGGCTTTGGCAGCAACTTTAATGGCAATTTTTTATGCCTTGGGTGGAAATTTTTATATCTTAGCAGTTGGGGCCATCTTTGAAGGACTGTCTAGGGCCTTTTATTCAGGTAATAATAATGCACTGCTTCATGATACTTTAGCTGCGGATAACAAAACTGAAACTTATGCTAAGTTCTTGGGGAAAACAAGTGCTTATGGGCAGTTTGCTCTAGGACTCTCAGCACTACTTGGAGGTATCTTAGGAAGTTATTCTTTCCAATTAATAATGTGGTTATCTGTAATTCCCCAAGTTATTTGTTTAATAATTAGCTTATTTTTAATAGAACCACAAGTTATTAAGAAGGAAACAGGAAATATTTACAGTCACCTAAAACAGGCCATTAAATTATTTATAACTAATAAAAAATTAAGGCTGCTTAGTTTATCTGCAATTTTAGCAGAAGGATTTGGAGAGTCTGCTTTCCATTTCCAATCTGCTTTTTACCAAACTGTTTGGCCAATTTGGGCAATAGGTTTTGCCAAAGTAGGATCTTATGTAGGAGCAACACTTAGCTTTGTCTTTAGTGGTTTCCTTATAAAAAAGTTTTCTGAAATTAAAATGTTGATATCTGCTAACCTTTACTCAAGATTAGCTAATTTAACTGCTTTGCTTTTTCCAAGTATTGTTTCTCCTGCTCTAATGTCTACTACATCAATTTTTTATGGTGTTGCTCAAGTCTCTAAAAATGCTTTAATGCAAAAGGAGTTTACGCAAGAACAAAGGGCAACTATGGCGTCGCTAAATTCTTTAGCTGGGAGTTTATTTTTTGCTGGTTTTGCGCCAATAGTTGGGTTAGTAGCAGATAAATTAACTCCTGCCCAAGCTTTAATCATGATTAATCTTTTACAATTTATAATCTTATTTATCTATTGGAGAATTTTTAAGGCGCATAGCTAGAAACACAACATTAATATTGGTATAATTTACATCTGTTAACCCAAGGCTGGCAGAGCGGTTGATGCGCTGGTCTGTAAAACCAGTTTAGCCAAGTTCGACTCTTGGGCCTTGGACTTTATTTTTCTTCAAGTGGGAAGGAGTCAGCAATCGCCTCATTTATTACAGTTATAGAGTGCATTAATATATCTTCAGATTGATTGTTCAGTAAATCCTCTAGATGACCCAATATATTAATAGTTTGCTGATTGGTAAGACGGATTGCAATTAAGGGAATTTTATACTTAGGGTATTTAGTAAGTTCGAGAAAGTCCTTATCCCTGGTTAAAATAACCAGATTATTCTCTTTTGCAATCTTGATAAGTTGAATATCTTTAGCTTTAGGATACTCTACTTTGGCATCACAGACTTCATGACCATTTTTCCTAAGTAAATTAATTAGAGGGAGTGGGATATTAACGTCTGCGAGAAACTTCATGTGCTGTGGCTTGTGAGTTAGCAGTCTTAGCAGTGTTAAAAAGATAGCTCTCGGTTTTTCCTACTAGCTTTGAGGCATACTTAATAGCAGCCAAAACATGCTCTTTTTTTAGGATAGGGTAATCTTCTAATATCTCATTAATCTCCATCCCCGACGCTAAAAGCTCTAGAATTGATTCCACAGACATCCTAGTTCCTTTTATAATGGGCTTCCCGCCCAATATATCTGGATCCTGGGTAATTAGCTTATTCATAGGCTAATATTATCATATTTCCACTTTAACAAAGCCCCTGATTGGAAACAAGATAGAAAATCTCATATAATTAGAAAATAATATGTCTTTTAAAAGACTAAGAAGATATCCTGACTACTCAGGTTTAAGAAAAGTAAAAATATTATCCCATCTTTCTACTTTTGCCTTATTTTTACTCCTAATAGGAATATTAGGAGTCTTTGCAGTTGTTATTTTTTTCTTTACTCAAGTTCCCTCACCCACAGATTTGCAAAATAGATTTGTTGCCCAGTCTACTAAAATTTTTGATAGGGATGGAGAGTTACTTTATGATATTTTTCAAAACCAAAATAGGACAGCGATTCCCTTAAGCGAGATTCCTGATTCGGTAAAAAAAGCCACAATTGCTATTGAAGATAAAGATTTTTATAAGCACGGCGGGTTTGATATTTTTGGTATTAGTAGATCCTTTTTTAAACTAATCATCTATAGACGAGTCGAAGGAGGAGGATCAACGCTCACACAACAGTTAGTTAAAAATGCATTGCTTACAGCAGATCAATCAGTGGTGCGAAAAATTAAGGAACTTATCCTGGCTATTCAGGTTGAGAGAACATTTCCTAAAGATCAAATTTTAGAGATGTATTTAAATGAAATTCCATATGGTGGAACAGCTTATGGAATAGAAGCAGCAGCCAATTTATATTTTGGCAAGCATGCGAAGGATCTGAACTTAGCAGAAGCATCTTTACTTGCCGGATTACCACAGCGTCCTTCAGTGTATTCCCCTTATGGATCTAATCCTGAATTGGCTAAAGTTCGCCAGGAGCAGGTTTTGAGACGAATGGTAGATGATAAATACATTACCCAAAAGGAAGCTGATGATGCTTATAAAACACCGCTGTCTTATAGAACTACGACAAACGAGTTAGGTTTCAAAGCCCCACACTTTGTTTTGTATGTCAAAAAAATATTAACTGATCTTTTTCCGGAGAGCACTGTAGAGAAAGGTGGATTAAAAGTAACTACTTCTTTGGATTATAAGCTTCAGGAAAAAGCTCAAAAAATAGTGGCGGATGAGGTTTCGAAACTAAAAGATTATAAAGTAGGTAACGGCGCTGCGCTAGTCTTAGATCCTAAAACAGGTCAGATTCTAGCTATGGTTGGATCTAAAGATTACTTTGCTAAATCAGAACCAGAGGGTTGTATTGAAGGTTTAACTTGCGTTTTTGAGCCAAATGTTAATGCTGCAACCTCACTAAGGCAACCTGGATCCGCCTCCAAACCTATTGCTTATGCAGCTGGGATGCAAAAAGGATATACAGCTGCTACTTTGTTAATGGATGCAAAAACCGAGTTTCCAGGAGGAGATAAACCAAATTACATTCCTGTTAATTATGATGGGCAATTCCATGGTCCTACCCAAGTTAGATATGCTTTGGGAAACTCATATAATATCCCTGCAGTTAAAATGGCAGCTTTGGTTGGAGTTAAAAACATCTTGGAGCTTGGGTTTAAAATGGGAATTGCTAACTGGGAGCCAACTGATGAAAATGTTAATTCTGTTGGACTATCCCTACCTTTAGGTGGAAGAGAGCTAAGGTTGCTTGATTTAACAGGTGCTTTTGGAGTTTTTGCTAATAGTGGTAAAAGACAAGACCCAAACCCAATTCTAAAAGTTACTGATTCAAAAGGCAAGATAATTTATGAGGCACCTAAAGGTGACGGAGTTAGAGTTTTGGATGAGGGAATATCTTTTATTATTGCTAATATTTTGGCTGATAATGGTGCTCGCTCAGCTGCTTTTGGTTCAAACTCAATATTAAATATTCCTGGTAAAACAGTCTCTGTCAAAACAGGAACAACAGATTTGAAAAAAGATAATTGGACCATTGGTTTTACGCAAAGTACTGTTGTAGGGGTGTGGGTAGGAAATAATAATAATACTCCAATGAACCCGGCTATTGCTTCTGGTATAACAGGAGCCTCCCCAATCTGGCAAAAAATTATTCTAGAGGCATTAAAAGAAAAAGAGGATGAAAGATTAAATCAACCGGGGAATTTATCCTATGTAGATATAGATGGCCTAATGGGAGGGCAACCTAAGGATGGATCACCTCAAAGGAAAGAATATTTTGTTAAAGGAACAGAGCCAAACTCTCAGTCAAACGCTTATCAGAAGGCCAAAGTTTGTAAGGTAAATCCTCACAGATTGGCAAATGATGGAGAAGATTCAGAAGATAAAGACGTCATAGTATTAAAGGAGGATGATCCAACAGGTGCTGATAAATGGCAGGCTGGAATAGATGCGTGGGTATTAACTGCCCCAGATGCCAAATTAGTTGGAGCAACTAAGGGATGTGCAGGAATCCCGGGGTTTTCTGGAGCTGGCGCTACTGGTGGTATCATTTCTATAATTAATGTAAGTAATGGTGCAAATGTTCCAAGAGTGTTTGATGTATTAGCAGGAACTAATTCACCAAATGGTGTTAAAAAAGTCACCTGGGCAATAGATGGAGCTCAAAAGGCAACCCAAACTTCCCAGCCATTTGCCCTTCATGTAGAATTTCCTGAGGGAGATAAAGGGTCTCATACAATAACTGTAACTTTAGAGGATAATAATGGAGCTTCCTTTTCTTCCTCTATAGGGGTAACTGTAGCACTATAAGATAAACTATTGCTTTTAGTTTCTGGTTCTGCTAGGATGATGCTCGCATGTACTATATGACAAGAGAGGCAGCAGAAGCTAGAACAGAATCACTAGGTAATGGGGCAGGAGAGACATCAGATACTTCGTTACCAATACGGACTTTCAGAAGTAGATATAAAATTGGAGTACGCTCATACGGAGATCTCCTTGATGTTGTCACCCAAAGAGACATCACAGATCCCTGGATTAGAGTTCCAGCTAGAATTGAAACATATATGCATCAGGCTGCTTCAGGAAGAAGGCCATTAAAAGAGGCTCTAAGTAAAATTAGTATATATATGAATTGGGTTGAAAAGAAATATCCAGATGTTTTTGATTGGCTAACAACCCAGGATGAGACTCATCTTAAACCTTTAATGCAAATGAGAAATGCAATTTTACCTCCCCCGAGGAAAACTACTACAGGTAGATCACCACGAAGGTAATGGCCGTTGTCCTTGCCCCCCATAAAAGTTTTTAAATATATTTCTAAAACAGCTACTCTATTTTCTACTCTGAACTGCACCTATGATTGCCGCTGTTGCTGCTCCAGCTGCAATTAACCCCAATCCTATATAATTTTCAAGCATAGCCTCATTCATTACTGCAGGGTTCTGAGTTATGTACCCGCGAAGTATAGCGCCAGCAAAGGCATTATTTACGATCAGTACTGAACCATATATAGCAGCTGTAAAGCCAGCAAATGCTAGCTCTGCACCATGACTTGATGTGATATTCCTCAACCTTTCCATGGAAGGATGCACTGTTTGAGCCTCACTTTCTTGAGGTGGCTGTTTAAGAACTATTTCTACGTGACCAATGTTTGGTTTTAGTACTTCTGCAAGATGGACTTGTTGTGGTATGTCACAATACACTCGATACCTTGGAAGTAAATCCGGCGAAAGATCTTTGCGTCCCTGGTAGCGTCGCCATCCAGGGAAAAGAGCATCTTTTATGGCTGTAGTGGGATCGGCAGGCCCATCTCCTCTTAAAAGTAATAAAGAAGCAACTGCTCCTTGGGCTGCAGGCGGCACATCTTCTGGTCTAATTTGTCCAAGTTCTCGTAAAACTTCACTCATTTGCTTGAAGATTAGTATATTTATAGGTTAATGTCAATCTCTAAAGCTGCTACTCTTTGCTCAACCCCAAACTTATTAACTACTCTTGGGTGTAACTCAGCTAAGAAACCAGTGGTTTTATCATTTTTCTGCAAAAAAGCAAAACGAGTAGGATGGAAATTTGCTTGTCTATCCATCTTCAACATACTAACACCTCGGAGGTGTGATAGCTTTACACCTTGGAAGATATTATACAATTCTTGGATAGGGTTATCTGTATTGTTTACCAGTAAAATTGCTAAAGAATATTTCTCATTATATTCTCCCTCTTGGTTTATCCAATAGATTTTGCCCACTTCAAAAATTACTATATCCCTAAAGCCTCTTTTTGAATTCTTTGCAGCTACTTCTAAAAGATTTGACCAGATGTTTTGTCTTAAAAACTCTGTTTCAGAAGATATTGGGTTAGCTACTTTAATTAGTTTATCAAGATGATCCATCCAGCCTAAGTTTCTTAAAACATCAGTTGAATAAAAAGAGTAGGTTTGAACCTCAGTTAAGCCTAAATCCACTAAAGTTTTTTTAAGTTTAGAAATTAATTCAAACTGAGTTTGGTCAATTTTGGAGGGTAGCGATCCCTTTAATTCTTGTGATGGGATTTTTTCATAGCCGTACATCCTAGCAACTTCCTCTACTACATCTTCTTCTATTTCTATATCTAATCTAAAATATGGTGGGATAATTTCCCAATTATCAATTACACCCTCCGGGTGATTTACGTTCACACCTCTTCTTTGAAGTTTAAAGTTTAGTTTTTTTAAGTAATTTTCAGTGTCTTTAGGAGAGATCTCAACACCTATTAAAGATCTTACTTTCTCTAAAGTTAAAGGAATCCTTTTTATTGGATCAAATGTAGTGCCCTCCATAGTTATAGCTTTAAGTTTCCCACCCAAATCTTCATACATTTTTATAGCAGCATCTAAAGCTTGGAATAACCTTCTTTGGGTTAACCCATGAACAAATCTTTTTGATGCCTCGGAAACTAATCCTAGCCTGGTTGAAGTTTTCCTAATAGTTTGTGAGTCAAAAATTGCTGCTTCTAAAAAAATAGTAGTTGTTGAATCTGTTACTTCGCTATTTTCTCCTCCCATTACCCCCGCAATTCCTACAGCTCTTTGTGGATCAGTTATTAATAAGTCCTCAGAACTTAAGACTCTCTCTTTTCCATCTAAAGTTTTTATCCTTTCCCCCTTGTTGGCAATTCTGACAACTATCTCCTCATCTATCTTATCTCCATCAAAAGCATGCATGGGTTGACCATACTCCACCATTACTAAGTTTGTAACATCTGCAATGTTATTAATTGACCTTATTCCTGAGTCTTTTAACTTTTTTATCCAACTTTCGGTTGACTTACCTACCCTTAAGCCTTCTATTTTTACCAAGGTATATAAAGGAGCCCTTTGTGGATCCTCAACTTTTGTCCTAAATTCAAGGATATCTTTATGCTCGAGCATGATTTTGTCCCCACTGATGTCTATCTCAATAAACTTTAGCTTTGAACCAGTTATGGCAGCTACCTCATACGCAACACCCCTTAATGATAAGAGGTCTGCTCTGTTGTAGCCCTTCATATCTAACTCTACAAAATCTTGTGTAACTTCCTTAACACCAATAGTCCGCAAAGGTAGAAGTTTAGTTAACTCCTCATTAGAAATATTTAAATCAACAAACTCTCTTAGCCAGTTAAAAGATACTTTCATTCTTATATTCCCTTTAAAACCTTTCTAGGAACCTTAAGTCCCCGCTATTGAAAAGTCTGATATCTTCTACTCCATACTTAAGCATCGCCATTCTGAATGGTCCAAATCCCCAGGCTAATCCTGAGTATTTTTCTGGATCAATTCCACCCATGTTTAAGACAAAAGGATGAATCATTCCTGCCCCTGCCAATTCTAACCAGCCAACTCCCCCACAAATCTTACACCCTTTACCTTTGCAGAAAATACACTCTCCATCCACCCCTGCTCCTGGCTCCACAAAAGGATAGTATTTTGGACGGAGTCTTACCTTAATATCTTTGCCAAAAATATGTTTCAAGAAATATTCTGATAAATATTGTAAATTTGCCATACTCACACCTTTATCCACGTAAACAATTTCAAATTGGTCAAAAGTATGCTCATGTCTGGCATCTAAATTTTCAAAGCGGAATAGTCTATCAATAACCATAATCCTAATGGGAAGCTTTAACTCTTTCATAATCCTAATCTGAGCGTTTGAAGTGTGGGTTCTCAACAGTAGTTGTCCCTCTTTGAATCCATATTTTTCTGGATGATCAATATATAAAGTGTCCCAGAGATCTCTGGCAGGATGACCATAGGGAATATTTAAGCCTTCAAAATTATAATAATCGCTGTCTATATGAGGAGCGCTAAATTGCTGAAAGCCAATCTTTTTTCCCAAATTAGCGATTTCTTCATTTAAAGCAGTTATCGGATGGAGATGTCCTTTTCTTTTTTTAATGCTTCCTTCTTCTAGTTCCAGTTCCTCGTCTTTAAGCTGCTTATAAACACTCTCTCTTACCTTTTCCCTTCTATCATCTATTGCTTTTTCTAATTCAGTTTTTACCCTATTAAACAGTGGCCCAATTTTAGATAGATCTTCTTTGGAAAGCTCTGAGAAATTTTTAGGGAGTAATGTAATTTCCCCTGATTTTCCAAAAAGAGTAAGGTAAATTTCATCCAATTCATTTAAGGATTTTGCTCGAGAAATTTTTTCTAAGTAGCTATTTTTGATATTTAAAATCTTCCAATCCATAGTTGAAAAATTTTAACATAATAGACTTTAATAAACTATTGAGGTATTGACAGCAACTTTAAAACTCCCCAAAATGTATTTAGAGCAGAGAAAATAAATTTTAAGTGTTTTTAAAAGTAACTTTAAATTTCAAGAAAATTCTCTACTTTCTGATAATATTTTTATTATTTACTTTTCTTTCTTTACCTGCAACCACTTTAGCAGCAGGGCCAATGGGTGTCCAATTTGGTGCTCCTATTGATGGAACAACCAAGCAGCTTTACTTAACCGATGCAGTTGCAGATCAATTAGCAAAATCAGGCGCAGGCTGGGTCAGACTTAATTTTATAGTTAGCCCATATGGTTCTGACAACAGCGAGTTTTACTCAGTTTATGATGGCATTGTTAATAGATTAAGAAGTAGAGGTTTACAAATCGTGGGGCTTATGTCTAATGAGTCTTGGCCCGGTTCTCAGCAAGATTGGGTTGCTAATAATAATGAAAAAAGAGGTGGGGATGGTTATAACACCTATATAGATAAATATGGTTATGCATTTGCCAGAATGGCTAAGCACTGGGAAGGTAAGATAAAATATTGGGAGATTTGGAATGAGCCAAATGCCTATTCCCAGGACCCTAATCAAAATCCAGATAGTCCAGGAGGAAGCTTTATTTATCCATCCAATTTCGCTGCTATGTTAACCCACGCCCACTCTCAAGTCCACTATTACAATAAAATTGATGTTCAAATTATATCTGGTGGAATTTTCGGACATGATATTTCCGGTTTTGCACCAGGACCTGCAGGTGCAGATTATTTATCTGATACTTATAATATGGGAATTAATCAAACAGGTAAGTTTGCTTGGGCTAAAGCTACCTATGGAACTTATCCTTTGGACGCAATTGGACAGCATATTTATATTAACCAATGGCCATCTAACTCTGTTTTAGATACAACAGCTTTCTTAAACTACATTAACTATTACCAAGATGTGATTAAAAAATGGGAGGGGGTCTTCTCAAATAAAAAAATTTGGATAACAGAATTTGGTTGGGCAACCAATAACATGAGTGAATCCCAACAAGCCTCTAATTTAGAAAAGGCATTTAAAATTATAAAAGGAAAGGGTGTTGTAGATAGTGCTCTCTGGTTTAAATTAGAGGAGGATCCAAAAGCTGGTTTATACTTTGGACTGTATCGAGCTGATGGAACCCAGAAGCCCTCTTATTCCAAATTTAAAACTGCTAATACTTATGAAGGTAAGAAATCTAATGGTACTACGGTTACTAAAATAAGTAGTTATTTTAAAAATAAAGGAGGCTTAAAAGCCTTTGGCTCACCTTATGATAATGGTGGGAGTGTTTACGCTCATACTTGGGACTTCGGATATGTCCAGGACTTTAAAGGTGGAGAATTTGGTCCTTTAGCTATTTTTGATACAGGATATAGAGTTCAGCTAGGTTTTTGGAGTGAATATCTACAAAATAACAACCACAATAAGTTAAGATTCCCAACTTCCGATGAGTTTTCCTCAGGCTTGGGTGTTAGACAAAACTTCCAGGGAGGTTATATGACCTGGAATCCAATAACTGGAGTAAATGTTACTGTGTACTAATAACCACAACTAGTTCTTTACTTTGGAAACTATTTGTTTAAAATCTTCTGGGTGATTCACAGCAAGCTCTGCTAAAATTTTCCTATCCAAGTTAATTTTTTTACTCTTTAGTGAGGTAATAAATTTAGAGTAGGATAGACCTTCAAGCCTTATAGCATTATTAATTTGAGTTATCCAAAGCTTTCTCATATCTCTTTTACGAAGCTTTCTTCCAGCAAAAGCATACTGACCAGCATGTAGAAAAGATTCTTTAGCTTGTTTAATAAGCTTGCTTCTTCCGCCACGATGGCCTTTGACTAATTTTCTTAATTTAGTATGTTTAGCATGTGATGCCAACCCTCTTTTAACTCTAGCCACTATTTTTACCTCCTTTAAAAATTGTTTTTACCACGAACCTTGATAAAATTCATTATTTTAGAATGCCAAGGAATCCTCTGATTTTTAGCAAAGTTCCTGGCACCCATATTTCCAGATTGAGACTTGTTTGATTGTCTAAAATTTTTAGTACTTTTTCCCACTTTTTAAATTATCCTTTCTTTTTCAAATGCCTAAATTTAAAAGGCAAGGTTCTGCTTTGCAGGTTCTTATGTTTTAATTCATCCCCAATAGTCTTTTTAATTGTCTAACATTTGTCTTATGAACTTGCATAGGTTTGGCATGGCGCCTTAGTGCGCTTTTAGACTTATGCCTTTTTAAATGGCTGGTTCTCATTTGATGAGAACGCATTAACTTACCGGTACCGGTGATCTTTATTCTTTTGATAACTGATTTTTTGGTCTTAAGCTTGTATTTTTTCTGTCTTTTCACTATGTCCTCCTTTAGACTTGCCTAAAATGATAGTTAGGCTTCTTCCTTCCATTTTAGGTTCTCGCTCAATCGCAGCCTTATCTTTTAAAGACGCAACTACTTTATCTAAAAGTTGGTAACCAAACTCCTGATGCGCCATTTCTCTACCTCTAAATTTAACCCTAAACAATATCTTATTTCCCTCTGCTAAAAACTCTTCTGCCCTTTTTAGCCTGGTCTCTAGATCATGATCTGCAATTCTAGGTGAAAGCCAAAGCTCTTTTACCTCAACGCTTTTAGCGTGCTTTTTGGCAGCTTGTTCTTTTTTATTTTCATCATACTTAAATTTTTGAAAATCAAGGATTTTAGCAACGGGTGGATTAGCATTTGGGGCAATTTCTACTAAATCCAAGCCTTTCATCTTTGCTTTTGCTAATGCTTCTTCTTTAGTGAGTTCACCAAGTGGACCATCACTCGCATCAATTACTAAAAGTTTAGCTGCTTGAATTCGCTCATTAAGGCGATAGTATTTACCTATTTTTTTTTATACCTCCTAAAAAATTGTCATCCTGAGTGCGGGACCCCGGAGGGGAGAAGGATCTCTAGATTCTTCACTACATTCAGAATGACATTAGCGCAATCTTAACATAATCAACTTTTAGATTCAATCTCAGCCTGTAATTTATTAACAAATTCTTCTAAATCTAGTGCCCCTAAATCTTCACCATTTCTTTTTCTTACAGCAACCTTTTTAGCTTCTTCTTCCCTTCCTCCAATAATTAACATATAAGGAACCTTTTGCATTTGCGCAGCTCTAATTTTAGATTGCATTGTTTCTGCTCTATCATCCAGTTCTACTCTGATATTTTTTTCTCTTAATTGTTCCATAACTTTCCTAGAGTATTCTAAGTTTTTATCTGAGATAGGTATAATTTTTACTTGTACTGGTGATAACCAGACAGGAAAAGCACCCCCTGTATGTTCAATATAAACTGATAAAAATCGCTCTATTGAGCCAAGTAGTGCCTTGTGAATTAAATATGGAGTTTTCTCCTTCCCATCCTCATCAGTATAGGTGATTCCAAACCTGGCAGGTTGGACAAAGTCTAACTGTTCTGTTGCACACTGCCACTCTCTACCTAAAGAGTCAGTTACCATAATATCTATTTTTGGTCCATAAAATGCTGCCTCTCCTTCTGCTAGAAAATAGTTTATCTTTAATTTTTTTGCCACATCCTCTAATACACTCTGAGCATTTTCCCAATCTTTTTTATCGCCTAAATACTTATCCGAGTCATCCCGGAAAGATAATCTAGCTTTAAACTTCATATTTAAAGCTTCATACATTTGTTTTACCATATTCATAATTTTTCTAAATTCCTCCTCAATTTGATCTGGCTTTACAAAAATATGAGCATCATCAATAGAAATGGATCTAACTCGAGAGAGTCCTAACATTTCTCCTGCTTTTTCATCTCTATATTGGACAGTTGTTTCCATATATCTAATTGGTAAATCTTTATAGCTTCTTTTTCTAGATGCATAGATTTGAATATGATGCGGACAGTTCATAGGTTTTAGGACAAATTGATCATCAGTTTCTTGGGATTTAACTAAAAATAACTCCGAACCAAATTTATCCCAGTGGCCACTCTTTTTATAAAGTTCAGTTTTAGTAATATGTGGGATCCATACCTTTTGATATCCTTCTGCAAGTTGTAAACTTTCAGAGAACTCAAAAAGCTTATCTCTTAGAATAGTTCCTTTAGGAGTAAATAAAGGTAAACCAGCACCAACTAAATCGGAGAAAACAAATAGATCTAACTCTTTACCCAGTTTTCGATGATCTCTTCTTTTAGCTTCCTCCAGCATTTTGAGATAGTCATCCAGCTCCTTCTGAGTTGGGAAAGCTGTACCATAAATTCTAGTTAACATTTTAGCCTTCATGCGAGCAGCATTGGAGGCCAAGCTCTGCTTATTTTTTTCTGAACCTCTCCAGTAGGCACCAGCAATAGATAGAAGTTTAAATGCACCAATTTCTTTAGAAGGATTCTCTACATGACCTCCTTTACATAAGTCCCAATATTCACCTGATTTATAGAAAGTTACTTTTTCTCCATTTTGAGTGAATTCATCTATTAACTCCTGTTTATACTCATTATTTGGATATTCTTTCTTTGCTTCATCTGCAGACAATTCATGCCTTTCAAAACCACTCCAGCTTGGCAAAATTTCTGCCATTTTTCTCTCAATTTTTGAAAAATCCTCTTCTGAAATTTTGGTCTCTCCAAAATCGAAGTCATAATAAAATCCATCTTCTATGGCTGGACCTATCGTTCTTTTGGCGTTCGGATAAAGCTGCATCACTGCAGCTGCTAAAAGGTGGGCAGCGCTATGGCGCAAATTGTTTAAGGTATCTTTGTCATTAGAATCCATAAAAAAAATCCCTTCTTCGCAAAAATGCGAATTAGGGACCCTTCGACTTGCTCAGGATGGTTCCACCCTTAATTATTCTCTTTGATCTTTTAAGACAATCACTCTGCAAACTCCAGAGTTGGTGAGTCTCTATCAACGCTTGCAATTTAATTTTATAATTATCACAGTTGCTTGTCAAATTAATCTTTGTTTTGTCTTTGCTCAACTGTTTCTAAAACAGTATTGGTTATCACACCAATCACAGGTAGAACATTAACACTGCGAAGTATTGCTATTAAAAGTGCAGCAACTATAGTTGCCCCAATCACTGTCCCAAACCCCCAAGCTAACCCTCCTAAAAAATTGCCAATTAAAATATCTTTTTTTCTCATATTTGCATTAGCGCTTAAGTGGTTTTCAATTTGTTTTGTGGACACTTATTAAATAATATTGAAAAGGAAAGTTTATGTAAAGAGTAAACTTATCTTTTGGGGACAACAAAGTAATGATCTCGCCTAGAATCCTGAAATCCCCCACCCCCACGGTTTACAATTCTACCTGATGGTGGATAGACCGTAAAATGAGAACCTGAATACTCAAGTTCTACTGCCCTATAAAAAGTGCCATTCATCCTTTGGCAAAAGCCCATTAAAACTTCTTCCATTACTAGCCTTGAAACCATTCGATTTATCACTGCGTATACTGTTTTTAACCCACCATCAGCCATTTGATATTGCATTAGATAAGAAAGATGCGATTTACCTTCGCTGGGAACTTCAGTGCTCATATCTGAATTAGCATCCAGATAATATGGTGTTCCGATTAAATATTGCCACCCTGGAAATCCGGCCCTAACAGCAATCCATTTTTCAGCATCGGTCAAAAGTTTTAACTCTCCTGATTCAGTAATACCAAAAGCTCCTCGTCTTAATCCAGAAGGTTTAGTATCTTCAAACTTAACGTTCTCTCCTCCGTGGAATCTGGAGTAAAAACCGTTATTTGGCAACTTCGCATAGCCTGATGTTGTAGGGCCTGAAAAAGCTGCCACAGCATGGGGGTGGAGTTTTTCAGTGCTATCCCTGAGAGTACTAAGTCCAGTTAGGAGAATCTTAACTTGAGAATCAACTGGAAGACCAAATACTAATGCTTTGACCATACTTTCACCAAAAAATCCCGCAAGTGTATTTGGAACTAAAAATTTATATTCCACAAAGTCCAAATCATTTATTCCTAAATAGTTTTCTCTTTGAGTTACTCTGCTTAATCTTCTTTGAGGCTCATCTCTTAAAACAGTCAGATCATAGATTTCGGCAAGCCCTCTTTTAACAGTGCCCCAATCAAATTCACCCCTCAGTGCATGCCTGGCTAGCTTTTTAGTAAGATTCTCTCTGCTTGGAGTACGTCTGATTTCTTCTCCACCATCTGGTTTAGACATAAGTGATTCTTAATTATAATCTAAAACAGTTGGTAAATTCAAACTATAGGTTGAAGAATGTAAAATGAGTTGGGTGGGCAGTATAAGCAGAGCTTGAACTGTCCACTGCGCTTCGCTTGTGGGCAGTATAGGATTCGAACCTATGAAAACCTTCCGCACGTCAAGCGGACGCTCTACCAACTGAGCTAACTGCCCTCGTCGGGTCAAGGCTTCAACTTCCATAATTTCTAAATTGCTCCAGTTTACGCCTACCCCTCCTCTCAAAATTGCTACGCAATTTTGGATTAGACACAAATTCTAATTGAAAGTTAAGTCTGTTGCAAGAAAAGGATTAACCTAAAGCTTTGGTAAAGTGGCTTGGGTTCTCTGCACCCATTAAGAGCTCTCCTGCTCTCATTCCTTTAGGAACTTTTCTGGCACTTAATATTTTTGATTGGCGAGTTTTTTGAATCTCTAAAGCTTTAGACTCAATTTCTTTTCTGAGTTTATTGGCTTTGTGGTAGGCACTTATATTTCCAGAGATATCTAAAATACCCTCGTAAGCCTCATCAAAGCCGTTATATTGGTTGGTAACCATCATCTCCTCTCTTAATGCGCCTGAAAGGATTCTTGGTCTTAAAATAGCTTTTAACTGGGCAAAAAAGGACTTTTTATTTTCTGTCCTTATTTTTTCTTTTTCTGCTTCCTCTACTGCCTTTTTGTCATCTTTCTTACTCGTAGAGAAGCTCTGCTTAGCCTCTTTTTTTTGAGGACCAAACAACCCAAATATATCTGTAAATAAAGTTTCCCAGGCAATTTTAAAAACTGCCAGAACTTCTTTTCCTAATTTATTGATATTGCTGGGGACAGCTTTGACGGCTTCATTGGCAATTTGCGATAAGACTTCAGATGCCTCATTAGCTGCTTCATCAATTTTGTTTATTGTATCCTCTTTAAAGGATGATATGTTAGATTCTTTAACTTCTTGGTTGTATCCAAGTTCTTCTAAAATTACTTGAGCCTCTTTATCCATATCAAGCTCTACTTCAGTTACCCTTATTTCTTGAAAACCACTAATCTCACTTTGGCCATTACCAAGGGTAAATTTCTCAGCCTGAGGTTCTGGGGCTAAAAGTTGTTCCCATGCACTGTGCATTTCTTGCTGGTTAATTTGAGCGGAGTTTACACTGGATTGTGTTTCTTTTCCTTCGTTTTCATCGGTAAACTGCCATTTAGAATTTGAAGCTTTTGGAGCTTCCTTTTTAGCTGGAGACTTAAAGGCGTCTAAAGTATTAAAAGTATTTAAGGCCATAATAATGCTTATTTTACCATTTTTTGAGGCTAATGTCCACTTTAAGTAGGTGCGGATGAGAGGAGTCGAACCTCCATGCCTTACGGCACATGGTCCTAAACCATGCGTGTCTACCATTCCACCACATCCGCATCAGAGCAATTATACTATTTGCCTTATATGAAGTAAAAATAATCTAGTTTAAAGATACGGGTAGAGGTGTGTTTAGGAAAGAGCTCGAAAATGCTTTTAGTATTTCTAACTTAGCTTCCTCACCTAATATTAATGGAGTAATAGCTATGTCTGGGTGCGGATTAGATAAATTTCGCTCAAATACTCTCACCCCATAAGGTGTCCTCAAAATTTCATATAAAAACTCCATTGGTTCAATGTCTGGGTCAGACAGTGCCAAAATCCTCCGCTCAAAAATAAACCAGCTTGTTTGATAATCTTCCTTTTCCCACCCCCAGCCTACCCATAGGTTACCATATCTGCCTGGAAGATCTTCCTCATCGCCGCTTTTAGCCCTGTAAAAAGCTATTGTTGCAAGTATATCTCTAGGAAGCTCAAAAAGAACCTCATCAGGTATGGGAGCTTGGTCTCTTTCAGCCCCTATTATTGCGTTACTTATTTTATTGGCCACATCTTTATAGTTTGTTAAAGGTTTATAAATCTCAAGCATTAGCTGAATCTGGAAATAGTTTTATTATGTGCGGTTTTTTCAAAGCTATCATTTAAGGGCATTAGATTCATTTCTTTGCTATATTTTACCTCTAAAGCTTTTTGAAGTAACCAATCTGCAAGTTGTGGATTTTTGGGAAGTAATGAGCCGTGCATATAGCAGCCTATTGCATTTTTGTAGATACAACCTTCTGTTTTATCTTCCCCATTATTCCCAAAACCCTTAATTATTTTGCCTAAAGGCTTCGCTTTCTCATCCAGGTAAGTTTTACCTGAGTGGTTCTCAAATCCGATTAGGAGCGAATTAGCGGATTGGCGAGTTAGCGAATTAGAACTGGCTAACTGATCAGCTAGTTCGCTAGTTAGCTGTACAACTATATTTCCAATCATCCTTTGCGAGCTCGCCTGTGTATAAGCAGGGAAAAGGTCGATGCCGGCTAATTTGGGGCCTTTATGGGGCTGATAATAGGCTCCTAGAAGTTGATATCCACCACATATAGATAGGAGTGGAATTCCTCGTTCAACCTCAGCTTTGATGATCTCTCCCGTTCCTTTTTGCAAATCTTCAGACACCAGTTGCTGTGCTTGATCTTGGCCGCCTCCAAAAAAGAAGATATCTACCTCCCCAAGCTTTAATCTATCTCCTATGGAAATATTTTTTACTCGAACACTTATTTTCCTCCATTGTGCCCTTTTTTGGAGAGTAATAATATTACCCGTATCTCCATAAATATTCATACATTCTCCATAGAGATAGCCTATCGTTAAGTTCATTAGTCATCCCTCCAGTAACTTTCTTTGTGTTTATCTTTAGTCAAAATTCTTTGTAGAGTTAAAAGCGCAGTGTAGGTGGGTAATATAAACAAATTGCCTGATTCAATTTCTAGTGAAAGTTTAAAAGCTTTTTCTAAAACATCGTTAATTGAAATATTTTTGGGATCAATCCCTGCATACTTAAGCCTTAAAGCCATATCTGCTGCCCTAGCCCCTGAAACTATTATTTTAAGTCCATATATTTTAGCTAATAATTCAAACTCGCTATCCCAAATCCAGGAGACATCAGTTCCATCAGCAAAATTGTCATTTAAAGCAACCAATACTGAATCATTCTTAGAGATATTAGGTGATAAAGTTTGCAAAACTTGAGTCGTACCCGCCGGGTTTTTAATCAGAAAAATCCAAACTTTTTTGCCATTAATAGATAATTTCTCTACCCTTCCAAAAGCAGGATTATAAGAGGCCAACGAGTCTATCATTTTTTGGGAGTCTAAATTAAGGTTATATCCTACCCCAAAAGAAGCTAAAAAATCATATATGTGGTAAATTCCAGGAAGAGGTAGATTAACTTTTAACTGATAACTATTCATTGATAATTGAAAGGTTATTCCTTCCAGATTATTTAATTTAATATTCGCTGCTTCAAAATCCGATTTTTCATTAACCTCAGATTCCTTGGATAAAGCTTCATCCCTAATCATATATCCTTTTACTGCAAAAAAGTTTGCTTTGCCTGAGAATGATTTAGCCAGTTTTGCAATATTTGTATCATCTTTATTTAAAATGAGCAAGGCTTTATGATTAATATCTTTAAGTGTTTCCTTCCATTTTTTTACAACCGAATCCACCTCTCCATACCTATCTAATTGATCTCTAAACGCGTTTAAGAAAACTATTATTTGTGGATTAATCTTTAAGGCAACATTGTTAAATGCAGCTTCATCCAGCTCCCAGATTCCTAAATCGACCCCTTTAATTTTACCCATTACAGTGGCCTTAAAAAGCAGGCTTGAAGCAATTCCTCTTTCTAAATTAGAACCAGTTGAATTTCTTAAAACTTTTATTTTTTGAGTTTGAGCAAAATGGGTAATAAATCTGGAAGTTGTAGTCTTACCATTAGTGCCTGTTATAATGATATTCTGGGGAATTTGGGAAGCTAACATGCTTACTAAGTTTGGTTCTATTTTGAGTGCATATAAACCAGGAGCTGCACTTCCTCCCCCCAAACTTAAGGTTTTAATAACGAGGTTAAGGATTTTGCCAATTAAAATTGCCAAGAATATTCTCATTGTTTAGGCAATTGTAGCAAATTAGATCACATCAGCTAATTTGGCAGAATTACCTGCTTCTTCAACAATATTTTCCTTGGTAGTTTCCTTAATTAATTCCTGTTTAAGTTCGCTATTAATTTCGGAAGGAATTTCACCCCCATAAGTTAAGGTGAATTTCTCCAA
>JACOXD010000004.1 GCA_016176465.1 Candidatus Daviesbacteria bacterium | reverse complement strand
ATTGCTCTTTTTAGAGGATCTTGATAAATTCCTAAACTCCACAACCCATCTAATCCATATCTTCTAATACAAAAAGGGTGAGTCAACCCACCAATAGATAATCTTTCACAAAAAGGACAAACTAAATCAGTTTGTTTAATTTCTATAATACAGTTTTTACAAAAATAGTTACCAAATCTATTACAACCAACGCATCTTTTGGGAAAGAGAAGATTTAATAAACTCACAACCCCATTATACCCACAAAAAAACCCACCCTTAGGGTGAGCTTTAGCGAAGTGTGGAGACGCCGATTTTGAAATCGGGTCTGAAATATTAAATTGAAAACTTCTACAAGCCTAGCTTATTTATATTTTAAAGTTTAGTTGTAACCAAATAAGCGGGAAAACTAAACTTTGATTGAATTGTCTTTATTAAATCCGGATCAACCAACACCAAATTTAATGCATCCTGACTGTGTATGTGCCTTAGATATTCCATCAGGAGGAGAATAATCTAAAACAGCCTTAAGCTACGAGAGCTAAGCTACGAGGTTGAAGTGCTGAAGCTAAGAAAGCTCCAACGTTTGCTCCGGCCTCTTTTGCCATTTTATTGGCAAAGGCAACGACATTAGATACGCCGTTTAAATTTGAAACAATATTTTATGCTTAATGTTTCCTTAGCAGCTTGCGGTTTTCAAAGTGCTATTCCATCGAATCTCTACGTCCCCAAGGCTAATATTATACTATATTCGAGGGTAAAAAACAAATGAAAGTGGTTTTTGTGGGTCACTAATACCCCTAGCTCTATCCCTAGCAACCTCTAAGAATGCTCTCCCAAAGATTATTGAAGCTCTAATAGTGTCAATAACAAAACCATAAGTACCAAATTGTAAGGCTGTAATCAATGGGTGTAATCTTTCTCTTCCATAAACCTCCTCGCCAGGTTCAGAAAAGATGTTTATAGCATCGCAGGTAAAAGGCATTAAAACACCCACATCTACCCCACTAACTTGAGCCCTGCTTCTAGCTTCTAGGGCTATATCCTCAAAGGTTTCTCTGGCTCGACTGACTCTTTGACCAAGTTCTGATATCATACACCGAAATTATAACATTTTTTAGCCCTATAGTCAAATAACTCTTCCATTATTGTCTTTTATTCCTTTTAATTCCTGTTCTAATCTTCTCTGCTCGTCTTTTTTTAAAATATCCCGTCTTTTGTCAAATTTAGACTTGGGCTTGCCTAATCCAAGCTGCACTTTAAACATATTTCTTTTGGAATAAATATTAATTGGGATTAAACTCATAGATTTGGAAGATAGCTTGCCAATTAAAGAATCAATTTCACTTCTATGCATTAATAATTTTCTAGAGCGTTTTGGATCAACTCCAGGATCAGATCCTTGGTAAGGATTAATATAAGCATTTATTAAAAAAACTTCCCCATTTAAAATCTTGGCAAAACTGTTGGATAAATCTACCCTGCCTTGCCTGATGGACTTTACTTCTCCTCCATTTAAAACTACCCCTGCTTCAAAGGTATCTAGAATAAAATATTTATACCTGGCTTTGCGATTGACTATTCTCATAGCGTATAGATATTATCCTCTAAACGCTACTTAAGATCAAAAGTGGTAATTTTTCCCTGTTGCAATAAATAGACCTTCTTATCTTCCTCATCAACTATAAAATCTTCTATTTCTTTTAACTTTTCTCCCATATATTCTGCTTGAGTTTGGCCTTTTTTATCTAAAACAATAATCCTGCCTAAATTTTTATCTAAAAAGTATAAGTTATCTGATTTTTCTGATGTAAAGAAATTATCAATTACACCTAAAGGTGAGGATACTCCTTCAATAGAAAAATTATCTAAAGCCCCTTGAATAAATTTTAAAACTTCGCTATTTTTTAAAACCCAAATAGATTGATCAATGTGAAAGCGCTTGACATCTGCAAAATCTACCTTTGTCTCTTCATTTAAATAAGCTCTTTTGCCGGAGTAACTTGACTCTGTTGGTAAATATTTCCAGATCTGGTTTTTTAAATTATCTAAAAGATAAATATTTCCTGCAAATCCATAAATATCAATTATATTTCCCCAATCACTGTCAGGCTTAACAACTTGAGTTGTCTTTTGTTTTAATGTATCTAGCCTCAATATCCCTTTATCTTTTGAATATATGAAAGCAAAATCCCCATTTAAAGCGGCATATTTGGCATCTCCAAGTTGAGTTTCTCCTGCTAAAATTTGGTTATTTTTTTGCTTTAAATCAAATGAGATCAAAGTTTTTCTATCCTCATCCAAGAGTAAAATTTTACCTAAAGACTGTGACATTTTTCTTGCGGAAAAATCTTTTTTAACTAAGTTTAAATCCAAAAAATTAGTTAGAGTATCTAGCTGATAGATTTTTAAAATGGAAGCCTCGCTTGATTTTATCTCATTTTGTAAACCAAGCGCTTCCGCTTCATTTGGCTTCAGTTTTAAAGCCTCAGCTATGCTTTGTTTTGCTAAAAGCAGGGCCTCTTTGGCTTTATTTCCATCACTTTCTTGCAAAGATTTAGCCAATGAAAAATTATCCCTGGCTTTTTGCAAGTGGTTACTATAATTATCACCACTAATACTTGATGAGGTGATCTTGTTGCTTGAGCGATTAAAATTAAGAAAAAATGCCCCAATTACTAAAATTAGTATCAAACTTACCCCTGTTATAATTTGGATCTTTCTTTTTTTTGGAAGAAATTTTAATTTTGGTACAAATTCAAAAAGTGAGACCAGGCTTTGGAGTTTAAATTTAAATCTTGATGGAGATTTTAAAGTGTTGACATTTATACTTTTTTCATTCACTCCTTGCAAATCGCTATGGTAATCAATTAAAACCCCAGCTAAAGCTTGGGAGTTATCAACAGATGAAAGCTCATTAACCTCTTCCTCAAATTCCTCAATATTTTTACCTATTAAACCATCTATTGTTTCCCCAGCTTGCAGCTGCTCGTTATTCAGCAACCTTTCCAATGAATTAGACAAAAGCATTAATTTATCTCCAACTTGTAAGTGTCCTGATAAAAGCTGCGACTGAGAATCTGAGGTAAGATTAGTTAAGTTGCCATCTCGGTAAAGATAAGCTTGGTGCAAACCTTGGGATTTAATATATAAAACATTTTCCTGCCAACAAATGAGTAAGATTTCTAAATTTTCAACATTTTTTAGTTGCTCGTTTAAAAATTTCAGTACTTGCTCAAGCCTAGATGAGATATCAGCATCCATTTCAAAAAACTTACTCTCAAGCTCATAAGCACTTTGGCGTATTTGAGAAAAGACATCATCTCCTAAACCTGAAATTAAACAAGCAAAATTTAAATTAGAACTAGGGTAAATAAAAGCTTGGGCAGAAGCTAAATCAGTATTTGCAGCCAAAGCCTTGGCAAACCGCACCATAATAGTTACAAAAGCAATACAAATAAAATCACAACACCAAGCGATAGCAGCGCATGAAGCAAACTAAAAGCTTTTAGCGTTGCTGCTGCCTCAGTAATTAGCGTTTGGGTCATTAAATTTACTTGCCTTATAACAATCAAGCTAAAAATAAAATATAAAATTGCCAAAATAATAAATCCAGCTTTAAAAATAAGTTCTAGCGTGCTAACTATAGTTGCATTATCTGTAATCATCGATGAACTCTTTGACCTCTAATATCATTAATCCTGTCTGCTACTTTATCGGGAAATGGTACAGCATCAAATGTAATTGGAGATGCCTCGGCTGCGGTTCTAACAGTCACATCACCATAGTTAAATAAAGACCTAATAATCCCCTGAATTTTGGATGATGCAGTCTCTACATTTTCTATACCTACCTCAAGTATATCTCGCAAAAGTAAAGAGTGAAAATTAATATCAACCAAGTGTCTATTTGTAATAATATAGATATTAAAATACCAGTGTAGGAAATTTTCTATAATATATGCTAGTAAAAACAGATACCATAAAATTAAAGCCATCAGATTAAGTTCCAGAGAAACCTTATCTAAAAAATCAAAGCCAAACATTCTATCAATAGAGAGCAAAATAAATGGAACAAAAAAACCCACAAAAGAAGCTACGATCCAGGGAATATTAGTAATAAAATGTTGCCTGAGCAAAATTTCAATAGTTTCATCTACTTCTTGCTCGGCAAATCTGACATTTATTGGGTGATCAAAAAAAGATGGAAAAAATCTTAGATGCATTCTGCTTGGATAATATCACTTCTTTTCTATATTAAAAAGCGGGCTTTTTATGGAAATGTAGCCTGGGGCGCGTAAATTAAACGCTTCTTTAAATTTAGAGCCGGAAATTTCTACCCTACCTTTATTAGTATCAAAAACCACTGTTGCGGTACTGCCACTGTCAGAATAAACCACAGAAGTATAGGAGATAGATGTAACTGCTCCACCGTGTTGATTGGCTTTATCCCTCATCTCAGATATGGAAAAAGGATTGCCACTCCAGCAAGATGTATCAACCGGAGAGACTCTATCTGTTGAATCCCCTGAATCTAACACAATCCTTGCATTTAAAATATCAGCCACCTGCTCCATTGAAAGCCAAGGATGAGATTTTCCACAACTATTTCCTCCTCTATCTTTATACCAACCCTTATAAAACCAAGGAGAGTCAGCAATTTTTTCAAAAGCATCTGCTGTCCAACAATTCCTCCCCCCACACTTAGTATCCCAACCAGAATTATTTAAGTATCCTCCTGTGGTTGAAGAATATTGTGCATTCGATCCGCCCTCTAAGACCCAGCCTTTTGTCTCATTAACAGCTTCTTCCCAAGCACCACCTTTATTGGAATCTTTATATACTTGACAAGACTCAGTTGGGCAAATAGTTCCCCCTTGCCTAATAGCATAAGTTCTAGCTGCCACTGCTTGAGCTTTAAGTGCTTCTTTGGGAAAAGAGTTTGGCATCTCATAAATTCGCTTCATATACTCATCCTCAAAAGCTTTGGTGCCAAAACCGCTAACTTCAATAGTGGCTGGCACTGAAAAGGATTTGTTTAAGCTGGCACCAGGATAATAAGCTGCTAAAATTTGCTCAGCACTTTGCCCAGACTGCGCACGACCTTTGGCTCCGTATTGGCTCATACCATTACGGTGAGTATAAGCCCCAAAAGAAAAAGCAGCAAAAGCAGGAGAAAAGCCAGGATTAAATGTCGGAGCTGCATTAGGATCATCAGCTAGTGGAACATCTCCCACTGATGTAGTAAATGTTCCTGATTTGGCGGCTAAAATTGCCTGCTGCCTGGCGGATAACTCAGCGATTTTCCCGGTGAGTTCGCTCTGGTATGTTTTAGCTTTATCTATCTCTCCTCCCAAAAACTGCGCATTTTTATCAACTTGAACTTGGAAGGAGGCTAAAGATACCTTATCTTTTTCTAATTTTTCTTTTTGAGATAACAAATCCATGACTTCTCCTGTGACTGATGAAATTACCCTTTGGTCTTCTTTTGTTGCTGCCTGCCTGTAAAATAATTCCCTAAAAAGGTCGCCTGTATTTTGAGATGATAAAATTACAATTAAAGGTGAAGTTAAAAATGACCTTATATAATAGGATCTAACTCTTTGTTCAAGTAAGGCTTGTTGCTCTGCTAATTTCTCTGTTCTTAAATCCAGATCTTTTTCTTTTTGGGCAATTTTAAAGGTAAGATTTGTTAAACTTACCTGGATTTGCGCCAGTTGTCGCTTTAGGGAATCAAGTTGCCCCTCCAGAGGTTTAGTAGCAGCAACAGATTGTTCACGAGCTTTATTTAACTCATTAATTTGTTTTTGCAAATCCTCTACCTCATCAGCATGGATAATAGTTAATAGTCTATAGTTAATACTTAATAGAAAAAATAAGACCAAAAGAAAAATAAGAGCAGAGAATTTTTTCATTGGAATATGGGAATTTTAACATTTTAAGGATACTTTTCCAAAAATACTTAGGGGAAACCAATTATTGCTGGAACCAGGATGTCAGTTGAGGTCATTCTAGAGTTTTTATCTGATTGAACTGTTTGGCTAGTTTAATATCAAAGGTTTTAAATGTTTTAACCTTTTTGACTTTGGCAAAAATAAGATTATAACAATCTTCTAAATCAAGCTCATTGGATTTATATAGATCCAAACTTTTTGCCAGAACTTCCCTTTCGTTAAATTCTACCTTTAAAAGTAATATTTCATAAAGAATTGAGATAACTTTATCTTTAGATAATCGATAGTAAGATCCCAAAACCCATCTAAGTTCAAAAAAGACAATCGTAGAGCTTAAAAGTTTAACATCTCCATCTGCTGCTTTTAAAAATAACTTTTTTGCTTCTTTGTATTGCGATTCAATATCTTTTAGTAAAAAACGAAGAAAAATATTTGTGTCTATAAAAGTCATCTAAGATTTTTTGCTATATTTTTCCCTAAAATAACGATCTTTTGCTTCTTCAATTATTTTATCCAAGTCTTTTCCTTTTAAGTTTTGTGGAATTTTAACTGATCCAGCTAACTGTTCTACTACAGCTCTTGCTGGCGTAAGTGTTAATTTCCCATCCTCTTCAGAAATAACTACTTTATGTCCGGCCTTTAGATTAAGTTTTCTAACAAATTTAGCTGGAAGTGTAAGTTGATTTTTACTAGTAATAGTAGCTATTTGTGTCATACAAGGTAATTATATCTTAAGTAAGGAATAAAAATCAATGCAAGGAATCTCTTATTATGATGTTTTAGTTGCAAAAATATCTTAAGTTATCTAAGCTTAAAATAATGTTTAAATTCTTCTGCTTATTTTTTTTAGGCTTGATTTTTCTTTTTCCTCAAAGTATCTCTGCCGGACATACTGTAGATGATTCAAAGATACAAATTATCCAAAACCCTAATCCTGTTTTACAATCAAGTGGAAATATAACCATAACAGTTAAAAGCACTGAGGATTTTTTTAGTCCTACCGGGGATTACACTGCCATGGCCTGGAACATTGCAAGAGGAGAAGGCGGTTGCAATGTGGTCAATTGGCACAAACCAATAAGCGCCACAGAGTTTACAGTTACTTGGGATCTCGTTGTATGCAGGGGTGACCTTGGGAAATGGAAATTCCAACTTTGGTTAGGCGGTGGAATTGGTACTAGAAATGATCAGACATTAATTGTCAAAGACTACCAATTTGAAATCGAACAAGAAGGAGGACAACTTCCGGTAATCTCTCCCTTGAAATCGCCTCTCTTGGTTGGAACTCAACCAAGTGTAATTTTAAGTAATGCCAGAGCTGGAAATACTTATGCATTCTGGTGGGAGGGAGCACAAACAAGTATAGCGGCAAAATATAATATACCAACAGACAATACATATACTCTTTCTTTAATAGAAGATGGTACTAATTTTAGTGAACCCGGTAAAAAAACCTTATGTATGGAAATCGGTATCGTAGATTGGTATGTTATTCCACAATTTACAACCTGTAGGTTTAAAACAGAGTTTGAGTTTACTGTTACTCCACCTCCCACTAATTTAGCTTGCGAATTAGTTCCTACTAAACCTACTATTAATGATGACATTAATCTAAAAGGGATCAATTTACCTCAGAATACTGATTTTAGGGGTGAGTTAACAAATGAGGCTGGAACTGTAATTAAACAATCTTCAGTTGTAAACTCTGGAAGTTCAGGAACAGTAGTAATATTGCTTGCAAGTAAACTGGAACAAATAAAATATAAGGCAGTTTTATATAATGCCTCCACTAATACTGAAGTATGTAGAGTTGATGTTCAAACAGCTTTGGATCTTAGTGGTCAAGAAATTCCCAAATGCGAAGATGGTGGTATTAAGTGTTCTAAAGTAGCTGCAGAACCCTGTGCTGATATTCCGGGTGAGGGAATAATGACTGCAATCGGTTGTGTGCCTACAGAACCAACAGCTTTAGTTAACGGAATAATAAGATTCCTTTCACTAGCCTCAGGAGCTATTACTCTTTTAATATTAGTTTATAGCTCAATTAAGATGATTACAGCAGAAGGAAACCCTGATACTATTAAAGAAGCACAAGGACAATTTAGTGCAGCTATTATTGGATTGTTGTTTATCATTTTTTCAGTGTTACTTTTACAAATAATAGGAGTAAATATACTAGGAATACCTGGTTTTCAATAATATGGATTTAAACTTGCCTGGCAAAGACGTTTTTCAAAAAGATAATTCTATTAATTCACCCATCACTCCCGGAACTAATATTGGCATAAAAGATGCAACCTTAGGTGCTTTGATAACCGGATTTTTAGATATAGCGTTTTTAATAGCTGGGTTTTTATTATTTTTTTGGCTGGTTTGGGGAGTTTTTCAATATCTTTTTGCTGGAGGTAATAAAGAACGCTTAGGGCAAGCCCGAACCAGGCTAACCTGGGCTTTTATTGGATTTATCATAGTGATTTTAGCTTTTTCTGTATCTAAATTTGTTCAGGGAATCTTTCCTATTCCTTCCCCACAAAACCAAACAATAAACCAAATAACACCACCATGAAAATTATTGACCTAGCTATTTTTCAGTTTGCCCAAGTTAGTATTAAAGATAATTATGCATTTGGATTTTTAAAATCCCTTGGTGAGGGGATAGGTTTTCTGGTTGGACCAACCTTTATGATTGCTACTGTCTCAGTTTCTTTTTATTTAATAATTGGGGCTTTTAGGTTTTTAATCTCAGGAGGGGATAAGGAAAAAATTGCCTCTGCCAGAGGGATGATTACTCATGCTATCATAGCTTTTATAATGCTAATTTTACTTTTTTTAGTAGTTCAATTTGTACCAAACTTTTTAGGATTAAAAGGGTTTCAGATCATTAAACTATGACCAAGATACTAGCTGACCATAACATTCAACACACTTTTAGTGAAGTTGTAGCTCCCTCCCCTATTGCGGATATTGATGGAAAAACTCCAGGTGCTCAAATAAGCACTGTTTTGAGTAATATTATCAGCTTAATTTATGTAGTAGCAGCCATTGTTTTTGTTTTTATGATTATATTTAGCGCCTTCCAGTGGCTAACTTCAGGTGGAGAGAAGGAGAAGATTGCAGCAGCCAGAGGGAGATTAACTTGGGCAATAATAGGTATTATTTTACTGGCAACTTCTTTTGTTATATTAAACCTAATTGGAGGAATTACCGATTTTGAATTCTTTACAGGAAATCCTGATCCTGGTCGTAGACCAACAGGAATTATTTAATTTTTATGAACGATACAATTATCTTAAAAGAACCAGACACTAATATTATCCCATCTTATACCCCAATTGGAGATATTATTGGCAATATAATAGCAATAATAATTATGGTTGGAGGGTTAACTCTTTTAGGAATGTTGGTTTGGGGAGCATTTGAGTGGTTAACATCCGGAGGTGAGAAAGAAAAAATAATGAGCGCTAGAGCCAGAATTATTTATGCTACTATAGGAATAGTGGTTTTAGCTATTGCTGCGCTACTCGCTAACTTAATCGCTGGAGTTGCGGGAATAAATATTTTTGACTTACAATTTCCTACTTTGAAACAACCCTAAAAGCCCTACTTGATACATTCGACTACCTCGATTTACTCAGTACATTTGTACGCTCAGTATCAATACTGAGTAAAATTGAAGTATTGACAACACTTTTAAAGTATGAATATGATTAATTAATGAAAAAAATAGCCGCTTTATTAACAACATGCCTAGGACTTTTAGCTTTAGCACCTAAAGTCTTAGCTACACATATAAATGGTGATCAAAATTTAGGACATATTAAATTAAAATCACTTAAACCAGGGTCAGGGGTTGATCCAAATACGGCTCTTGGAACTATCATTGGGAATTTGGTAACTATAGTAATTGTTTTAGGGGCATTAATGGTTTTAGTTTTCTTGGTAATTGGTGCTTTTAACTGGATTACCTCAGGTGGAGAGAAAGAAAAAGTAGCATCAGCCAGAGGAACAATTCTTAATGCTTTAATTGGTTTAGTAGTTTTAGCAGTAGCTTTTGTAATAGCTAATGTTGCTGGAGCAGTTGTCGGAATTAGCATATTTAACCTGGAAATCCCCACATTGACTCAAGATTAAGTCTTTTTAATTGATTTCTTCTCCTGTTTTTAGTACGCTTTTTTAATGAACCCTGGTCCTGCAGGTATATTACAACTTCAGGAAGTTTTAACTAGGTTAATTAATATCTCAGTAACACTTGCTTTTTTTGCATTAGTAGTAGTACTAGTTTGGGGAGGGATAAGGTTACTAACATCAGGTGGAGAACCAAAAGCAGTTCAAGGAGCTGTTAATTTATTTACTTGGGCTTTACTTGGGATATTATTTTTAGCTATAGCTTGGTTAATTCTACTTTTAATTAAAAACTTTACAGGGGTAGATGTAACTACATTTTGTCTAGGATTCCCTGGTGCTCCTACTAACTGTCCTTGGTAACGCTATTTGTCATTCTGAGCTGAAGCGAAGAATCTAGGTTGCAAAAAACCCTCAGTTGTTTTACTCTTAAACTGTTTTTATGACTGCCATTAAATTAGTTATTAGTTCATGGTTATTAGGTATTGGTTTTTTATTTCTTTTAGTTACACCTGTATTTGCTCAAAACGCTACACCGTCAGCTTCAAGCGCTACTCCCTCAGCTACACCTTACCCTCAACCAGTAGGTTATGTTGATCCTCAATCACCGGTGCATGCTAACAAACAAATTATTAATTTTATCCATGCATTTAGTTGTATTGCGGTTGGAAAATCTATTATAGGAACTCCTTGTATTGAATATATTTCTCAAATTAACTCATCAGGTATAAAACAAGCCATCCCTGTTTTGTCTTCTACTAATCTCTCTGGAGGACTATTGGGATCTATTCAAAATATAATCGGAGGAATGTATGACAATAAACCCCTTGACTCCAAAGGATATTTAGCATCCTTAGGAAAGGAGGTTGGAATTATAGATACAGCGAACGCGCAAGTTTTAGGCTCTGGAAGCAATGTTTTAAACCCAATTTTAGCTCTTTGGCAAGTTAGCCGTAATATTGCTTATGTAGTAATGATGATTATATTTTTAGTAATTGGACTAATGATTATGTTCAGACAAAGGTTGAATCCTCAAACAGTGGTGAGTATTCAACTAGCCTTGCCTGGTTTGGTCATAGGACTGGTTTTCATTACCTTTAGTTATTTTCTAGCAGCCTTGCTAGTAGATACTGCATTCTTAGCTACTAATATAGCCGGATTTTACTTTCAAATTGCCGGGGCAACATCCCCCACAAACCCCCAGTTCCCTTTAGTAAACGCAATCGCCCAGGAAAACGTATTTAGTATTATAAGTAGATTTACCAGTGCTCCTTTTCGTGTTCCCCTAGCCAGCGCCATTGATACAATTTTGCCAAATATACAAGGCGAGGCCAATACTGTTTTAACTGGAGCAATGTCAATTATAGCTTATCAATACGGTTCGCAAATAGGCTCGGTAGTAGTAGGAGGGGCTGGATTAGTAGCAGCAGGATTAATCACCGTATTCACTTTAGGTGCAGGAGCAATAGCGGCAGGAGCAATAGCGACGGCTGCTAGCACATTAGGCGCAGTTGCAGGAGGAGTTATTGCTGCAGAAGAAGCATACCGTAATCCTGGTAACACCATATCTTGGGCTTTATTTGTTATTGTAATCTTTATTTTACTTTACACCATGGTTAGAGTGCTTTTGCAGCTAATAAACAACTACTTAAATATTATTTTTCTAACTATTACCGCCCCTTTCCATTTTCTAATCGCTTCTCTACCAGGAAGACAAGGGATGGCTACTGATTGGATTAGGAATATGCTTTGCAATGTATTAGCTTTTCCGGCAGTATTAACTGTTTTTTATTTTGTTGCCTACTTGATAGGTGGTCCACCCACCAATAATGTTCCTTTTGCTATAACCAAACCATTAGAAATTTCCGGGCAATCTACCTTTCCACTTTTAGGCGGGTTAAGTTTAGATTTTATAAAATACCTTTTAGCTTTTGGCGCTATTTTAGCAACCCCGGCTATACCCAATATAATCTGTGAGGCGATCGGTAAAGTTGGGCGGGCAGGACAGATGATTGAAAGAGAGATCCAAAGCCAAGTGCAGGGAGGCCAAGGGTATTATGGTAAAACTACTGCTGGAACTGAAAGTATCCAAAGATCAGCAACTGGCCTTGGTCAATTTGCTCCAACAACAATACAAGACTTAGATCCTGCTGGAAATGTAATACAAACAAGAAGGCAACCTGGACTGTGGGGAAGAATAAGACATGGCTGGTAATTTCAGAGCCTCCTCTAAACCCTCATTTTCCCTAAGTTCAAAGAGAGGTTTTAAGGTCTTCCCCTTATCCTATTCCATAAGCTAGGATTTGTTCTGGAACTTCAAGGAATATTTCTTCCACTTTCTCTATCCATATCAACTATAAGAGGAGCAATATAGGTTCTTTCTCCTACCCATTCTTCCTGCGAATAAATCAACCCGTCATCCCTCATAACGGTTGCATACGTCTCCATAGCTGGATTACTGAATGCTTTTACTGGATAACCAAATTCTTTGAATTCATCTGTTTTTACCCATTTTTTAAAATCTTCCCAAAGTAAAGTATTAATATACCTGGCTGTTCCTGCAGATTCTGAATAAATATTTTCCAGGTCTTCTTTATTTGCCTGCATGGCAACCATTATAGGACCTACCACTCCTGCTGCAGTATCAATATATTGGGGTTTCGCCTTTGCGAGCAGTTTTTCAAGCCTATCATCAGGTAAACCTGATGTTTTCAGTCCAAATGTCCCTTCCGCAAGATGTAAAGCAGCAATCCTAAAACCTCCTTTTAGCGGGCCCCCCTCTAAAATCCCATGCGCAAGCTGATGCTCTTTACTCCCACTATTCCAAATATTTCTTCTCTCCACGCCACTTTGATATCTACCATGCCAAAAAATTGCATCAAGAGGATTTTGGAATAAAGATCCTTCCTTTGTAAACTCAACCTCATCCACTCTTTTTAACAAACCAACAAACTCTCTAAAATCCCAAGAACCAAATTCATAGGTTAGATCCCTGACACCTAATTCTACAGCTCTTTGTAGCAGGGTGGCTCTTACAGAGCTAGCTCCAATCCCATTGCTACCATAAAAAATGTTTTTTATATCTTTAATTGCACCTCTAAAATTTTGCATCCTACCTCGCGATCCGGGATCTCCGCTATATTCCTTACGAACTGTTCTTTCTACCTCTAAGATAGCTCTTCTCTCTATCTCAACTAATTTCATTATCCAATCTCTCCATCTCATTCCACTTACATCAAATCCACTTTTATCAAGATGCTTTTCAAAGGCGGTTCGGATTGGGTCATCTGCCCCTAGATGAAACATATTAAAGACCGGCAAGGTTGTATGAATTCCCAATTTATGTAAAGTATGAGTAACTCTAAATACTTGCTGATCTACGGGTCTCTTCGCATCAAGTTCAAGATAGCGAACTAGTCTGCCTCTTACCTCAGCAGACATTAGTTTTAATCCACCACCATCGGGCTTTAACCTGGGTCCAGCAAATCTGTTTCCTGGACCTAAAACAATCATCATCCTTTCTGCTATAGCAACAGCCTCTGTTGCTTCTTTCTTCTTTGCTGCAAAATCCTCTACATCTTGTATCTGTATTTCTTCATACATAGCCTCAAATTCTGCCTCAGTTAAAGATCTAGCTAATACATGTTCAAATTTAATTCGTTCCTCTTTCTCATCAACTAGCTCCTCAACTCCCTCACCACGTATGGCTTGTTCTGCAGCTGTTTTCATGCTGGCAGCTGCCAAGGCTTTTTGGGTATATTCTTCCCATCTGGGTACAAAATCTGGACTATTGTAGTCTGGATCATTTCTATCTAAATCATCCAATTTTTTCTTTAAACGTTGGAAAACAGGATGATTATTTAGTAAATCTTTAGTACCTCTTAATTTATGTCTTACTAGATCCTCAACAAATTCTCTTTTTTTAGCTTTTTTAAAAGCCTCCATTTCTCCTAGTTCAGGATCTTCTTCACTAACCGCACCTAACCGAAAATACTCGCCATCGTTTTGAGCAAATAAATACAAAGCTCTTGCAACTAATGGCTTGAAATATAACGCATCAAAATTGCTTTGCCAATCTTGAACAAAATCTTTTAAGAAATGGAAAAATCCTGGCCATGCTTCTTTACCTTTTCCAGCAATAGCTTCAGCCCCAAACATACTAAACATTGCATTCATCAAAGCCTGAGCTCGCTCTACCCGGGGGTCATTTTCATACTCTGGAAAAAGTTGCAAAAATTCATCAAATAAAGTTGCCCCCTCAGTGTTTTTCTTTTGCTCAATATTTTGAATTAGTACATCTATTCTAGCCTTACCTAAAGCCTTTGCTGATCTTCTAAAGTAATCCAGGACTACATCCGGAAGCTCATCAATATCATCGACTAGAGGAACTAGACTACCTATTCGTTCACGCGAATAAGCATACCGTTTTCTAGATATTCTGATTTTTTCAATCAGATTTTTTATAGCCTCTACTCCTACTACTGGATTTCCCTTCAAATCCTCTATATTCCAAATTTTACCCACTGCTGACTCCTGAACTTTTTTAGAAAAATCATCCCATCTATCTTTAAAAATAGCTAAACCCATTAAATCCCAACCTTCCTGCCAAAAGTAATCAATAACTCCCCCATACTTAACAAAAAGATCTTCTCCATTTTCTCCCATATTTTGCTCCCAAAATGCTGGGTTTTCTTGTGATCTTAGTTTAGCATCATTTTTATATTGTTCAAATTCATCCCTTCTTTGATCCAAAGGCAACCTGATTCTAAAATACCTCCAGCGGCTATATAAAAACCATTTTAATTCATTACTAATTAGACCTAGGTCGTTCGCTTCAACAACAAGTTTATCTCGAGCCTCTTTTGCTTGAGTAAGCTCTGTCTCTAGTTGGATTCTAATATCCACAGGGATAGTTTTTGACAACAATTTTCTAGAAAGAATATTAATTTTTTTCATTAATTCTTTAAACTCTGAGCTGCCACGGGGAATTTCGGAAGCTTTCTTTTGTTCCGGTGTCAGAGCAGGAGATTGCCATTCCCAAGCAGCAAAAGCAGTAGCTGGATTTCCTTCCAAAGCTTGTAGTATTCTATTTATGCCAGTATGCCAATATATATCTGGGATACCTTCTCCCCAGCTCTTGAATCCAGCAAATCTGGGATCTCTCCAAATACCCCCTTCAACATCTTGCTGTCTTAATTTCCTAACCAAACGAAAACCTGCTGCTGGGTTTTGAGAGAACTCATTTTGTAATTCAACATAGCTAAAATCGAGTTCTCTTTGTAAGTCAGCAAACAAATTTCTATTTTGAGCATCTTGTAAATAAGCGTCCCTTAAGTATAATGCCTCTTCATAAGAAGATTGCCATTCGGCCGGCCTTGTGGTTGCATCAGGATATGTAGCCTCAACATACTGAATTTCTCTTAGAATATGTTGGAAATTATATTGTCTTTGCATTTCAGATAAAGGAGTAGCCGGTTCATATTTCCCATCACCAGCTTCTTCTGGGAGAGGTCCAGTAGGTGGAATAGGAGGGGCTGGAGGTCCTCCACTGGGAGGAATAAGGGGTGGAGCGACAAGAGGCGCAACTGGAGTAGGTTCTGCATCTTTCCACCAAGGGGAAGCAACTGGTGGACTTGGTACTACTTCAGGAGGAGTCACTGAAGGGGGTATGGGTTGGGATGGAGCTGTTTCTTCCTCCTCTTCTGGCTCAGCATCCGGGGCTTCAGTAACAGGCTCTGTTGGAGGCCCTAAAGTTACTGGTCCTCTTCTAAATCCACCTAGTGAACCAGGAGGTCTTAAAGGAACAATTGGAGTCGCACCTGCTTGGGGTTCAGGCGGTGCATTGTTTCCGTCGGCTTCTTTATTGGCAGGTCCATCAGCCATTGTTTTTAAATTATACCCTAAGCTAGCTTCAAATGCATCTTTTCACCCAAAAGAGGCGGGAGTGACTCGTTCTGTTCTCTTTGGTTCGTATGTGCGAGGAGAAGCAAAAGAAGACAGTGATATTGATATTTTAGTAGAATTGCCAAAGGGGTTAAGTCTTTTTGACGTTGCAGAGATAAAATATAAAGCAGATACTTGAAGATACTGATAAACAGGCAAAGAAATAACTTTCACTTATGCTGCAGCTGCAAAATCCAAATCTCCACCACAATCCTCTTTCCAGCAACTCTCACTACAATAATTTATCTCCCCACACATTTTACACCTTCTTCCTTTACCAACCCCAAAAGAGTTTAAATTTTCTAAAACTTTAGCACTATCAGATAGTAAAACCTTTCTTTTTCCTTTACCCCCTCCAGCACAGCCTGCTTGCATCTTTAAATAAGCAATCTCTTTTTTAAAATTATCTGGAGATGGAAAATAATCATTGTCATTCAAAGCGTGTTTGTCATTCTGAGCCGAAGGCGAAGAATCTAATTTTGTGGATCCTTCCCCGCCCAGGCGGGTCAGGATGACATTTGTACTTGATATAAGAGTTACCCTTGTTATTTTCAGAATTGTTCTTTCTATTTCACTCACTAATCTTTTTTGAGTAAAATGATTTTTAAAATCTATTGTATTATCTAAAATAAACTGTTTTAAATTTGCAATATATACTTCTATCTCTTCACTAAACTCAAGCAGCTCATCAAACCTTCTAATATCCTCAAGCATCTTTTTAACAGGTACATACTTTATAGACCCATCCTGTTGTTTAAAGGCAAAATCACCAGAGCCTCTAACTCTTAAGATCTCTTGGAAAACATCTTCTGGTGTTTTAATTCGGGATCTTGGATAACTAAATGTTGCTGGGTTTTCCACAATATCGCAAATTAAATCCTCACCTTGTCTTGATAACTTTATCTCATTAATTCCTAAGTTAATTGATAATTGTTTTGATTGCTCAGGCGTTAAATCAGTTACTAAAGTTAAACCCCTAAACCTTTTATCCTCCCTCGTCCAAAAAATGGGGATTTGATGATTAACATATTCAATTAAGTCTCCTTCACTATCTCTCATTCCTGTCCAACCTTCAGGACTATTGACTGCTGCAAGACCTTTTCTGCCTGTTCTTCTCAAATTCCTAAAAAACTCATCAATTTTTTCTGAAGCTCTTAAAATTACACCTCTTCTTTCACTTGGGGTAATTTTATTAACTATTCTTTGTTTGTCATAGCTGTTAATTACATTTCCCTCGCCGTCTTGATCAACTAAATGAGGTATTACTGTTCCGTTAAAGATATATTCCACTACATAAGTTCTAATATTAGCTTCAAGCTCAGGTGTAGGATTGTTAGCTTGATTTAAGTTTAAAAAAAATCTTTGGACTTCTTTATATAAATCAAAGCCTGTCCCATCTAATATAGAATTTTCCCCTAAATAATGTGGGGTTTGAGCAAGGGATTCTTTCATATTTTTAGCAAAAAAATACCCCCTTCGAGGAGGTTTAAGTTGGTAAACCCATCCGCTTCTTGCGGACTCTTTGCTCGAAGAGAAAAAGGATTCAGGCAGTCCGGTTATACGGTTGCGGCACAACAGCGAAATTCTCGCCTCGCTGCGAAGCGGGTCATCGCTTTTCCCCTGATTAAAGATTGGTCTGATCCAATCTATCCTTTAAGTATTTAGTTATTACTTAGCGTATAGGGTTTAGTTAAGTTTTTCAAGATCCAAGATATTGTGTGGAAAATGATCTATTTTGAGTGGCTGGACAGTAAAATTTTCACATTATAAGCTTGTTGTGTTATGGACGGACACCCTGTACCTAAAAATGTCAGCCAATTTGAATTTCATCTAGTTGGCGATATGACACTAAAGCAGTTTCTTTATCTGGCAGCAGGACTCGCAACTGCTTATTTAACTTTTATTTTAATTGCTCCTAAGCTTCCTTTAATTGCCTGGCCTATTATTATAATCTCAGCTTCATTTGGAGCAGCTTTTGCTTTTTTACCCATTTATGAAAGACCTCTAGATCATTGGGCAATAACTTTTTTTAAAGCAATATTTAATCCAACAAAAAGAACCTGGCAATCTAAAAACATTAAAAAAGATGAATTGTTTTTTAAAAACCGCTTAGCTTATTACCTCTTAAGTTTTGCCCCAAGACCTCAAAACTCAACTACTCCTAAAATAACAACCATAGCTAGGTTTGACCAGCAAGCAGCTCCAATAACTGCTACAGTCTCACCTGTAAACACTCCTACCGCTTCAACTATTAATATCCCTGCCCCTCAAGCTATTAACCAGCCCATTACTCCTCCCCTAACAACTCCTCCAAAACAACCCTCAACTCTCTCTCAACCACAAATTCCTCCTGAGGTACCAAAAACTTTTATGCCTCCCCATTTGCCTAGCAGTGAACAACTACATTTGGAAGTGGAGCTAGCCAAGCAAGCTCAAATTATCCAAACTAAAATTATAGAAACGCAAAATTTGATTAACCGCATAAAAGCTGCGGCTGTCCAACCAGGTACTAATACTACCTATTTTGCTGCACAGCTTCAACTAGCTTTAGAAACTTTGTCAGCATTAAATAATCAGCAAGCAGAAATCTCCCATAAATTAGCTTTGCTTGCCCAAACCCCAATTAGCCCTACTCCCAAAAAAGTAGTAGTAGCACCAGAGCTTGCATCAAGCAAAGATACTAAGATCACTTTAACTTCCACACCCAATAGTATTAATGGGATAGTAACTGATAACCAGGGTAATTATTTGGATGGCGTAATTATTGTAACCCATGATAAGCAAGGATTACCCGTTAGAGCCCTAAAATCAAACAAATTAGGCCAATTCTTAGCGGCAACACCCCTACCTAATGGAACTTACACAATTACCCTTGAAAAAGAAGGATTTTACTTTGACACTTTAGAGATAACGCTTGATGGAAAAGTAATTCCTCCTATAAGTATCCATGCCAAAAATCTATGAACAATAAACTATTAACTGTGAACTATTAACTATTATTATGGCTACTACTCAAGAACATTTACCAATCCAAGATATCCAAGGTGATTTAGTCATTTTAAAAGATTCTAGCTTAGCACTTATATTGGAGACAAGCGCTGTTAACTTTGGCTTACTATCTGAGCGAGAACAGCTTTCTATCATTAGCGGTTTTGCCGGACTTTTAAACTCACTTTCTTTTTCAATTCAAATTATGATTAGGTCTAAAAGATTAAATGTCACCTCTTATTTGGAAAAGCTTGAAGAGGCACACAAAAAACAAAGTAACCCCTTACTTGCATCAATGATTTTAAGGTATAAAAATTTTATCTCCCAAACAGTAAAAGAAAATGATGTTTTGGATAAACAATTTTTTATAATCATTCCCCTCTCTTATCTAGAACTTGGCTTAACAAAAAATAGTACCAAAAACAGCCAAAAAGCTTTGACTATTTTAATTCCAAGGCGAGACCATATTATCCGTCAATTATGGAGAATAGGCTTGCGAGCGCAGCAATTAAACAGTGCTAAGTTAATTGAATTATTTTATGATATTTATAACCCTAGTGAATTTCAAGAAACTGTTTTAGAAGTTGAATCAACTAATTTAAACTTACCCCTCGCTTCTTCACTTTCTACCCCTAATCCACCTGCTCAGATGGCAACAACTCAACCCTCAACACCTCCAATAACTAGCCCTCAGGCAACTACTACACCAAAAACAGCACCGATAGCTTATCCTAGTGAACCAAGAACTACTACACCATTTGTTGTTGAGGAACTAGAGGATTAAGATATGAAAATACCTTTACTTGATCTTATTAAGCCTAAAAAAACTCAAAGTACTTCTATTAACAATGCGCCATTAACAGTGAACAATTCAGTCTCTTTGGTTGATGTTTTATCTCCTAAAGATATGGAGATTGATTTTAATCATTTAAGAATCAACACTACATATTTTCGTTCTTTTTTTGTGGCAGGCTACCCTCGTTATATTGGCCCAAACTGGCTTGAACCACTAGTATCTTTTGATCATTCGTTAAATATTTCCATGTTTATTTATCCATCTACCTCAAAAGATATTTTGGATGATCTAAAAAGAAAGATTGCTGAAATGGAAGCAACCATCCAAACTGATTTGGAAAGAGGTAGGGATATAGACCCTTCAGTTCAAGTTTCCTTGGATGATGCCAGAGCGCTGCAAGATCAACTAGCCAGAGGGGCGGAAAGATTTTTCCAATTGGGGTTATATATTACACTACCTTCAAGCTCCAAAGAAGAACTGGATAATACCTCAAAGATTTTACAATCCACCCTAGCTTCACTTTCCATAAACGCTTATCCTCTAACCTTGCAGATGGAGGACTCTTTTATCTCAACACTACCTTTAGGAGCAGACCTTTTACTTCTTAACCATAATATGGATACTACATCCCTAGCTACTACTTTTCCATTTACCTCCTCAGAACTAACTGCTAATGAGGGAATAATGTATGGAATTAATGAGCACAATGATTCACTAATTATTTTTGACAGGTTTAGTTTAGAGAATGGGAACAGTACGATCTTCGCCAAGTCAGGCGCGGGAAAATCATATTTAGTAAAATTAGAAACGCTGCGTTCTTTAATGTTTGGGACAGATGCTATAGTAATTGATCCTGAACAAGAGTATCTAAGTTTATCTAAAGCCATTGGTGGAAATTATATTAATTTCTCATCTGATTCCCCAATTAAAATTAACCCTTTTGATTTATCATCTGTTGCCATGACTGGTGAAAATGAGTTGGGTAGAAAGATTTTATCATTAACCGGGTTTTTAAAATTAGTGCTGGGAAGTTTAGATGCCGGGCAAGCAGCAATACTCGATAGAGCAATAACTACTACCTATAGATTAAAAGGCATTACCCCTGATCCAAAAACTCAAAAAAACCCACCTCCTTTGATGGAAGATTTGTACAAAGTTTTAGCTGGTATGGAAGAACCTCAAGCATTGGAATTAAATTTTAGACTAGAGAGGTTTATTAAAGGATCGCTGGCTGGGATTTTTTCCGCTCCTTCAAATATTGATTTATCTAACTCTTTAACTGTATTTTCTGTCAGGGATTTAGCAGATCAGCTGCGGCCGCTAGCTATGTATCTAATACTAGATTATATCTGGACTAAAATCAGGATTAAGCGTAAAAAAAGATTGCTGGTTGTAGATGAGGCCTGGTATATGATGAAAAATCCTGACTCAGCTGATTTTTTAGTAGAAATTGCTAAAAGAGCAAGGAAATATTTTTTGGGAGTAACAACCATTACTCAAGATGTAGAGGATTTCTTAGGAGGAGATCGGGGAAAAGAGATTATCTCTAATTCATCAATTCAAATTCTATTAAAACAAAGCCCTGCCTCAATTGAACGCATTGGGGAAGTATTTAATCTATCAGAGGGAGAGATGAGGCTTTTATTATCTGCTGGGGTAGGCCAGGGGTTATTTTTTGCCGGGCCAACACATGTTGCGATGTCTGTAATTGCTTCCCCTGAGGAGCACCAGTTAATAACCGCTAACCCTGAGGATTTAATTAAAGGAGGATAAAAATGGCTTTAGTCCAGTTTAGTTTACATAAAGCACTTTTAAACGTAATTTTAAGGTTTCATAAAAATAAGCAGGATCAATTTAGGAGCCTAAACATCCCTGGGTTTCCATCTCGCATTTCACGAAAATTAGCTGTTAAATACTCCAAGAGATTTCTACCAGCAAAATTTAAGGTTTTGCCAACAACTGAAGGCTATATTGATACTGTTGCTACTGCTTATGCAAGAAATGATCCTGACCTAAATGAAATTTGGAATTCCAATAAAGTAATTGAGGAGCCAAAAGAGGTTATTGAGCAATTTAGACAAGAAGCAGAGGCAGAACAAGCTGAGTTAGCCCAGCAGTCACAACAAGAAACACCATCTCCTACTCCATCTCATGGAGGAGCTTCTGCACCAGCAAGCCTCCCCCACCAAGCCCCCTTTCCTCCCCAACAACCTCCACAGCCACCCGCCAGCCCTCCTCAGCCCCAACCGAGTCAACCTCCAACTCCAACAACACCTACTCCTTCTTCGCCTCCTGCTCCAAGTCCTATTCCGCGAGCACCAATTAATATTAGGCAAAATTTAGGGAGTTTTTTTCAAAGAAGTAGCAACCTCCTCTCTAAAATTCCTCTCAATAAAATTAACACTGTTCCATTTAAAAAAATCTTAAGTAAGCCTGCTTTATGGACTGGCGGTGCTGGGGCAGTCATGGGTGGAATAGTCGGAAGCTGGGGTGGCGCTGCCATTGGCGGATTAGGCGGTGCTTTTTTTAGTAATCGAATTTTAGGTTTTATGGGCATCCTTAGAGGCAGTAGTGGTAGCTCCAGAACTTTTAGGATGCCTTTAAGAAATATGTTCTCCTGGCGGCCAAATATTAATCTGGGAAGAATTTTCTCAGGAAGAGGTAGACTTCTAGGGAATGGAGGGCGGTTTTTTGGAAGGTTTAGGCGCTTTGGTCCAACCAGGACCATCGCTGATAAAAGATTAGCTCTACTTTTTATAGGATTACTTTTTTTGATAATTTTTGGGGCAATGCTTTTAAATCTTTTTGGAGGAGGAGTTCCTGGCCAAAATCTATCTTCTTCCAAACAATTAGCAATTTCTAAAACAGGGCCAGGGGGGGTTGATGGAGCGGTTGCTAATGGACAACCTATTGTATACACAATTAATGTTGGATACCTAGGTCAAGGAATAGCTAATATTGAGGTAACAGATATTATCCCTGATAATGCAGAGGTAAGGTGGTCACCTGGCAATTCTCTCTTTCCTCAGGTCAAACTAAACAACTAGCTTTAGTTGTTGCCCCACTTGATGATAATATTTGGGTAGTAAACAGTGCTGATGCAAAGATAACCTCAACTAGTGGAGCTGGAACCATTCCAACTACCGGAAATGTTCCTGCAAATAATGACACATGTAGTGGAAGGTATAAGTTAAATAACCCATTGGGGCAAAATTATGGTGACCCCCAATGTAATTTTACTAAAGATGATTTATATACCCTCATAGAGCAAAATGATCCAACTAACGCTTATTTCTGGTTTAATGTAATTATCCCTTGTGAAAGTAGTTATAACCCAAATGATTTCTTCAGTGGGTCACCTGATCCGCAAGGTGCATGGGGACTTTATCAGATGGGCAGAGGAAGAAATGGCCAGTATGACCATGGAGATGTGGTTTGGACCTTACAAACGACTAATGCAATCAATTACAATAATTTCTTAGCAACCAAAGGTAGAACCTGGGGTTACTGGGCCTGTGCCCAAGATAAGTATAGGCGATAATAAGATGCTAAGTTTAATTCCTGGAAATACTAAAATTTTAATAATTATTTTATTAATTGCCATCTTAGGGTTAGTTTTTATAATAATCTCTAGCCTTTTTTCTAAAAAAGAGTTGAGAACTTCTCCCTTGCCATCTAGTGTTCCAAGTTTCTCCCCAGCTCCTTCATCAGAAATTACACAACCTCCAATAACTTATGAAAGCCCAAAGACCAAAAAATTGCTTGATAGATTAGAAAATCGTCAAACCCTCTCTTCTTTGGACCAGGCGGCTAAAGATTCTTTGCTTTCATCAATTGGAAACCAATCTTCTATTTTAATTACAACTTCTACCTTTAAGGTAGAGTATGTAAAAGCAGCGGATGAATTTATGGTAGAAATTTTAACTACAGATATTGACCTTGCTAAAGAGGAGACGGTTAGCTGGTTTAAAGAACAAGGTTTTAGCGATGAGGGGATTTGCCAGGTTCCGGCAGTATTTTATCTGAATTTTGAAGTCTCCAATAAGCTGCGCGGAAGCGGATATAAATTTGATCCGATGGCGCCGGGTTGTTAATTATGAAAATCCTAACTTACATCTTAATTTTATTATCATTTTTAGTATCACCAACTATTAGTTTGGTTTTTGCACAGGAATCAGTTAAGAGTAACCCAGTAATCACCAGGGTTGGTGATGCTCCCTTAGATCAAAAACCACAAGTATCTAACTCCCTTCAGCTAGGAGTAAGGGCTACTGCTCCAGATATTCCTGATGCTGCATTGGAAGGGGCAATTAAAGAAAAATTTGGAATTACCATGAGAAATTATGGAACCAGGCACTTACGCTGGGCTTGGGAAAAATTTTGGGATGTTTCTCACACAAAATTTTTTGATTACGTACGTGGCTCAACAATATTTGCTTCAGTCCCTCGTGATTCTTCCCAAGTGGGATGTTTCAAAGGCGTTAGTGTATACGTAGGAACCTACCAAGATGAAACCCTTTTTAAGTTAATATTAATCCACGAACTAGGCCATGTTATTGCAAACTGTAATAACCGGGAACAGATTCGCTGGTCAGATTATCTCAGGGCCCATGCGGTTGAGAAAGGAGTTACTTGGTATGGCAACCACGCATATGAATGCACTAAAAGTAATAACATTTCTGAGGATTTTGCAGAAACTATTGCTTACTACTTAAACCCAGAAACTAAATTGCAAACAGTCCTTTGTTCACCAGATTATCACCCGCCAAACTTAAGAGAGGATTTCCCTCTTCACTATAATGTGGCAAACTATATATTAGGAAACTATTAATATGGATAAATTTTATTTTTTAATACCTAAAAATAAGCCAGTTTTCATATTGATTTTAGTTTTACTTTTAATTTTAATATTAATACTTTTACTAATTATATTTTTAAAAAAACCACAAGAGAGTTTAACCCCACCTAAAATTTCTGATTTACAAAAAACAATAATTGGGAAAACCAACTCCCAAGAGATAGAAAAAAACTTAATAATAAAGGAGAAAAAAGAGCTGGGAGAGGGAAAGGTTGAATATAATTTAGAAACTTACATTAATCCTGTAAGACCAGATCAAGTAATTGTTAAAGATGGCCAAGTTATCTTTGAAAGAATAAATATTCCAGAACAAACAAATCATCCATCTTATGTCAAGCTTTCCTACTTCAAGGAAAGATTTGGCGAAGTGGAAAGTATCAAAAAAGGCTCTAAGACATATGGACCCTTAATCGAAACTCATATTTATAGCTCTAAAGGCGTTGCCTTGATTGCGAATCCTTTTACAGAGGAAGTTTATGAAATACAATTATTTAAACCAAGCACTGCTGAGAAATACATTAGAGAATTTGGTGAGGATATTAATGAATCAGGACCTATTAAAGAAGACTTAATCAGAGAATGAAATTCTCTTTATTAAAAAAACCATTAATAATTATAATTACTGTTTTAGGACTTTTACTAATTGCTATTTTCCAAGGTGGACTTTACTCAAAAAGTGAAACTCCTGTTAAAGATTTTCCTATTACAGCTGACCAAGAACCTAAAGATGAAACTCCCAAGGTTATCTCAACTAACCCTTCCCCACTAGAGGAAGCTACTATTTTACCTACACAGACTTTGGAGATTAATTTTAACCAACCCTTGGTAAATATCCCTGAAACCAGAATAGTTATTGAACCCAATATAGACTTTAAAGTTGAGCTAACTAATAATAATAAAACCTTAAAAATTATTCCAAATGATCCTTTTTCCTTAGGCCAGGGATATACATTAAATATTCAAGTAGGTACCAAGTTTGAAAATAATAAAACCTTAAGCGATCCGGTAATTTTCCATTTTAAAACCATTGAGTATAGGGGTGCCTAAGTTAAGCGAACAGGCATAATAATATATTCTAACCCCTCTTCCCCAACTGGCTTAAGCAGCGCAGCTGATAAAGATCCGGAAAATTCTATGGCAATTTGCGAAGTGGAACAAGCTGCTAGTACGTCTGATAAAAAGCGACCATTAAAAGCAATAATTAAAGGGGAGCCCTCAACAAGGCATTCAACTTCACTTTCCTGTGAACCTAACTCCTTTGTCTCTGATGAGACTATAATTTTATTTTCACTGGTTTGGATCTTTATAATATTAGCGACGTCTTTTGCAAAGACTGAGGCCAGCTTGACAGCTTTGGCAAGTTCCCCCTTTTCAATAATAGTTCTGTTTTCAAACTCTTTTGGGATTATTTTATCCCAGGATGGGAAATTTCCTTCAATTAAGCGAGAGGAAAGTTCAGTTTGGCCAATTTTAAAAATAATCTGGTTTTGACCTTCGGCTGTTGCCATTTCCACTTTTTCTTCTTTACTGTTTACTAAATCTTCATCAATTAACCTAACAATTTCTTCAAAAGTCTTTCTGGGAATTAAAGCTTTAAACTCCCCTTCTCCTAATATCTTAACCTTCTTATGAGCCAATCTAAAACCATCTGTTGCAACAAGTTCTAGGGAATCCTTTTTTATTTCAGTTAAAATTCCAGTTAAAATAGGCCTTCCCTCATCAACAGCTGCTGCAAAAGTAATCTCAGGCAAAGACTGCTTTAGTATAAAAGCATCTAAAACAACTGATTGCTCTGATGCTAAAGGAATTGAGGGAAATTCATTAGCTGGGATCCCATTAATGGATGCTTTAAAACTACTGGTAGAAATTTTTAATTGGTCAAGTGAGCCCTCTAAAGTTATTTTTTCACCTGTTAGTGAGGTTATAACATCAAGAAAGGTTCTTGATGGGACAGTGATTTCTCCATCTTCTTCCACCTTTGCATTAACTTTTTTTATAACCCCTATCTCTAAGTTAGTGGCAGAGAGTTTAAGTTTACCTGCTTCTGTTTGGATTAAGATATTAGCAAGCACTGGTAAATTACTCTTTCCGGTTGAGCGGGAAACTGCCTGGAGAGGACCAACCAAATCCTGCTGGAGTATTGTAATCTTCATTGTTAATTGATTACTGTCAATTTCCTTCCTTTTGGGCAGAAATAAATTTAGAAATTTCTTCTTCTGTTACTTTAATTAATCTAAAATGAACAGATCCTTTAACTATAAGGTTTTTAATGTGTTTTTCCTCATCTGTCAAGAGTGCAAAGTTTCCTGATTTAACTTCTATAAAATCAATCCGCTCATTATTTTTAATTCCAATAAAATCAATTGGCCAACCTAGCGGAATGATCCGATCATAATCATATCTAAGCTCTGCATAGGTTAAAAGCTCTGCCATTTTTCCTTTCTGGGGATTAATTGAGCCTTGAATGGTTTGTAAAACTCTTAAAGGTAGTCCTTCAACTTGTTTATACAAATCTATGAAATCTTGTGGAATATCGCTTGATTTTGGTTTTGCTTGCAGTCTGCCGATTAAATAAGCAATTATCAACCCAAGTACAATAAATAAAATAACAACCCAATTTATTTCCATTTAGTTGTCCACTTATTTCTAGATAAATATAATATATTCAAATTAGTAATAGCTATTATAGAGCATGTGCATAAGTTTAAAAACCAAGCAATTTAAGAATAGATTTCGAACTTTTTTCGTGTTGAAAAATACTTTAAAATTGTGGAAAAGTATGTGGATAACTAAAGGGGAAATGTGGATATTTAATTTAGAAGCTGTTGTTTTATTTCAATCAGTAGTCTTTGTACTTCCCGGTCCCTTCCTAAATTACCCCTTATTTTTTCAATCCCATGCAAAATAGTAGTGTGATCCCTACCTCCTAAAATTTGACCAATCTTTTCCATGGGAATTTTGCACTCTTCGTAAAGAATATACATTGCCAAATGCCTGGGTAAAACTAATTCTTTTTGCCGTCTAGGACCAGTTAAATCCGCTGTTTTTATATTAAAATAGTTATTTAAAGTTGTTAGAACTTTTTTATGATCTATATTAGCTGATAATTGTTTATGTCTAGATCCCAAAAACTTCCTAACCGAGTCTTCATTTAGGGGTTGGTTGCTTAGTTTGCTCATTTGCAGTATTTGAATAAGCTTCCCTTCAAGCTCTCTTGTGTTGGATTCTATATTTTCAGCAATTAGCTTAAGATATTCCTCAGGAAGGGTTTCTTCTCGCTCTTTTAATTTAGTTTTTAATATTGCCATCCGGGTATCAAAGTCAGGTAATTGAATGTCCACCATTAATCCCCCTTGGAATCTGGAGAGTAACCTGGATTCTAATTTTACCATTTCATTAGGAGGTCTATCTGAAGTCAAAACAATCTGGCAATTTTTGGAGTGTAATTCATTAAAAGTATGGAAAAACTCCTCCTGTGTGGAATCTTTTCCAGCTATGAACTGGATATCATCTATTAATAATAAATTGGAGGATCGGTATTTTGAGCGGAAATCTCCTGTTTTTTTATTTTGAATTGAATCCACAAAATCAACCATAAAGCGTTCTGAGGGAGCATAAACTATTTTTGAGTAGGAATTTTTGCCAAAAATGGCATTACCAATAGCTTGCATCAGGTGAGTCTTCCCTACCCCTGATGGACCGTAAATAAATAAAGGGTTATAAGAGATGCCTGGGTTTTGGACAACGGCTTGAGCCGCTGCATAAGCTAAGTTATTGGTTAATCCAACCACAAAATTGGCTAAAGTATATCTTGGGTTAAGGCCTACAAAAGATTGTAGTCGTGGAGGAGTTTCCAGCTCAAAACTTTCTTCCGAAATTGAGTTGATTGTGGTGTTTATTTTACATTCAACCACCATTTTTTTGCCCAAAGTTTTTTCAATAGCCTCTTCAAGTAAAGATTGATAGCGTGATAAGAGCTGGTTTTTAATGAATGCAGAAGTGACAAATATCACCATCTTTTCATTACTTATTTCTCCCAGCACTGTTTGAGAAAACCAGGTTCTAAAATTGGCTGATGAGATTTCTTCTTTAATAACATCAGTTATCTTCGTCCAGATCTTTTTTCTCTCCTTTTCGTCCATGAAGCTATATTAGTGGATAAGTTATCAACAGGTAAAGAGAGAGAAACTATTAATTAATGGATCAAATATATTTTTGGGATATGTGATATGAGATACGGAATACGAGACACAATAAGTAAACATATTTCATATTACATATTTCGTATCCCGGGTAAGTATAGTATACTTGTCCCCATGTCTACTAAACGTACCTACCAGCCTAAAAAAGCTAAGCGCCAAAAAAAACATGGATTTAGGGCTCGAATGTCTTCTAAAACCGGACAGTTAATTTTGAAACGAAGACGGTTAAAAGGTGCTCATCGTTTAACAATCTAAACTTTTTCCTATGCTTCCTAAAAATAAAAGGCTAAATTTATCAAAAAGTTTTAAGTGGGTAGCCAAAGGAGATAAAAAAGAAACAAAATATTTAAAACTTAATTTTAGACTCGGAGAAAATGAAAATCCCTTAATTGGAATTGCCCTTTCTAAAATATACTTTCCTAAATCAACACAGCGAAACAAGGCTAAAAGATTAGCTTTCAGCGCTACTGACCTAACTTATCCGCTATTGATTAAAAATTTGAATTTAGTTATCATGCCTAAAGTCAATATTTTAAAAGCAAATCCTACTTTGGTTGCTAAAGATTTACAAAATGTCCAAGATATTATTATCCCTAATTGATTTTTACCAAAAATTCCTTTCATTTGATCATGGTGTTTTATCTTACTTTGCTCCGGGAGGAAGTTGTCGAAATTACCCAACTTGTTCGCAGTATACAAAGCAAATGATTGCTGAGTATGGCAGCATTAGAGGAGTTTATTTAGGATTAAGGAGGATAATTTCGTGCAGGTAATTTTTGATTTATTCAATACTGTTTTTTTAGCTCCCTTAATTAACTTGTTGGTATTTTTAATCAATACACTTCAATACCTGGGAATCCCAGGAGCGTTAGGATTTTCCATTATTATTTTAACTTTACTTATAAGGCTAGTTACTTGGCCGGCAATTTCTCGGCAATTAAAATCTGCTAAAAAAATGGCTGATTTAAAGCCTCATATGGATGAGCTTAAAAAAAAGCATGCAGGGGATAAACAAGCTTTTGCCAAAGCCCAAATGCAGTTATATAAAGAACATGGGGTCAATCCTGCTGCTGGGTGTCTGCCTACTTTAATTCAGTTTCCAATTCTAATCGCGCTTTATCAGGCGATTTTTGCTTTTTTTTCCGGTCCGAGTGGTTTAAAACAAATTAACGAAATGCTATATTTTCCTGTCATGAAGTTATCTTCCCCCCCTGATCCTAATTTTTTAGGGATCAACCTAACTTATAAGCCTGCTGAGTTTGTCCAACACGGTTACCTCTTGCTTTTGATCCCACTCTTAACAGCGGTATTGACCTTTATTCAATCAAAAATGATTATGCCAAAGCCTGTTAAAAAATATCCTTCAGATTTACCTAAAGAGATGAAAGAGAAAGAGAAAGCTGAGGATGCTATGAGTGCTATCCAGGGGCAAATGGTTTATATGATGCCGGTTATGATTGGTTTTTTCTCCTGGCAATTCCCGACCGGCCTTTCTGTTTACTGGAATATGTTTACATTAATCGGCATAATCCAACAGTACCTACTTTCAGGATGGGGTGGAATGGATGGGATTATTAATAGATTAAGGGGTGTTAATGGAAAAGGAGGTTCTCATGGAGAATAAGGTTTTCTACGAAAATAAAGTTTCTGAGATTTTAGAAAATATATTAGGTTTACTCTCGCTTGAGGGTTCATTTGAGGTTGAAGAAAGCGCCGATTATATAGCTGCCTCTATTGAGATTATCGATGCTGGTAAATTAATAGGCAGGCATGGAGAGACTTTATCTGCCCTTCAGCTAATAGTTAATCAAATTTTAGCAAAATCCCTCAAAGAAGGAGAAGAATTTAAAAAAGTGGTCATTGATGTTTCTAATTGGAGAAAATCAAGAGAGGAAGATTTAGCTCATAAGGCTAGAGCTTGGGCGCAAAAAGTGATAGAAACAAGTGAGCAAATGGAGCTTGAACCAATGCCTGCTTGGGAAAGAAGAGTAATTCATCTAACAATTTCTGGCACTGAAGGTGTAGAATCAGAAAGTTTAGGTGAAGGGATTAACCGTCATATAATTATTAAGCCTGCCCCAGGGGAAAAAGTAAATGAAAAATCCTCTAAAAAAGTTACTTCCAAGGGATCTTAATTTTTTTGCAAAATTAGAAAGCTATTTATTTTTTTTAATTATATTTTTTCTTCCCACTCAGCTTGGCAGACACTTTTGGTTTGATTTTAGTTATATTTATTCTTTAAAAATTGATTATCTATCCCCAACAATCTTTTTTTGGGATCTTTTAATTTTAAGTTTGCTATTTTGTTTTCTTTTAAATATAGTTTCTTCCAGAAATAAATCAAAAATTAACTCTAAAGCGCTACTTTTGACTCTCTTTTTCCTTCTCACGCAAGTTTTATCTTTATTTAATACCAGTAATTTAGGAGCTAGTTTATTTCGTTTGGAGCAGCTATTTTTAGCATCCTTTTTAGGAATTTATATCGCAAGTAAAAATCTATCAGATATTAAAAAAAATCTTTTCTTGGGTTTGAGTAGTTCCATTTTGCTTGAGTGTTTTTTAGGGTTAGGGCAATTTTTTTTATCCCACTCTTTAGGGTTTTGGATATTAGGAGAGAGAGAATTTAACCTATCAACTCCCTCTATTGCAAAGTTTAATTACTTTGATCAGATTTTTTTGCGACCATATGGTACTTTCCCTCATCCTAATGTCTTTGCTGGTTTTTTAGTAATTACTTTGCCAATAATAAATTTATTGGTTAAATCTAAAATAAATTTTTCTATTCAAGTCCTTGGAGCTTTGCTTATCATACTGACTTTTTCAAGAATCGCTCTAGCTATTTTTTTCTTACAAATTATTCTCTTTTTCAGAAAAAAAAGATTACTTTTGATTTTAATACTACTTGCCCTTGCCTCTCCCTTTTTATTTACTAGGTTTTTTTCTACATTTAGTTTTGATTACATCTCATTAATCCGCAGAGAACAATTAGCAGAAGTTTCTCTAATTCATTTTTTTAACTCCCCGATATTTGGAATCGGACTTAATAATTTTATTAATGCAACGTCGGCATCTTCGGTAATAGCTGGTCAAACTCGTTTTTTGCAACCTGTACATAATATTTTCTTATTAAGCTTAGCAGAAACTGGAATTGTAGGTTTTTTAGGATTTTCTATTTTAATATTTTTTCCTCTTTATAAACTTTTAAAGATTAAGCCTGTATTTTTAAAAAATGTTTTAATTTTTACTTGGTTTAGTATATTAATTTTGGGAATGTTTGACCATTATTTTTTAACGCTTCCCCAAGGTCAAAGATTGTTCTTTTTAGTCTGGGGTTTTAGCATGCTAGAATTAAAAAGTGGAAATTTTAAGAAAAGTATTTCAGCAAACAAGTTACCAAATACTGGGTAAAGTAGTAAACAGCCTGGCCACTTTATTTATTTTAGGATTTATTGCTCGTTTTTATGGAGAAGACGGAACTGGGGTTTTTACTTTAGCTTTGACATTTCTCTCCTTTTTTTATTTAGCCTCTGATTTAGGATTAAATGCTATTGTCTTGCCAAGATTAAAGAGTTCTCCCAATGAGGCTAATAAGCTTTTTAACTTTAGATTGATTTGGAGTTTAGTTTTGGTAGTGGGATCTAGTGTTGTTGCTTTTTTACTTCCTCTAGGAAGTGACGATTTTAAGCTAGCTGTTTTATTTGGTTCCTTAACTATTACAGGAATGGCTTTATATAATTCATTTAATTTAATTTTTCAATACAGGTTAAAATATAACCTTTCTGTAATTGCTTCTTCACTTGATTCATTGGTTCAAATACCTTTAATTATTGCCCTTGGACTGATGAAACTGCCCGTGTATCTACTTAATTTGGGATTGGTTTTGGGTGATTTGATGAGTAATACTACTTCCTTTATTTTAATAAAAAAGTTTTATCGTTTTAAATTAGAAGTGCCCTCTTTTTTATATATTAAAGGCTTGCTTTTAGTTTCTTGGCCTATCTCGCTTACTCTTGTTTTAAATTCACTATATTTTCGAATTGATACGTTTATTCTTTCTTTTTATCATGGGATTTCCAGTTCCGGAAATTACAACCTTGCCTATCAAGTTTTTCAAAACATATTAGTTATACCTACCTTTATTATGAATGGTTTCTATCCCCTAATGGTCCAAAGTTTCTCTTTTAACAAAATAAAATTTTTTAAGGAGATTAAACTAGCGGGAGTAATTTTATTTTTAATTTCAATTTTAGCAAGCCTAGTTATTTTTACTTTAGCTGATTTAGTTATTAAAATAATTGCTAATAGTGGTTTTCAGCCAGCTTCTCTAAGTTTAAAAATTCTTTCCTTATCCTTTCCGGCTTATTTTCTGTCCTCGCTTTTAATGTGGGTTTTTTTGACTTTAAAGGAGTATAAATCGTTAGCTTTAATTTATGCTTTTGGTTTAATTATCAATATTTTTCTTAATTTAGTCTTCATTCCTTCCTATTCCTTCATTGCTGCATCAGCCATTACCGGTATTTCTGAGTACTTGATTTTATTTTTACTTCTAACTATCCTCTACTTTAAATTCAAAGATGAAATTAATAGTTAACACTGATGGTGCATCCAGGGGTAATCCAGGTCCCTCCTCTTATGGTTTTATAATTAAAACCCACTTGGGTGTAATTTTGCATCAGGAAGGAAAAACAATTGGCACTGCTACCAATAATATTGCAGAATATGTAGCAGTATTAAAGGCGCTGGAATATATAAAGACTTATTTTAGTAGAAAAGCTCCTCATGAAGTGAAGATTATTTCTGATTCACAGTTAATTACAAAACAACTCTCCGGAGTCTATAAAATTAAAAACTTAAAACTCAAAGAGTATTTCTCAAAAATTAAAGAGGTGGAAGAGAACTTGGGAGTGATAAGTTATAAAAATGTGCCCAGAAGAGAAAATTTTATTGCCGATAGGCTGGCAAATAAGGCGTTAGATGAGTATTCATAAAACTGTTAAAAAGATAAGTGTACTTTTTATTCTAATAATTTTTGCCCTATGCTTGCCCTTTTATCTTTATATTATGGAACCCAAGCAGATAAAGGTTAACTCATATTTTGAGCTAAGATTTAGCTCAAGTCAAACCTCAATTGATGAAGTAGTTAAAAAGCTTCGTGAAGATATTAAGAATTCCACATCTTTAGAGTTAAATGATACAAGAATCTATATTTTTAAATATGGTCCAAATCATATAGAAAGTGAAGTAAGAGGAAAAAATAAAGAAAATATATTTTTTCTAAGTGATAAAGTTAAAGGGTTTATAGAAAGTAAATACACTGCAACAACCTTTAAGCAAGATCAACTAATGGAGTATAAAAATACAGATAAAATTTTTCTCCTGGTAGGGTTTTTTTTAACCTCTATAATTTTTATATTGATAGCTAAACAAAGTCTTTAGGGGGTTTTCACTTCTAATTATTCCAGCAGCTATATTACGATACTTTTGATCTCTCTTGCTACTTTGCATGTACTAGATTAGGATGTAAACGTGCAAGACTCACTTAATAATATTAACTCAGATTACAATATATCCCTTTCGCGAAACCGCCCAGTAGCCTTAATCGTGAAAGCTGCTTCTTTTTTAGGTTCTCATTTAGCTGAGAGGTTACTTGAGAAAAACATTCAAGTTGTTGCCATTGACCAATTGAGCAGCTCTAACAAATTTTTTTTGGAAAATGCTAATAAAGATAAAAATTTTCATTTTATTAATCATTTAGGGACAGAGGCAATACATCTTAAATTAGCTAGAATTGATTATTTATTTTTTGTAGCCAATGAGGGTATTCCTCATTTAACAGAGCTTTTAAATACTCTTGAACTTCTTTATCGCTATCAAAAAAATAATGAAACTTCCCCTCGTTTTGTTTTAATTTCCTCAATTGAGCTTTATAAACGCAATTTGGGAAAATTCGCTGATCTAAAACATTTAGAAATTAGTTTAGCAAAGTATGCTAAAGAGCATAGATTAAATGCAAGAATCATAAGATTAGGTAGCGTTTTTGGAGAGCGAATGAACCTTAAAAGTGACGATTCACTAGTTTCTTTAATTAGACAAGCATTAACTAATAATTTATCTGATGGGGGCAGTTTGGATGAGTTTAGCACTCGGGCTTTATATATAGATGATGCCGTTGATCTAATATTAAAAACCGCATTTTTAAACGGAACCGCCAATAAAATTTACGATGGAGTAAATCCAGACCCAATTAAGTTGGAAGAAATTAAAAAAGTTTTAAATGATCCTATTTGGTATGAAAATTATGGGTTAAAATTTACCTCGCTTCCTATCTGGTCAACTCCTAATTTATCTAAAACCATTAAAGAGCTTTCCTGGAAACCAAAAACCTCATGGATTAACGCCCTTAAAAAAACTCTTAAATATTTCCAAATCAGTAAAGAATTTATTGATAGGGAAGATATAATCCCAAAAAAAGGTGAAGCTTCCAGTGAGAATTTAGCTATGCAAACTCCATCATCCGAGGTTAGAAAACTCTTAAATGAGCTGAAAATAAGTCATGAAGAGTTTAAAAAGAAGCATGGCTTGCCTTTTTCTGGTGAAGAAGGGAAGGAAAAAAAGAAGTTAAAAGTAATATTGCCATCAAAGGGAAAGTTTTTAGCTTTTTTAGGATTAGCAATTATTCTTTTTGGACTTTTATATCCTTTGATAACTTTAACAGTTGGGGCTTTTACAATTAGGCAGCATTTGGAAATTGCTCAGGATGCTATAGCTTTAGGGCAATTTGAGAAAGCCTCAGTAGAAACAAAGGCAGCGATGCAAGCTATTAAGCAAAGTAAGGAGGTAATTAATTCCTTTCAAATTTTAAAAAGGATTGGATTACTTGATGGAGTTTTTAATTATTTAGAGGAACTTTTTAGTTTAACAGAGGAGGGTATTGAAGGAGTTAATCATGCTGTAATTGGAATGGAGGTGTTATTTAAAACTACAAAAATAATTTCTGGTGAATTAAACGAAGATCCTCAAGCTTTGTATCAAAAAGCTCAGCTTGAACTAACCTCATCAGGTGAAAAAATTGCTAAAGTTAAATTAGGTTTATCTGATAAAAATCTTTTAGATTCCTCTCCGGGACAACTTAAAGTAAGAATTGAGGATTTAACAAAAAAGTTAGATTCTTATCTTGAATTAGTAGAGAAAGCTAAAGCAGCAGCATATTTACTGCCTGAGGTGACAGCAGTTAATGGATCTAAAAAATATTTAATATTACTGCAAAATAATTTTGAGCTTAGGCCAACTGGTGGGTTTATTGGTTCTTTTGCCAAATTGGAGTTTGAAAAGGGTAAGATTAAAAAAATCGCTGTTGATGATATTTATAATTTGGATGGAGAGTTAAAAGAAATAATTGAGCCTCCTATAGATTTAAAAAACGATTTGGGCCAAAATAGATTATTTTTAAGGGATTCTAATTTTGAACCTGATTTTCCCACATCAGCTAGGCAAGCTGAGTTTTTATATAAAAAAATAACTGGGGAACAGCTCCAAGGAGTTATAGCACTTGATCTGATGGCATCAAGTAAGCTGGTTGAAGCAGTAGGAGGTTTAGCCTTGAGTGATTATAAAGAGACCATAACTTCTAAAAACTTATTTGAAAAAGCAATTTCTCATGCTGAAGTAAATTTTTTTCCAGGGTCCCAGGCTAAGAAAAATTTTTTAACCTCACTTACAAGCGAACTGTTTAATAAAATATTTTTTCTTGATGATCAAAACTGGCCGGCAATTGTTAAAGCAGTAGGGGAGTCTTTAGAGGAAAAACACCTACTTGTTTATCTTACAAATCAAGAGGCTTTTTCTTACTTAACCTCCCAAAATTGGGCAGGAGTATTACCAAGACAGCCCAATATTATTGATGGGCAAACTGATGACTTTTTAGCAGTAATAGATGCTAATTTGGGAGCTAATAAGTCAAATTATTATTTAGAAAGAAGTTTTAAGCTAAATTCCTTAATTGGCAAAGAAGGCCAAATATTTCATACGCTAGTAATAAATTATAAAAACAATAGCCCATCAGATGTTTTCCCTGCTGGAAAATATAAAAACCGATTAAGAGTTTATCTGCCATCTGGCACTAAGCTTGATAAAGCAACACTTGGAAGTTTGGATATTACCTCTAAAGTTTTACCCTTTTCTGATTATGGTAGAACTGGATTTTCTACTCTAATTGAGGTTTTACCTAGAAAGCAGCAGATTTTAACACTTAATTATTCATTGCAAAACCCGCTTGCCTTTAAAGGTAAAGAAAACAGGTATAGATTAGATGTTTTAAAACAGCCAGGGACAAGCGGCGATCCAATATTAACTTATCCAATTAATATGCAGGCTAATCTATCTGGAGGTAGTGATTCTTTCCCAATTCAAGAGATTAGTGTTAAAACTGACTTAAAGTTTGATCGTACCATTGAGATTAAATTTACACTTAAATAACTCCTTAGCTCCTTGAATATAGGCTCACATTATGGTAAATTACCAAAATGGAGCGAACTTTACTTAACGCTAAAGAACGGGAAGTTTTGGGTAAAAAAGTTAAAAAGCTACGCATGATGGGTTTAATTCCCGCTCATGTATTTGGCAAAAATGAGGAAACAGAACATGTTTCTGTTTTTCTAAAAGATTTTTTACCTGTGCTTCACCAAGCAGGAGAAACAGGATTAATTGATTTAAAAATTGGTGCAAAAAAAATTAGACCGGTTTTAATTAGGGATGTTCAGGTTCATCCTCTAACAGGTAACCTTTTACATATTGATTTTTATCAAGTAAATTTATCAGAAAAAGTAAAAGTTCCAGTACCAATAATTATTACTGGAGAAGAGATAGAGGCAGTAAAAATGGGGGAGGCAGTAATTTTGCAAACCTTAAGTGAGGTTGAGGTTGAAGCATTGCCTACTGATTTAGTAGAAAATATTGAGGTTGATATAACCCCGCTTAAAAATATTGATGATGCTATAACTGTAGGAGAGTTAAACTATGATAAATCTAAATTAACTATTCATCTTGAACCAGAAGAGGTAGTGGTTAAGTTAGCTCCTGCAATAACTGAGGAGATGAAGAAGTTATTAGAAGAGCAAGCAGCTGAAGCAGCTGCTGTAGCTGCAGAGCAAGCAGCTGAGGAGGGTGCTGAGGCCCCAGTGGAAGGTGAGGAGGTAGCAGAGGGAGAGAAGGCAGCGGGTGAAGAGGCAGTCGAAGAAGATGGAGAAGCTAAAGAAGAAACCCCTGCAGAATCTGCTGATGAGGAAAAAAAATAAATCACTACAAATAATATCTGATAGGTTTAAATCTAACTGGGCTTTGTAATTTTTGCTAAAATCAAATAGTGGAAGGGTACAAAAATCTCTCTACATATATTCTAGCTACTGTTATTCATGATCTAACTGTTCAGTTTGTAACGCGCTGGATAAACCCTAAGTCCAGAACTGTTGATCAGATGGAGCAGGCAGCTAGGTCTGGAAAGCAAAACATAGTTGAAGGATATACTATGCAAAGCCTGGAAAGTTATATAAAGCTTTGTGGTGTTGCCCATGGATCTTTTAAAGAATTAACAGCCGATTTTGAGGATTTCCTAAGACAGAGGAACTTAAGGATTTGGGATAAGAGCGATCCTAGGATTAGAGTTTTTAGGGAGTTTAGGGCTGTTTGGGTTAAGCCTAATATTCCTAACACCCCAAATCTTCCTCATAATCCCGAAGAGGCAGCTAATATGCTTTTGACTTTTTGCCAAATGGAAACTTTTTTACTCTCAAGACAAATAGAAGCTTTAAAGAAAAAATTTATTAATGAAGGGGGGTTTAGAGAAAACCTTTTTAAGCAAAGGATTAAATATAAAAAGGAGATTATTTAACTTCATGCCACTTGGCGATCATTATGGATTTTTCCGCATGTGGGAGCCTTTGCCAAATTTCCTCCGTAATAAAGGGCATGAAAGGATGAAGAAGCTCTAAAGAAGTTTTAAAGATATATTCTAAAACTGGTTGAGCATCTTTTCTTCTATTTTTAGATGATTCAATATATTTATCTGCAAATTCATGCCAAATAAATTCATAAATAAAATCAGAGGCTAAATGAAAGTTAAACTTATTTAGTTCTTTTGTTACATTTTTAATTGTTTTATTAAGTTTCTCAAGAATTTCAATATCTTCTGGATTGGATTCTTCTCTGGCGCTCAGAATGACATTCTCTGTTTGGTCATCCTGAAGTGCGGGTCCCTTTAAGGAGGAAGGATCTAATGACTGCGTTCCTTTTGGTTTTAAATCAACTATAAACTTAGCAATGTTTTTAAGCTTTGTTACAAAATTTCTAAAGTTCTTACACCTTTCATCCAAAGTTTGTCTGCTTGCCCTTCCATCTCTTGCAGGAGCTGCAAAGCCAAAAATAGCCATTCTATAAGCATCCACTCCCCAAGTATCAATTAAAGGCAAAGGAAAAACCCCATTTCCTAAAGACTTAGAAAACTTTCTTCCTTGAAGGTCTCGCAGTGTCCCTGTAAAAAACATATTTTTAAAAGGAATATCCTGAGCAAACCAAACCCCCAGCATAATCATTCTAGCAATCCATAAAAATTTAATTTCTGGAGCAGATATTTCAAAATCATATGGGTAATATTTCTTCATGTTTAACCACTCGTCTGGTTTACCCTCCGAAGCTTCAGCGGAGGAGGGCCAGCCTAAGGTTGCCATGGGCCAAAGACCTGATGAAAACCAGGTATCTAAAATCTGATCATCCTGGACCCATTGATTTAGCTTACAAGTTTGGCAATTTTGCTCTGGGTGAGTCAAGGATATAACCATATCTTTATCTTTTCCTACTTCGTGGTTTGAATTACACTTTTGACAATACCAAACAGGGATTCTGTGTCCCCACCACAAAGACCTAGAAATTGACCAGTCATGAATTTCTTCTAACCAATCAGCAATTACTTTTTCAAAATTCTTTGGAAAAAAGTTGATATCCTTTAGGGATTTTAGGGCTTTTTGGGCAAGAGGCTTCATTTTTACAAACCATTCCTCGGAAACTAAGGGTTCAATAGTAGATTTACACCTTTCACAAACTGGCACTGAATGAGTGTATTCCTCAATGTGGTCAATAGATCCTTGTTTGTCTAACATCTCAGCTGTTTTTTCTCGAGCTTCTGAAACAGATAATCCTTTAAGATCGCCTGCCAAATCTGTCATCCCTCCTGCTTTATCAACAGCATGTAAGATAGATAAGTTGTGGTCTTTGCCTATCTTATAATCTAGAGGATCATGGCCAGGAGTTATTTTTAAAGCACCTGTTCCAAATTCTTTATTAACCCTATCATCTGTAATTATTTTAATCTCTCTATCTACGAGTTTTTCACTAGGAGCGAGAGGTTTATAAGCATCTCTTCCTGCATAATCTTTGTATCTAGATTCAGGATGAACAGCAATAGCGACATCGGCGTAAATTGTTTCTGGACGAGCAGTAGCTACCACAATGTATTCTTCGTTAGGATATCTAGGGTCTCCTGCTACTTTATATTTAACATAGTAGAGCTTTTCAGTCCTTTCCTCATACTCCATTTCCAAATCCTCAATAGCAGTAGCATCTTTAGGGCACCACTGGACAATATATGCTCCTTTGTATAAAAGATCTTGTTCCCAAAAAGTTTTAAATTCCTCTAAAACAGCTCGCTGCATTTTAGGATCTAGAGTAAAAACTTCTCTTTTCCAGTCAGCTGAAATCCCCATAGCTCTCCAGGTTTTATGGAAAGACTTATAAATCTCACCTTTAAATTGCCAGGCTCTTTCCATCCATTTCTCTCTACCCAAACTTATCTTCCTTAAACCTTCTTTTTCTAATAACTTATTTAAAGTTCCTTCAAATTGAATCCCTGCATGATCAACACCGGGTTGAAATAAAACATCAAATCCTTGCATTCTTTTAAATCTGGCTAAGCCGTCCATTATTAAATGTTGGATTGTGTGCCCAGCGTGTGGTTCACCAGTTAAATTAGGAGGAGGCATTAAAATAGAATATGAAGGCTTGGAAGAATCAGGGTCTGCTTTAAAAAGTCCCTGATTTTCCCAAAACTTGTACCATTTTTCCTCAGTATTTTGAGTTTTATCCATTTCTGCCTTCTAAATTTGCTTGGGTAACTACATGGTAAGGGAAAGTAGCAAATATCTTAAGTCTATTTGGCTGCTTAGAAATATATTGGGCTGTTGGAGGTAGCTGATTGAGCCTGTAATCTTCTAAGGGTTGACCATCTTCTCCAAATTCTAAATACCTGTTTGTTGGTACATCTGGAGTCCTTTGACCTTTGTATTGCTCCCAAATTTTTTCCATTTCAATATCCCATGGTCCTTCAAATTCAGACATATTAATCCTCCGCTACTTTATTCATGTATCTTTAAGTCTTCAAATATTTTAGCAAAAATCAAGTTAGAATTATTAGGTGGTTTGCTCCAAATATTTTCTTACTGCTGGGTGGGTAGACATGTGCTGTATGGCTGAGCGGATTCTTGACTTTACTGTCCCCAAAGGGAGATGAGTAGCATCAGCTATTTCTGGTTGACTTAAGCCAATTCTTGCTAATTCCAAAAGCCTCCTTTGCTTGCTGGGTAACGAATTAATTAATTTATCTAATATTGCCCTTCTTTCTGCTTGTAAAAGCTGCTGTTCTGGGGATGGAGTTTGATCTGGCAAGTTTACTAAATCTTCCAAAGGAGTGGGATCAAGGTAGCGACCTTCTCTTAGAAGAATTCTTCCTTCGTCCCAATATTGAAGTTTAATAGCTCTAGCTAAATAGGATCGAGGAGAGCGTGTAGGATCTAAAGTATGCCGTACTCTTAAGGCTGTGTTCTGTAATAAATCGTCAACTCGTTCAGGGTTTGAAACCAGCCTATATGCTATCCCAAGCATAACCTCATAATTTGTCACAAATGCAGCTGAGGCTATTTCTGAAAAACCTTCTGGATTTCTTCTTGCCATATCAATCCTATAGAGTATATTAAAGAGAATTGCTTGTCAAGCTAAGGATAAATTTGGATCTGCTTGTAAAGATATAGGATCTTTAATCTCTTTTTCAAAAAAAGCACGGGAGGCAATCATTGCAGCGTTATCTGTACAAAGATAGGGTGGAGGAACAAAGAGTTTAATAGTTAATAGTTCATTGTTAATAGCTAATTGTAACTCTGAAATTAGTTTTTTATTAGCAGCAACTCCTCCTGCAATAATGATTTGTTTAATGTTATATTTTTGAGCAGCTTTAATGGTTTTAGTAATGAGTGAATCAATAATGGCTTGTTCCAAAGATGCAGCTAAGTCAGAGACTAAGTTATGAGTACGCTTCGCTTTGAGTTTGTAGCTTATTGATTTTTTACTCTGAACTTTAAACTCTGAACTATTAACTAAATTAGCAAAAGAAGTCTTTAAGCCGGAAAAAGAAAAATCAAAATCATTAGATTTTTCCATAGGTCTTGGGAATTTAAAAGCCTTGGGATTTCCATTCTCTGCCAGTTTAGAAATCTTTGGTCCACCAGGATAGGGAAATCCCAGTAACCTGGCGCATTTATCAAAGCATTCACCAGCTGCATCATCCCTTGTTCCACCTAGGTAGTCATATTCATTGTGATTTTTAAATAAAACTAAATCTGTATGGCCACCAGAGACTAAAAGTCCAAGATAGGGGAACTCTGGTACGCTTGGGGGTCCTGCCAGCTCGGTTTCTCGTCGTACCTCCTCGTCTCGTAACAACTTCGCTGCGGGGGTGCGCCGAGATCTCTCCTCCCTGTCACCCTCCGTCGCTATCCAATTTGCATAAAAATGTCCTAATAAATGATTTATAGGAATTAAAGGTTTTTCCCAAATTAAACTTAAAACTTTAGCTGTTTCGACCCCTACTAGCAAGGAACCTATTAAACCAGGTCCTTGGGTAACTGCTATGGCATCTAACTTATCACTTGTTACTCGTGCCTTTTTAAGCGCTTCAGTAATAACAGGAATGATAGCTTTAATCTGTTCTCTAGCAGCCTGTTCTGGAATAATTCCTCCATATTTTTCTTGTAATTTAGCTGAAGAGGCAACAATATTAGATAAAATAGTAATCTGACCTTCATCCTTTTTTAGTATTGCAGCTGCTGTTTCATCACAAGATGTCTCAATCCCTAAAATTAATTTAAATTTATTCATGGAGTAATTCTAAAAAAGGGTATCTAAATTAGCAAGTTAAGCAACAAAGAGGTGAGGTTGGGGTCTTAAGGAAGCAAAAAACTCTCTGACCAAAGGATGGGTAGCAGCATAATATAAACCAGCGGCTGTCCATCCTTGATCAGTAGAGCTGGTTTGACCAGTTTGGGAGTTCCTAAAGCGATCATAAATTCCATTTCTCACGCGAAATTGCTCTATACAACAACCAAAATGGGTAATTGGAGGAAAAATTGAAAGCATTAAATTTTTAGCCTCTGACTCAAATTGTAATTGCTCAAAACCGATTGCTACTAAAGGAGGTTCAAAAGGCCAGTAAGTATCGGATGAGCTATGATAGCCATCTGGATCAAAAGTAGTACTTTCTTCATTACTATAAATTCTCAGACCTGCAGTTGGATCAAATAGATCAGGTTGCATAATTCTTGCCACAGTTGAAGCTAGATATCTCTCCTCAACTATTGACTCACCTTGATAGGTAAAACTCATTCCCAAACCTACTTGAGAAGTAACATTAGTTCCTTGCTGCCCATTTCCATCTATAAACTCAGCAAAGTATGCTCCGACTTTATTATCAGGCATTAAAAATCCTTGCGGACTATTAAATCTTTTCTTAAGGTCAGCTGCCACAACTCTTAATTTTTTTGCAAAAGCATGGTCTGTATGTTGGTGGTTTTCTCGATCTAGCTGGTCCGCCCCATGGAGAAAAAATGCCCAGGTATAACCTGCCACTTCAACAGGTTTGCGAGGGTAAGCAGCGGGGCGGCCATCACGATGATACATTGTAAATTCACTATCTGCCCAATGTTGATTAGGCAAACAAGCATAAGGACGCCTGGGATTATAAGCAAAACCGGGAAATCCACTACTTTCGTGGAGATTTCTTAAGGACCATTCTAAGCTTTTTTTTAAAAGTGGGATTTGTTCATTGGGATCAACCAATCCTAAATTCAAAAATTCACACCTAATTAAACCGGCTAAAGGGGTAGCATCAACACTATCCCAGTTAATCATAAATCCGCTGCTTTTATCAACAAAAAAAGGTTTTTGTCTTTGATTTACCCTACCAGTTGTTAAATGATCATAGTACCCTGGGGAGCGGACTTCATGAGGTTCTTTATCTTGTTCCTCCCCTCGTTTGGAAACGTTTTGTTTACCTCGAAATTGATCTAACCATAAAAATCCATCCACAGTGTTGGAAATAAGTTTTGCTGAATGATTAGGCAGGGCTGCTAAGACGAATTTGGCAATTTTTGCACTGTCTCTTCGGAATCTACCATAAAAGATACCCTCATGGCCTTTAAAAGTAGAGGCGAAAATTCCCTCGGGGGTGATCAACTGATCTAAAACAGCCAAACTTAAATCTTTAAAATACCTTAAGGGGTCTTTCCCTACTCGGTTGTAGGGTGAAGCTCTTTCACTTTCCAGAGTGTATATAGACATATATTACTATAAGACATATTATACAACTAGCAAGCAAATTAAAGCAAATTTAAGAGGTTAAAAAGATTTCTGCTAAGGTATTATGTTTGTGAAAACCCAGATTAGGTACTGATTCAAAAAGTTTAATTGATTTTACTTTAATTGGTTCAAACTCTTTTTGCATAATTTTTTGTATTTGAGCTTCCTGCAGCTTAGAAATTTTAAAATTTGTAACTTTTGCTACAGCGATATGAGGAATGAATCTTCTGATATCCACATCTAAATTTAAACTAGCTAAACTATCTTTTATCCGCTCCCTGATTAAAAGTATTTTATCTATATCTCCTTTAATACCAATCCATAAAATTTTAGGATTGTGAATATTGGGAAATCCATCTATAAGTGCTGGAGTTACGATAAAGGGTGAAATATCAACAACAGAATTATTGATAAGCTCTATTAATTTATCTTTAAGATTCTCCGGTTGCTCACCAATAAAGGTAATGGTTAAATGTAGCTTATCATTATCGGTTAACCTAACTTGAGGAATAATTTCTTTAATCTGAGATTGGATAACCTTTAGCTCTTGCTTACTTTCCTCAGGGATTTCTAAAGCAATAAAAAATCTCATGAAATTAAGTTTAGTTTGACAGAATAAATAACTAGATGTAAGATTATTTTATATATTTAAATAAATCAAGAGTGATGGGGAGATCCTTCTTTGCGTAAAGCTATGAAGGACGCAGGATTTGGCCTGATGATCCATCCAGCAACCTAGCAGTAAACTAAGGTGCTAAACCCAACCCTGTAAGGGAAGGATTAGTCCTGAGAGAAATCGAAGGAAAACAATTTTTTTATGCCTCTCCTTAAAGGAGAGGTTTTTTTATGTTTTGAAAGGGGGTAAATAAATGGTAAGTGAAATAGAAGAATTATTCGGAAAACTAGAAGGAGCTAGGACTTTTTTGAGTTTTGAAGAGCCAAGAAGTCTTTTAGGATCTATAAATTTAGGTGAGTTTAGCGCAGATGGTAGAAGATACAGTGCAGTGGTTTGGCTTTTTAGATATCCAAGAGGATTAGCTAGCGACCCAAATCAGCCTCTAGTTTTAACAGAAGTCACAAATTGTGTACTTGGAGTTGGAGAAGTTCCACAAGATTCGACCAGACCTATTGCCTATAGACCAATTGCCCATCAACAAGATCTAGCAGAGTTGCCTTTTGGGGTGGCTAGGTCTTTAGTTGAGCACTTAGAGGTTGTAACAACGGAAAGTCCGCAGCATGATCAGAGTCCAAAACTCGATACAACATCACTTTATTGCGATTGGTAAGGTATGCAGATATAAAAATCTAAAAGGAAAGAGGTGAAAAATTATGAGCCCCAAGCTCCCAAGAGTTAATGTTGATATTTTGGTTAAGAAAGGCAATAAAGTATTGCTTGGTTTTCTGACCAAAGAGTGGCTATATCAAAATACACAAGTTTATGGGGTTCCGGGAAGAGATTTAAAGTTCAACGAAAGTATTGGTGAGGCTGTCAAAAGGAATATTAAAGAAGAGATAGGTTGCAAAGTAATAAATTACAAAATTATCTCAGTGAACGCAAATTATGAGTTCAATAATCATTATATCGGTATTGGGTTAATAGCAAATATTAAAGGTAAAATAAAACTGCTCAAACCTAAAGATTGGGAAAAATGGCAATGGGTAGATATCAAAAAGATTCCTCAAAACCTATTTCCCGCCACTAAAAATTTAATTCGATGTTTTCTTGAAAATAAATTTAACATTTCTGAGTAAAGCTAACTTATTGAGTTCCTACAAGGTAGACTGCTTGCCATGGGCGGAAGTTTGATCTAAATGACTCATTAATTATAGTCTCACCATTTCTTATAACTGTTCTTGAAAATACTACATTTGCTCCCCAGGCTGCAAAATCTACTTGTTTTACCACTCCTTTAGGTAGGGTTGGATCATCTTGTCTTAACTCTGGTGGTGGAGGAGTTTGGTTAGTAACTACAGGAGTTGAGATTTTAGCGACCCTACCATCTTTTGTACCGTAAAAATCTATATATAAAGAGTTTCCTATTATATAAGCCTGAATCAGAATGTGATGGCTTGTGTCATTTTTAAATTTAAAGTCAACATTAGGTGAAAAAATAGTTGCATCAAGTCCTGGAGGGAATCCTTGCTCATAGTAACCTACTCTATATGCATGTGCTGTTCTTGCTATTACCGGTAATCCTGAATTTAGAACAGTTCTAAAAAGTGTGGTTGATACTTGGCATACACCCCCTCCATCATCTAAAACAGTTCTGCCTGATTTAATAACATAAGCTTGTTTATAACCAGATGCGCTTGATATATCACCGACTGTTTTATTAAAAGAAAACTCCTCATTAGGTGCAATTAAAACTCCGTTAATTCTTGATGCAGCTAAAGAGATATTAAACACTCTATTGGGAATTGATCCAGCAAAGTTTGAGAATCCTCTACCAACTAACTCTTTAATACCTAGATCATTAGTTAGTTTATTTTTAGGTAAAGTTATATCAACAGGCAATTCAATTTGCTTTTGCTTAGCTAAAATAGCATTTGTTATCAAAGATGCGCTAATATCTTTATTTAATTTTCTACCCTCAAGGGGTGGGCGAAACTCCACAACTTTCACTCCGTCAAAGTTAAATAGCGGTTCCTCAACTGCTTGGTTGATGTCTAAAGATAGTTCATTTAAGTAATCATCTAGGGCTTTTTGATTTAAAACTATCTTTCGATCTTCAATAACCTCTTTACCTACTTTAATTTTGGGGATATTGATATTTTGATCATTTATTACTAAGGATGCTAAGGAAGGATTTGAACTTTCAATATCTATTAAATTTAGCGCTGTTTCTAAATCCAGTAACCAGAGCCTATCTTTAAATTTAAGTTGAATGGGGGAGAGCTTAATCTCATCTAAAGACTGCTTTAGAGATAAAGCCTGCTCATAGTTCAAATTTGGTAGTTTCTTTTTAGTGGGAATAGTATTATCAATCAAGCCAGTATTTAGATAGTTAGTAATTTTTACTTTTAGTTCATCTTCATCCAAAACCAATCCGTCTTGAGATGGAGTAACATTAATTTGGGAATCGTCAACTTTTAATTGAGAATCAATCGCTTCGATATTAATTGCAAAAGCGATATTTTGAATACTGCTTTCAAATTGTTTATTGAAATTTGTATGGATTTTTACATTTGGCGGCGGGTAGCTAAATTTGGTTCTACCAAACTGATATGCTTCATCTATTGCTTGATCGCTTTCAATAATAAACCCTTTTGATAAATCAATATGATAGTTTTGTTCGCTTTGTTTAAATGATAAAAGTTTGGCGCGATCTTTAAATATTTTTTTCTCAATTTTTTCTCTTGCTTCTGCCTTGGTTAATCCCATTAAGTCCACGCTTGCCACCTTTACCCCGGGATAAATCTTATTTAAAAATATTAGTTTAAAGCTTAAAAAAAGGCTAATTATGATTATAAAAATAATAACTCTCAGTTTACTCATGGGCCACATTTTAACAAAAAAAGATAAGAATAGGAAAAAATGATGCTAAATTTAAGTTATAATAAATAAACTCAATGAAGATAATAATTATAGTAGTTTTAGTAATTAGTGTAATTTTGGGAATACTTTTTTGGCGGTTTGGATATTTACTAAAAGGAACATCTAACTTGAATCAACCAGTGACTTTAAAAGTTTGGGGACTTTGGGAAGATGAGAGTTTGATAAAAGGGGCGATTGATTTATATCAGAAGAGAAATCCAAGTGTAACAGTTGAATATACTCATCAATCCTCAGTAAATTATCGAACCAGGGTACAAACTCAAATCCTACAAAGTGAAAACGGGCCGGATATTTTAATGATTCACAATAGCTGGGTACCAATGTTTTTACAAAAAAGCACTATAGCAGCAATACCTTTGGATTTAATGAGTATTGATCAGTTCAAAAAAACCTTCTACCCAATCGCTACTGATAATTTTATTAAAAATAACCAAATTTATGCCCTGCCTTTAGAGGTAGATGGATTAGCGCTTTTTTATAATGAAGACCTTTTAAGCCAAAAAAATATAAAAATACCCCAAAACTGGGATGAGTTTATGGATGCAGCTTCCAAACTAACTGTTAAAGATGAGAAGAGTAATATCCAAATAGCTGGTGCTGCTATGGGAACTACTTCAAATGTTGATCATTGGAGCGATATAGTGGGGTTACTTTTTTCCCAGCAACCAAATGCCAATTTAGAAAAACCAGCCACTAAAGCAGGCGCAGACGTTTTAAGGTTTTATACCAGTTTTATTAAAAATGAAGATCCAGCAAAAAGAGTTTGGAGTGTGGCGATGGAAGGCTCAACCCAAGCTTTTTTTTCAGGAAAATTAGCATTTTATTTTGCCCCCTCTTGGAGAGCCCATGAGTTAAGGGTAGCTAATCCTGAGTTAAATTTCAAAACTGCTCCTGTTCCTCATTTGCCTGGCAGAAATATTGGTTGGGCAACTTATTGGGCACTAGCAGTTTCTAATAAATCATCAAACCAAAAAAAAGCTTGGGAATTTTTAAATTTTCTAACCTCCAAAGAGGTTGAAAAACTGCTTTATCAAGAAGCATCAAGGACAAGATTATTCGGTCAGCCTTACTCGAGGGTAGACTTGCAAAAAGAGATAATCAATGATCCAATAGCAGGGGCTTTTGTTGCACAGGCGCCTACCTTTAAATCCTGGTATTTAGCATCAAGAACCTTTGATCAGGGAATAAATGATGAGATGATTAAATACTATGAGGATGCAATTAATGCTACACTTGAAGGAAGAGATCCCCTAAACGCTTTGCAAACTACAGAGCAAGGTGTTAAACAAGTTTTGGATAAATACATCAATCCCTTACCTGCTCCAAGTGAGGAATAAAGAGTGTTTAAAATAACCTCATGCAAACACAAATTTTAAGTTATCGTATTATTACAGACAAGATAAGCTTAAAGATGTTAAAGGAGTTATTAAAATAAAAGATTTTAATTGGAGAAAATATTTATTAGATTGTCTTAAATCAACAGACTATTGTTGTATAGCAACTATTGATAATGGAAGTGTTTGGGCAAATCCAGTGTACTTTGCTTGGGATAGCAAATTTAATCTTTATTTTATCTCAATGTCTCATGTAAGGCATATGCAAAATATTTCTAAAAATCCTAAAGTAGCTGTAGCAGTTTATTCAACACAACAAAAAGGAGATGTAATAGGTATTCAGCTAGAAGGAAAAGCTTATATTCTTAAAGACCAGCAAGAAAAGAAAAAAGCGCACAAAATTTATTATCGTAGAGTTGGTAGTTTAGAGCAAAATGAGCCTTTTATAGATAATCCCAGTTGGTTATTTGTCAAAATAATTCCAGAAAGCATCTATTATTTTAATAGCAAAATTTTTGGTGAAGAAAGACAAGAAGTTCCTAAAGAGAAAATAAAATGAAAAATGTTGTTATACTACATGGAACTGGGGAGACAAAGGATTCTTTTTGGTTTCCATGGCTAACTAAAGAATTAGAAAAAAGAGGTTATAGCGTTTCTCTCCCACAATTGCCTGATGCAAATCACCCAGGTATTAAAAAATGGCTGCCTGTTGCTTTAAAAGAAACCTACACTCCTGAGACTGTTTTGATTGGGCATTCAGCTGGGTGTCCACTTCAACTTAGCGTATTAGAAAATCTAGATTTAAAGATAAAACAAGCAATTTTAGTAGCAGGCTATGCTCGGCCAAAATTAGATGATCCTAATACTTTTAAAACTTATTGGTTAATCGTACAAAAAGTTCGCAATAGTAAAAATGGTACCCACTTCCAGGCTAAAAGAGAAGTTGATTATTTTTAAGCAGTGATGCACTAAAAAGCTATAGCATTCTAGTGTATCAAAAATAGCTTCAGAATAAAGAATTAATTTAAGGCTGGTAAATTAATTAATTGGACTTCTGGTTCAAGGGTAATTCCAAATTTTTCTTTAACTTTTTGAAAATATTTTTTAGCTAAATTGTAAAAATCTTCAGCCTTACCACCACCTTTATTAACAAATAAATTAGCATGATAAGGAGCTATTTCTATTCCATCAATTGAATCTCCTTTTGCTCCAACTTCTTCTAAAAGTGCTCCTGCAGGGATTTTTCCATACATAATCATATTTTGGGGAATTTTTTCTAAAACATCCTTTGGCAAATTTTCAGTAACTATATTCATAAAAAAACTACCAGGACATTTAATTCCTTTTGGATATTTAACTAATCTTTTTTCTAAAATTTCTTCAGATTCTTTCTTTAAAGTTTTAGGATTTCCCTGTTCCAGCTCAAAAATTACTTCTAAAATAATGGATTTGTTTTCTTTAAAGGAACTATGGCGGTAATCAAATCCACATGCGTCTTTGGTTAGGGTCTTAATTTCAGTATTGTCATTCCCGTCCCGTATCGAGGTACGGGGTAAACTCCAGCGGGAATCTATCTGACTGGATCCTCCAATTAAGTTGAAAGATGACCCTGTTGTTGGTTTTAGAATGGTCACCTTTACTATATGGTCAGAAATAGTTTGGCCGTAAGCACCTGCATTTCCATAAACTGCCCCAGCTATAGTTCCTGGGATCCCAGTCATCTTTTGTAAACCAGATAAACCATTTTTTATAGAATAATCCACTAAATCTTGTAAAACAGTCCCGCCTTTTACCTTCAAAATTGCTCCGGGTCCTGCCAGCTCGGTTTCTCGTCGTGTATCCTCACTCTCAGGTCGTTGCCTGATCGCTGCGGGTACGCGCCAAGACCTCTCCTCGCTGTCACCCCTCGCTATTCCAGTTATGGAATTTTTTATAACTAGTCCATCATATCCTTTATCAGATACCAAAAGATTAGATCCGCCACCAATTACTAAATAGGGAAGAGAATTTTTTTGAGCAAATTTAACAGCTTCTATTAACTCATCCTCAGTTTTAGCTTCAAAAAAATACTTGATAGGTCCACCAATTTTTAAGGTTGTTAGATTTGAAAAGGGTAAATCTTTAACAATTTTTTCTTTGAATTTGCTATCTAAGCCATTCATGAAATCAATTTTAGCATTTTGTCATCCTTAGTGCGGGCCCCCGGAGGGGAGAAGGATCTAATTAGATTCTTCACTGACGTATCAGAATGACATAATGTGTTAAATTATCTTCATGGAGAAAGCAATTTTAAAGACTTTAATCTATTCTGATATTTTTGATTACCCCCTTAAAGCTTGGGAGATTCATAAGTGGCTAATAGAGAAAAAAGGCACTTTAAAACAAATTGATAAGATTTTGCAAAAACTAGTGAAAAAAGGAAAAGTAGATGAAGATAAACAATACTTTTTTTTAAAAAAAAGAAAAAAAATAGTTAGATTAAGGTTGCAAAAAGAAAAAATATCTAAAAAATATCTAAAAAAAATAAATTTAATTTTGTATTTTCTAAAATTAATCCCCACTTTAAAATTAATTGGAATATCTGGAGGACTAGCAATTGGAAATAGCGGGAAGAAAGATGACATTGATTTATTTATTATCACGTCTAGTAAAAGTGTCTGGTTTTCCAGATTGCTTCTAATCTTTTTACTTAATTTGCTTGGACTACGAAGGAAAAAAGGGTATACTAGAAAAAAAGCTATTGGAAAGATATGTACAAATATAATACTCGATGAAGATAATTTAGTCCAGTTAAATAAAGATATCTATGTTGCACATGAAGTTTTACAGATGCGGATTTTATACCAAAAGAACAATATATATTCTCGCTTTCTAGCAGAAAATAATTGGGCTTTTAAGTACTTACCTAACTGGATAACAAGTAGTGGTAGTAAGTATCAAGTATTGCCTATTTTGGATCTAAAGAAAAAAAGTTCCCAAAATAGATACATAATAGAAAATACTTTAAAAGCTTTAGAAACTATGGCTAGATGGCTACAGATAAGATATATGGGTAAACCTCAAGGATTAGAGCGGATTAGTAATGGAGCGCTATACTTTTTACCTAAGGATTATCGCAGTTCAATTTTGAATGCATATGTTAGAAAACTTAAAAAACTTTCTTTAGCCTGAGATAAAGCTTGTTTTATTTCAGTTAAGATAGATTCTTTATTAGGATTCTCCCCTAGCTTAAATGAATAGATATTTAAAACCTGGATAGACATATTTCCTCCTTTCTGAAGCTTAAGTTTATATTCAGCGCATCAATTTTTGGTTTAGAAAAGGTAAGAAATAGGTAAAAAAATTAGCAGGTCTTGACAAAGTCTGCTAGTTTTTGGTATAAATTCAGGCACAAAACTGCCTCTATCATCCGCTGCTCCAAAGGATTGAACTTAAAATGGTTAAACAAAAAAATAATAAAGCAAGTAATGCTACTAAAGTTAATCTTCGCCCCTTAATGGGATATGCTCTAATTGAGCCATCAGCTGCAGATACTCAAACTGCATCAGGCATCTATCTACCAGAATCAGCTCAAGAAAAACCCGCTCAAGGAGTGGTGGTAGCTGTTGGTGATGATTTAATTTTGGAAAATGGCAAAGTAATGGTTGCACCAGTTAAGGTGGGAGATAAAGTAGTTTTTAAAAAATGGGGTGGAGATGAGATTAAAGTAGGAGGAAAGGAGTACAAGCTCGTTAAGTTCGACGATCTGATGGCTATTTTGGAGTAGATAACAATTTGAGTATAATTTCTCAAATCAAATTGTCATCCTGAGAGTAGCGAAGGATCTGTTTGATGATTTAATGGGAGTTTTAGAATAAATATGAATGAACAAATGATGGATATAGCATATACAGCTGATACTCTTGCTAGGTCGGCCTGGTCTTTGGCTAGAAGTGGTGAAAAAAATACACTGGGAGGTGTTTTGGAGTTTGAAGGAGTCGCTAATGAGTTAGTTAAAAGTTTAGCCATAAGAATAGGTGATTTATTAGATTCAGTTGGTGTGGTAGGTTCAAACCCAGTACTTGATGAGGCAAGAGAACGATGGAAATTAATAGCTGATCCGGAAGCAGTTTTAGATGATGAGAGGGAGTTAGCTAGGACAGCTGCAGGAACAGAAGTAGGAAAAAGACCAAAAATTGAGGGAGCACCTAAACATCCTGGAATCGGTTGGGAATTTCCTATAGCTGGAACAGGGCAAGATGTAAAATCTAGTATGGAAGAAACCCTTCTGCCTGGTTCTGAAAAATAAATTATGGCTAAAATATTATTATTTGATAGTAGCGCTAGAGAAAAACTACTTAAAGGTATTAATACCCTAACAGATGCTGTGGCCTCAACGCTAGGACCTAAGGGTAGAAATGTAGCTTTGGATAAAAAATGGGGAGCTCCTAATGTAGTACATGATGGAGTAACTGTTGCTAAAGAGATAGAACTTGAAGATCCATTTGAGAATATGGGAGCTCAGCTTATTAAAGAAGCAGCTTCTAAAACTAATGATGTAGCAGGAGATGGAACAACTACAGCTACTATTTTAGCTCAAGCTATTGTTTCTGAAGGCTTAAAAAATATTCAAGCAGGCGCAAATCCTATGATATTAAGGCGGGGAATTGAGCTGGCAATTAATACTTTAGTTTCAGAGCTTCGAAAAATGAGTAAAAAACTTACTACCCAGGAAGAATACACTCAAGTAGCCACTATCTCTGCTCAAGATAGCCAAATTGGGCAGTTAATTTCTGAAGCTATTGCTAAAGTAGGTAAAGATGGGGTAATTACAGTTGAGGAGGGAAAAACTTTAGAATTGAGCGTTGATTATAAAGAAGGGATGGAGTTTGATAAAGGTTTTGCTTCTCCTTATTTTGTAACTGATTCAGATAAGATGGAATCATCAATTGAGGATGTACATATTTTAATTACTGATAAAAAAATCTCCGCTGCCTCAGATTTAGTACCTTTCTTAGAAAAATTTGTCCAAGTTTCTAAAAACTTGGTAATTATTGCTGATGAAGTAGAAAGTGAAGCATTAGCTTTGCTTATTGTTAATAAATTAAGAGGAACTATAAATGTATTAGCAGTTGGAGCACCCGGGTTTGGGGATAGGAGAAAAGAGATGTTAGAAGATATTGCTATTTTAACAGGGGGAACTGTAATTTCCGAAGATACCGGTAAAAAATTTGAATCAATAGAGGTTGATGATTTGGGTAGAGCCGCAAGAGTGACATCGGATAAAGATAATACTCTAATTGTAGATGGTAAAGGAGTTAAGGGGAAAATTGAGGCTAGAATTGCTCAAATCAGGAGAGAAATTGAAAGTTCTGATTCTGAATTTGATAAAGAAAAACTGCAAGAGAGACTCGCTAAACTAACAGGTGGTGTAGCAGTGATTAATGTCGGAGCTGCCACAGAGCTTGAGATGAAGGAGAAGAAAGAAAGAGTAATAGATGCTGTTGCTGCAACCAAGGCTGCTATTGAGGAAGGCATAGTTGCTGGAGGAGAGATAGCTTTGCTAAGAGTAGCTAAGACATTAGATGCTTTAAAAGTTGCATTGGATGAGGAGAAAGTAGGAGTAGAGATAGTTAAAAAAGCAATTGAACAGCCTTTTAGAAGGTTAATCCAAAATGCAGGCTTAGATGAGGGAGTAGCATTAGCTAAAGTACTAGAAGCATCAGGGAATTTAGGAATAGATGTCAATGATGGAAAATTAAAAGATTTGGTCAAGGCAGGAATTATTGATCCTGTTAAAGTAACCAGGACTGCACTGCAAAATGCTTCATCTGTTGCTATCATGGTAATGTCAACAAATGTGCTTATAACAGATCAACCAGAACCCCCTCCGCCAGCTGGCGGACCTCCTGGAGGTATGCCTGGAATGGGTGAATATTAAGCCTTTTATGGGTATAGCAGTCTTTTTGTCCTAAATTAAGTTAGTTTTAATAATCTAACTCTAATAAATTGTGGGATTTCTGATAGTTATCAGACCAATTATTTAATGCAAGAGTTTTTTGAACGCAGAATAACTCGGGTTGTCAGAATAGGAGAGGTATTAGTAGGTGGAGATAATCCCATTGCAGTTCAAACTATGGTAACTGCTCCAACTGCTAATGTAGAAGCTGTGGTTAACCAAGTAGTTAATTTAGCCAGAGCGGGAGCAGAAATTATTAGAATTACTGCTCCAACCTTTCATGACATTGAACCCCTTTCTCAAATCAGAGCTAAAATAAATAGTTTTAATTTAAGAGTAGGCTTAGTAGCTGATGTCCATCATAAGGGTAGCAAAATTGCAATAGCAGCGGCACCTTACGTGGATAAAGTAAGAATTAATCCAGGGCTATTTGTGGACAGAGGTAGAGCTGAAAAGGATGATTATACACCCCTAGAGGTTTCTGATCAATTGCAAGCAATTGAGGATTCCTTGCGCCCTGTTTTAGCTGCTTGTCGGGAAAATGATGCTACCTTGCGAATAGGTGTCAACCATGGCAGTCTGTCTAATAGATTACTGGTAATGTATGGTGACACACCAGAGGGGATGGTTGAATCTGCCATGGAATACCTAAGAATCTGTGAAAGAAATAATTTTTATAATTTAGTTATTTCCCTTAAATCCTCTAGAGTTCCAGTGATGATCGCCGCCAATCGCTTAATGGTGGTGAGAATGGATCAAGAAGGAATGAGCTACCCACTTCACTTGGGAGTAACTGAGGCTGGAAAAGGTCAGTATGCCAGAATAAAATCTAGCGCTGGGATAGCAACTTTATTAATGGAAGGATTAGGAGATACAATTAGAGTTTCTCTCTCGGAGGATCCAATTAATGAGATAGCTGTTTGTTATGATTTATTGCAGTCTGTAGGGTTAAGGCGTACAAAACCGGAATATATAGGCTGTCCATCCTGTGGTAGAACTAAATTTGATTTAGAATTAGTTTTAACTGAGGTTCAAGATGCCACAGCTCACCTACCAGCTGGTCTTAATATTGCTGTGATGGGTTGTATTGTCAATGGGCCAGGGGAGATGATAGATGCTGACTATGGTTATGTAGGAGAGGGTGGAGGGAAAATAACTTTATATAAAAAAGGAGAGGTTTTTAAAAGAGGTATTCCTCAAGAAGAAGGTTTATCAAGCCTTGTCACTCTTTTGAAAACAGATAGAGTATGGGTAGATCCTCAATCTGTAGTATGATTTATCTTAGATGGGAAAACCAAAATATAAGGACAGTCCTTCTCAAAAAGAGAAACAATCCTTTGCTAAGTTTTTAGCAGAAGATGAGGAGTTAGTAATAGCTACAGGCTATGGCGCCAATTACTTAAGACATAGGTTTGTACTTTACTTTCTATTTCCCGGAACTATTTTTATTTTACTTGGTTTAGGGGCGATGTATTTTTTAGGAGGCAATTTAGGATATGGATTGTTAATTGGATTGATAGGAGCATCTTTAATAGCCTATTTAAAAACTCTTCTTACCTATCACTCTCATCGCTATATCCTCACCACCAGACGAGTAATTATAAAAATTGGGTTTTTTAATGTTAAGCTAACTTCAGCTTTATACGATAAGATCACCCATATGGAGGTAGACCAAGGTCTTATAGACCGTTTCATCATGAGGCATGGGAAAATCATTATTAATACTGCGGGTACCAGTAAAGATGAGATTATTTTAGAATTTGTAGATTCGCCTGTGGAATTCAAAAATTTACTTGAGAGATTAATTAATAGGGAAAGAGAGCAATATGGTAGGGTAACAGGACCTGTTACTACTTTGGAGGGGGAATTAGTGGAGTAGATTAGAATTAGCGCTTAAAATTTTAGGTAATTTTGTTTCAGTTAAAGATGGATTAATGATGGAATTAGTATCTGCTGGTTTAAAGTCAGCTTCCTCTGGGCTTTGCCTTATTTTAGGTAAAACAGTTTGTGGGTCAATCTTTTTATCTTCTTTAATTAATTCTAAGTGAGTATGTGGTCCGCTGGTAAATCCAGTTAAACCTACCTCTCCAATAAAATCCGTTTCCTTTACAATTTGATTTTTTTTAATATAAATTTTCCCCATATGAGCGTAAATAGAGCGGTAATTAAAACCATGGTCAATCTCTACAAATAACCCTAACCCCCAAAAATTTAAACCAGTGTTAGTCACAACTCCCTTTGCAATAGAATGAATAGGCATACCTAAACCCGTGGCAATATCAACCCCTGGATGATAGGAAGAAAATGGGGTACTTAAATAGCCAGGATGGGGTAGCTGAAATTCAATAGGTAAGCTAGCAACAGTAATTGTTTGAGCCGGCTCCGCTTGGGCTAAAACTTTAGCTTTTTTAACAGGTGGGAACTGCCAGGCAGGTTGGTAGTTAAGCAAAAAAAGCAGCAAAATCCCCCCCATTGCTAAAAAGGTAGGGATTCTTAAAAGATCAGCTAGCCTAGGAAATCTAATAATAGGGGGTTTTAGTAACATCTAAACCCCTTCCCCCAAACTGCTTCGAGGTGATCCTCAATTTTTATTTTTTGCCTTGGGCAAAACATAAAAAATCCTGCTGACTGGCAGGATGAGAGTTAATTTTATCAAATGTAGCCTTAAGAAGTCAAATCAGTATATAATTTAAAATTATATGAAAAAAGCTTTGTTTATAATTTTAGTATTAATTGCTTTAATTGCCATTTTAGTGAGGTATGGCTATGAACCACTAACAGAAGCTATTGGTATTAAAAGCCGTGCTGGATTAAGAGTAGAGGCGCTACCTGAGTCTTCAGTTTTAGTTAATAATCAGGAATTAGGAAAAACTCCACTCCAAAAAGAAGATTATACGCCTGGTGAATATTTAATAACCATTAAAAATGATAAAGGCTCTTGGCAAGGATATGTCAAACTTACATCTGGAACTTTAACTGTTGTTAATAGAGAGATTAATGAAAATAATGCCAAGTCATCGGGTGAAATAATTGGATTAGAAGAAGGAGAAGGGGCAATTATTATCTCTACACCCCAAGGCGCTACTTTAGAGATTGATGGTAAACTTTATGGTAAAACCCCGATTAAGATCGATAATTTAGCGCAGGGCGAGCATACTTTTTTGATATCACATAATAATTTTTTAAAACGCTCTATAAGAATTGCTAAAACCTTGGGTTATGCGCTAAATTTAAAAGTGGATTTGGCAATTTCTGAGGCTGATTTAACAGCAATTACCTCAAGCCCTGTTGATTTAACAAAGTCCGTTAAAATAAAAACAACCCCAACCGGATTTCTAAGAGTTAGAGAGAAACCTTCCCTTACAAGTAATGAAATTAGTAAGGTATCATCAGGTGAAACTTTAATTTTACTTGAGGAGATCCCTGATTGGTACAAAGTCAGATTAAAAGATAGCAAAGAAGGTTATATTTCTTTTTTGTACGCGGAAAAACTTTAGCCACCAATATAGTAAATTATCACAACAATCATTGAAATCCAAAGTATAGTTGTAAAAAGAAGCGGTTTATCAGTTAAAATAACCCGCTCTGGAGATTCACCTTCTTTTTTTTCATAAATTATATATAGATATCTCATCACGCCATAAATCACTAGCGGAACTGTAATCATAAAATATTTAGCCTCATTAATAGGAATTGAAAGATTGGCAAAAACTCCTCTTAAGCTTTCTCTTACTGAAATAGGAGTTTGCAAGAAGGCAAAAAAGGCATAAGAGATCCAAGTAGCTGTGGCAAACATCGAAGTTAAAATGTCTAATAAATTCTCTGGATAGTGAAGCAGCGTTTCGCGATGTTTAGCCGCTTGTCCTTGAAGTAAAGTTAGCTCAGAGCGCCTCTTTCCAATTGCCAAAAACAAAGCGAATGATGAAACAGTCAGTAAAAACCAAACGTTTAAATGAGCATCAATTACCCACATACCGGCGTAAATTCGCAGTACAAATCCAGCAGCAATCATCATTACATCAAGTAAAATGACGGTTTTAAGATAAGCTGAATAAAAAAGATGCAAAGTTAAATAAGCCAAACAAGCCAGGAAAAATGATGGAGACAGAGAATATGAAAGTGGAAGTAAAATAACAATTAGCCCTAGACTTAAAGCAGTAGCAAAAGGAATTGGGATCACTCCTGATGCAATTGGACGCTTACTTTTAAAAGGGTGTAACCTATCTCTTTCAATATCAAATAAATCATTTAGTAAATAAGTAGCAGAGGTAATTCCACAAAAAATTAAAAATGCATATATTGAAATAAATACTGATTGGCTGCTAATAAGTTGGCCGGAGAAAATTAAGCCCGCAAACAAGCTTAAATTTTTTATCCATTGTCTGGGTCGGATCGCTTTGATAATCCCCCAAATGAATTTATCCATAAAATAAAAATAACAAATATAAGCATTACTACCAAGCCACCAAAAAACTTACTTTGGGTATCAACAAATAACGCAACTGTCCCTAAAATAGCAGAAACACTTATGTAAAACAAGCTAATTTGTGTATGGGACCAGCCCATATCCAATAATTTATGATGCAGATGGCCTCGATCTCCCCAAACTGGTGAACGGCCTGATAGAATTCTTCGTAAAATGGTATAACTAAAATCAATTGCTGGAATAGCAAGGACTAAAAGGGTAGTTGCAACTTTAGCACCGGATAAAATAGCTAGGTTAGCTAACATAAAAGCTAAGATAGTGGAGGCGGAAAAGCCAGGTAAAATTTTGGCCGGATGCCAATTGAAAATTAAAAAACCAAGTGAGCCACCAGCTAAAATAAATGAGAGTTTAGCTAAATTTAGTTGATTAGGATCTCCTGCAAAAAAAAGTTTTAGTGAAAGTAATCCTAAGGTCAAAGATGTAACTAAAGTAAGACCTGGCATTTGCCCATCAACGCCCTTAGAAAAGTTAATCACTTGAGTTAAAGACACTATTAGTAAAAAAGCAAAAATATAAGCGCTTGAAAAACCTATTTCATCAAAAAATTTAATTTGCTCAAAAGGAATTACTGCCTCCTTCCAGGGTAAAAAAGGAATGTTTAAGTTAAAAAATGGATTAGTTATAAAAGAGATCCCAACCCCAAAGGAAACTGCTATAAACGCTGCAATAAATAAAAGAGATAATCGCAAATAAGGGTTAAAATTTAATATTCGATCATCGACTAATCCTACGACCAATAAGAGTGAAGCCCCAAGCAAAATTCCTAAAAGTTGTTTTTCAAGTGGTAAAAAAAGTAAACTAGATATAAAAATTGCTAAAAAAATAGGTAAACCTCCAGCCCTGGGAATTATTTTTTTATGTAAATGAGCTGGATGGGGTCTTAAATTTGGATCATCAACTAATTTGTATTTATAAGCTAACTTAATTGTAATGGGAATTGCAAGTAAAGTTAGCATAAATGCCATAAAGGCTGGAATTAAAAGCTGGATAAAAAAACTTATATCAAACATAGATATAAATAATTCTTAAGGCAGTTATAAATATTAAAAAAGCGCAAGCAGCGCTACTAATAAGCAATATTCTTTTAAGTAATAGTTGGGACTCATGTAAATGCCAAGAGATAATTGAATTAATCATGGTTATTAAAATAATTATAAGGGGTAAAATTAAAAATTGATCAGGAAATATAAGTTGTCCTTCCCCCCAAGGCAGTGAGTAAAAAAGTGGTAGCTGTAAAGGCAAGTCTGACCTATTAATTAAAAAAAAGATTAAAGTTATTAAAGCTAAAAAAAGACAGAGTAAAAAGGCATAAAGGTTTAACCGATCAGTTTTTGGGGATAGCCCTAAACTGAATATTTTGTTAAATAAATTCATCATTCCTCAACCCTGGCTTTCCTAGTAACCCTAAATTCTAAGTATCGACCAAACATTAAAGAAGTTTGGGCATGTATAGGAGGGATTGAGGAGATGGTAACAACAATTATCGGAACGAGTAAAAATTGCAAATAAGACCAGGCTCGCTTTAGCAGCCCCCATTCTTTGGGGCGGGGAGGGACTGTTTTTTCATGGACAAAAATAGTTGCTGATAATCCAAGGAAAGCAGCAGTTAGAATCCAGGAAGAGATGATGGGCAAATTAACAGCAATGACTGATTGTTTATAGTTGGGATTTAATATAGGAATTAGTATTCCACCAAAGGTCACAAATAAAGCTAACGTTCCCCATTTCCAATAACCCCAGAGAGCAAAAAATAACTTATCTGTTTTATCCCAAAAATCAATATCAGATCTTCTAAAATACTCTTTAACAATATATGGGTAAAACTCCACCCCGTAAGCCCATCTTTTTAATTGTTGGTATTGATTTATAACAGTTTTAAATAATGATTCATCCAAAACAGTATCAGCATTTAACGGGACAAAATGAGGTATGACTTTATAGTCTCCTTTAAAATGATAATAGGCTTTCCAATAAAAACCGGAATCATCGTTGACTTTATCAGGCATCCAGAGTCCAATATCAAGTAGTGATTTAAGGTTAATAGAAAAGGAAGAAAAGTTCCGATACTTATCGGATGATAGCATCTCTGTTAATTGCCAAAAAGCAGTTCCCACAGCAATCATCCGCATTGGAGCTGGGGCTTGCCAATAGTTGTTGTAGTAGAGAAACGAACCTGTATAAGTTCTTTTATTTCTTATTTCCTCTGGGGTGGAAAGATATTTATGCAAAGCTCCACCTAAAAACTCAGGATGTAACACAAAATCTGCATCCATTGTGGTAACAAAAATTTTGTCTATCTCAATTTTTCTTTTTGCAAACTCTTTTAGAGCTTCTTTAATCATCCAGTTTCGATTAGAACCTGGACCTTTAACTTCACCTGGTTGAAGTTCATGGATAGTGGTTAAAACTCCACCAATTTTTTTCTCAACTTGTTTTAAATAATTTTTTACCTCTTTAATTTTTTGTGGATCATCCCACGCTTCAAATCCTAACCCTAAAAAAATTTTATCTTTAGGATAATTTGAATTAACTATGGCATCAAAAACAGGCGCTAAAACTTTTAAATTTTCTTTATAAGTTGGGATAACTAATAGATGATAATAATCTTTCCATTCATTTGGAAAATCTTTTTTTAATTTTTCTAACCATGGTTGCTTTTTAGCCCAGTTTAGTTTTTTATATCCTAAATAAATTAATATAGCAGTTTTTACAGAGCTAATTAACCAGTAAACATCTGCAATAATTAAAAGATAAGCCAGAGCGAAAGGTAGAGTGAAGGAAAGCCAGAAAGGAGAGGTGAGTGCAATCCAAGTTAAAGCTCCTGGAATAATTTCTAAGAATCGTTCCAGTGTAGTTTCATGGCGGTGGATAAAGCCTTTTTCCGCTTTCTCAGAGATAATATAGCGCGAAGATAAAAGGCGATAAGCAGTTAAACCCACACCTGCTCCTAGTAAAAATAAAGCTATAAAAATATCTAAAGGTTTCTGAAAATAACCCTTACCCCAAAAACCGACTAAAAATCCACTCAAGATCAAGAGTAATCCGGGAAGAGGGTGGGGCGGTTTTTTGAAGGTTCTTTTGTATAATTCCCCCAAATAAAAAAAGCCGATGACACCTATAAAAAAGCTTAAAAGTAAGCGCATATTTTGGGAAGGTACACTAAAGTTTAAGGAATTTAAAGGTTGATTGCAAATGAAAAATTAGACTTTAACTAGATTTTTGAAGTTAATTGTAGTTTGGGTAGCAACTTTATCTATAGTTATTCCTTTCAAATTTGCAACTAACTTTGCAATTTCTAAAACTGATGATGGTTCATTGCGCTGTCCTCTTTTGGATTGGGGTGGTAAGAATGGGCAATCAGTTTCTAAAACAATTTTATCTAGTGGGATTTTTTGAGCAACTTCTCTTAAGTTTTCATTTTTAGGATAAGTTAAGGTTGCTGCAAAAGAGATTAAAAACCCCATATTAATAGCTTTTTTTGCAGATTCTAAATCTCCACTAAAACAGTGCATAATTCCACTTAAATTATCAAGATACTCCCAGATATCATCCCAAGCTTTTCTACAGTGGACTAATAAGGGTAAATTTAGTTTATGAGCTAACTTTACTTGAGCCAGAAATAATTTTCCTTGTAAATGTTTAATTTGCTCAATAGATAAGGAAGGGGGAATATATTCTGGAACAAAAAAATAATCCAACCCACACTCACCGACAGCTATTACTTTCTTGGGATTAGATTTATAAATTTGTTCTAATATTTCAATGTCTTTTTCTAACTTATTACGTATCCTGTATCTCTTATCACCTAGGTATTTGATGGCCTCATGCGGGTGAATACCAATAGTCGAGTAAGTTGAAAGTTCTGGAAAATTTGAGAGTTCACCTTGAACTTGATCAAGGGCCTCCTGAGAAGTTTCCAGATCAGTTCCTACATTAATTATAGTAGTTACCTTGTTCTCAAGTGCCCTTTTTATAACGTCATCAAAATCTTTCTTAAATGAATCCCAAAAAAGATGTGCATGAGTGTCAGTAATCATAAAAAGATTATATCAATTAAGAGTCTAAACTTATAAAATTAATTAGGAGTTGATACACAGATAAGCTATAGCAGTTTGTTGTATCAAAATAGCTCCAATTTTTTATCCCTTTTTATCGCTCTTACAAAATATATTAGCCAGGTTGTTTTACCCATCCTTTTCTGAGAACTTTTTATGATATCAAACCCATTCTTCTTAAGAATTTTCTTAAATTCATCCAATAAATAATATGAGAAAAGCCGTTTATATTTCATTCCAGTTTCTGTAACTTCTTCTACAATTTTTTCGCCCTCGCCTCTTTTTAAAGTAATAAATCCCAGTCCTTTATTCTTAGTTACATATTGAATTCTTTTTAAAGCTTCGTTAATTCTTACCTTTGGTATGTGTAGTAGTACTGCTGAGGCCCAAAAACCATCAAAATAATTATCAGGGAAATCTAGCTCATAGACGCTTTGATTATAAAATTTAGCTTTTGGGTTATTCATTTTAGCTACTTTTAGAAGCTCTTTAGAAATATCAGTACCAATATATTGATAACCCATTTTAATTAACTGCTTTGCATCCCGACCATCACCAGAACCTATTTCTAAAATTTTACCCTTAGGTAAGTATTTTTTAAAAATTGCGATCTCTTTAGACCAAATATTATCTGAATGTTCTCTTGCCCATTGTCTAGCGATTTTTTTATATGTGTTTAAAGTTAGCTTTTCTTCTTTATTTAATTTTGGTTTCATTTAACCCCCAATATTGTAGCAAAACGGGAATCTGGTTCTTTTGTTAAGTTAGATCTTCTGTTAGAGAAGTAATTTTTATTATCAAAAGTGCAAACTTTTAAATTGGCAATGTTTTTATCTGGAACTCCTTCTTTCGTTAACTGATCCTTAGCCGCTTGCCATAAATCTAGGCCCTTGCTATTATCTGCATCTTTACTGAAATATTTTTCCCAGGATTTTTTATTTTTCAAACTTAAGTTGCCATAATGGCAAGGACCAATTGATGGGGAGATCTCAATAATTAAATCTCTAGGATCGGTTTTAAAATGTTGCTTCATTTTAAAAATTGTTTGTTTAATAATTTTTTTATCCAGACCCCTCCAGCCTGCATGAGATAGGCCAATGGTTTTATTTTTTGGATCAGAGAAAGAGATTGCCAAACAATCAGCGCTGCCTATAAGTAAAAAAATATTTGGCTCTTTAGTAATTATGGCATCTGCTTCTTTTTCTGACTTACCTAAGTCGTTATTAGAAACAACTAGGACCTTATTGCCATGAACTTGATGAACACTGATAAAGTTTGGTTCAATCCCAATCTTTTGAGCAAACCTTTGACGATTAGCTAAAACCTCCTCTTTTGGACCGGTTTTAAAAGACATATTTGCATCACTAATAGTAGAGACTGCATAAATTAAATTAGAAAAATTTTTAAATATCATTATATCCTGGGAAAAAGAGCCGAAAGGGTTGTAAATTAAAAGCAATACGTTGAATTAATCTAACTAATTCATCTAAATCTTCTTTTAAATCTAGACCCTCTTTTTCCCAAGGTTTTTCTTCATTTACCCTAGAATCTGCAATAGAAATAATCTCCCAGATCCAAGCTAGTGCCTCATTAAATTTATATTCCTCAAGTAACTGCTTTACTTCTGGATCAAATTTTTCCTCTAATTTTGGAGCTTCAAAATTAATTTTCTCACAAAGCTTAGCAACTCTTGAAACTAAGTTGCCTAAACCATTAGCTAGATCAGAGTTATATGCTTCTTTTAACTTATCAATTGTAAAATCTCCATCTTGGAAGGGGGAGACTTTAGCTAAACAATAATATCTTAGTCCGTCAGCACCAAACTGCGAAGTTAGGGGAGTTGGATCTATAACGTTACCTAAGGTTTTGGAAATCTTTTGACCATTAACAGTGAAATATTCATGGACAAATAACTTTTTAGGTAACTTTAGCCCAGCAGAAAGCAAAATTGCTGGCCAATAAATTGCATGAAATCTAATAATACCTTTGCCAATAACATGTAAATTAGCCGGCCACCATTTGTTATATTTTTCTTCATCAGATCCAAACCCAATACCTGATTGGTAAATATTTAAAGCGTCAAACCATACATAAATTCGCTGTGTTGGATCTCCTGGAACCTGCACCCCCCAGTTTTTAGCCCTTTCATTACTTCTGGAAATACTAAAATCCTGTAAGCTGCTTTTGATAAAGATAAGCATCTCATTTTTTCTAAATTCAGGAATGATTTGATATTCATCAGACGCTATTAATTGTAAGAGTTTATCTTGGTATTTTGATAGTTTGAAAAAATAGTTCTCTTCTGAAACCTCATCAAGTTTTTTACCCGGATGTTCAAAGCACTCACCACTTTCATTTAATTCCTCCTTAGTATAAAACTGTTCGCAACCGACGCAGTAAAGACCTCTATAGGATTTTTTATAGATATCGCCACTTTTATTGCAAAGCTGCCATAACTTTTGGCTAGCTAAATGGTGTTTACGATCGCTTCCTTTTTGGAAAACATCAAAGTGGATGTATAACTTTTCAGCTAAATCCTGAAAAAATTTAGCATTTTTATCAACAAAACTTTGGACATCTTCACCAGCAGCTTCAGCAGCTTGAACATTTTTCAAAGCATTTTCATCTGCACCGCAAAGAAGTAAGCACTCTTCCCCTAAAAGCTTATGATACCTATAAATTGTATCTGATTGAGTATACTCCAAGGCTAATCCCACATGAGGTTTGGCATTAACATATGGTATAGAGTTGGTTACATAAAATTTATTCACTTAATTTCTCCTTCCAAGATTCTTAAGTTTACTCCTACTTGCTTCATTATTCAATCTTAATTTAGGAATTGGTACATCTTTATTTATAGACCTATCTTTTCTGGAAAAGGGAGGCTTTTTAAGAAAAATAAAAAATAAAAAAACTAAAAGCGAAACTTCAGCAGTTGTTAATAGATTTAATTCATTAACTGCCTTTAATACTAAAAGTAACATTAAAGATAGCGCAATAGCGAAACTTCTGGGCAAATAACTAATAAATAAATTTATTGTGAAAGTTGTAAAAAGTAAAAAGGGGATAAAGAAAGATAAAATTTGAAAGCTAGATGCCTCAGGCCAAGAATTAGGAGGTTTTGTAAAATATATAATGTATCCTAAAATTACAATAGAGAGGATTAGAGGTAGAAGTTTTTTGAAAATTCTCACCTTTAAATTGTATATTAAGCGCCGACCATTTCAAAAGTGGATCCTGAAGCATCTTTTGAAACCTCAATTCTTACCGGAAACTCGTCTTTTAACTCCTCAAGATGAGTAATAATTAAAATTTTCTCAAAATCATCTTTAATAGCATCAATTACTTCTATTAATCTTGCTCTACCTGTTGCATCTTGAGTACCAAATCCTTCATCAATAATTAAAAATTGTAACTTTGCTCCAGCTCGATGAGTTAATAATTTGGAGATTGCCAATCTTATTGCAAAATTGACCCGAAAAGTTTCTCCTCCTGAATATAGATCATAATTTCTCTCACCCATTTCATCTGAGATGATGATATCTAAAGTCTCAACTAAAGCATGAACTTTTCCCTCACTAGTTTGAACTTTAGTTTTTGTTTCTTTTTGAGTTTCAAAGCGAACCTTCATCCTGCCTTCAGTTAATTTATTAAGTAGCCTATTTGCTTCATCCTCAATTTCTGGAATAGCTGCCTCAATAATCATTGCCTGAATGCCTCTTTTACCAAAAGCTAAGCTTAACTCCTCAAATATTTCTTTTTCTTTAGTTAATTTATTTTTCTCTTTCTTTTTCAAGTTGAATAAATTTTCTATTTGGATGGTTCTATCTATTAATTGTTTTGCTTCACCAGCTCTTCCTGAGAGATCTAAAACCTTTTGGGAGAGTTCTTTTTTAACTTCCATCTTGCCTTCTAATTTTTCCTCAATTTCCTCTAACGTCTTTGAAAACTTATCCAGGTTTTCCTTAAAGTTTTGGGATTTTTCTAAATCCTTACTTTTTATCTTATATATTTTCTCTAAATCAATTAGAGTTTCTTGGTGGGTTTTAACAGCAACTTCTGCTTGCTGTAGTTTCATATATGCTTGGGAGTACTTATCTAATTCTAAAAGGGTTTTGGTTGTTTCAAAATATTCTTTAGTTTCCTCTTCTAATTTTTTAACCTCCATATCTTTTCCCTTGGCCAGTTGATATTCTGGCAAAATAACCACTTTATATTTTTCAATTTTTTGCCTTAAATCCTTTAGTTTTTCGTTATTTTCTTCAATTTGTTTTTTATTATTTAAAATTATTTCCCTGTTTTTTTCTCCGCTAATAGGTTGATTACAAGTAGGGCATAGGGTTTTTTCTTTACTTAGTTTTTCATTTTGAAGTTTTAATTGTTCATTTTTTGTTTCAAATTCCTTACCTTCTATTTCTAAATGGGCAATAGTTTGTTTCCTTTTGTCCTCTCTTTCATTAATTTGTTTTTCTATCAAAACCAACTCATCTTTAAGTTTTATTAAATGTGATCTTTTGTTATCCAAAGTTTTTTTCTTCTCTTGTAACTTCTGTAACATTTGATAATTTTTCTCAATAACTTGCTTTTGATCTAAAATTAGCTGGTATTCCTCCTTCGTATTTTCCTTTAACTTAATTTGCAGTTTTAAATCCTCAATCTCTTTGTTTAAATCCTCAAAGCGTTTTTTGGATTCAAGTAAGGTACTGACCTTTACCTGTATAGATTGTTTTTCCTCCTCAATTGTTTTTATTAAACTTTCGATCTCTAAAACCCCTTTTTTAGCTGAATTTACCTCGTTTTGGATTTGACTAAAATTTTTTTCCCGATCTTTTTTTAAAGAAAGCTCTGCTTCTATTTCCAGAAGTTGATAGTCCAAAAGTGTTAATTTAATCTCCGCTTCTTTTATTTTTTCTTAGCTAAGATTCTTTTTCTATCTGTTGGACCTTTGGTAGTAAACTCATCAGCATGACCCTGTCGCAAAAAAGAGGAGTTGGTAAAAGTTTCAAAACTTAAGTGTAGCGTATCAATTATTTTTTGCTGGCTCGCTTTAATTGTCCCTTCTGTTAAATTGTGTGTTTCTGGCTTTTTCTCTGTTCCAGACCAAACCTCTAAGCTAGTATTTCCACCGCTTTTTTTAGATCTTGCTCTTTTAACAGTATAAAGATTTCCGTCAAGTTCAAAACTAAACTGCACAAACATTTTATCGCTCCCTAGCCTAACCAACTCATCTGATGAGTCCCCAGCTCTTGAGGTTCCCCAAAGACACCATGTTATTGCATCAAGAAGTGAAGATTTACCAGCACCATTAGGACCGGAAATTGCAGCGAGCTTAAATTTTGTAAAATTTAATTCAGGCGCTTTTTCTCCATAGCTTGTAAAATTAGATAGTTTCAGTAAAACAGGAATCATACATTTTCTAAATAGTCTTTTACCAATTCTGCTATTTTTTTAGTTGGAGCAATTTTGGATTCTAGCATAACTTCTATATCCACCCAAAAAAGAGGAACATCTTTATCTAAAATTTTTTCAGGAATTTCATTTTCCCAAGCTTCAATAATAAATGGATGTAAACTGGCATCTTTACCGGCACTAATAATTTTCAACCCTTTTGCTAATTGTGAAAATTTCGAAGCGGATACTCCGAGTTCTTCAAAAATCTCTCGTTTCAGCGCAACTTCTAGATCATCGAAATCTTTTTCTTCCAAACCTCCTCCTGGAAAAATAAGTTGATTTTTCAATATTTTTTCTGCATCTCTTATCCGCTTTTCTACTAAGACTTTTCTATCTTTTAAAAAAATAAAAATCACAGCTTTTTTTAATTTCTTTTTTTCCATTTAAGTTTTTGTAGTATAGCTTGGAAGTAAAATGTTGACAAATACCCTATAACGTTTAGTTTTGGGAAAAGTAGTAACTGCCTGACTTAAATTTTTGTAAAAATCATAAAGTTTGGTAAAAATTGGTATGTCAAGGCTAAAATCAGGCAGTGTGATAGATAATTTGTTTCAAGCATGGAATGAGTTTAGAAAAGGAAAAAAGAAACGAGCTGATATTCAAGCTTTTGAAAGAAACTTAGAGGACAATCTTTTTAGTCTTTATGAAATGTTAAAGAGTAAAACATACAGACACGGAGATTATTTTTCTTTTTATGTTAATGATCCAAATGAGAGTATTACCTGGTTACTAAAACAAGTAATTAGCAGTTTCTGTACATGTCATTCCCGCAGAAGCGGGAATATAATAAACAGACAATATTCATGGATCCCCGATCAGGCTCGCCTCGCTCCCGCTTCGGCGAAATGGGTCGGGGATGACAAAGGATGTAAGGGTATTCCTCTAGGTAATTTAACTTCCCAAATCTTTGCTAATATTTACATGAATGAGTTAGATCAATTTATCAAGCACAAATTAAAAGTTAAGTATTATTTAAGATATGCTGATGATTTTTTAATTTTATTAAGTTCTAATAGACTAGTCTATCATACTAAATTAATAGATCAGATCAGTGAATTCCTAAAAGATCATCTAAAACTTGAGTTGCATCCTAAAAAAATTGTACTAAGAAAGCTTGATTGGGGAATTGATTTTTTAGGATATATTGTTTTGCTCCACTATAGATTGCCTAGAACAGAAACAAAAAGAAGAATTTTTAGAAAATTAAAAGAATTAGGATCAGAGAATTTTAATCGGCCACTTCAATCTTATTTAGGTTATTTAAGTCATGCAAACAGTTTTAAATTAAGGCAAAAGTTAATTTTCTAGTAACTTTGCAGCATATTCTTCTAATTTTTTCTTATGAAGAGGAGTAAATTTTTTTGCCTAAAGCCTGGATTGGAGAAAGAGTTTCAACTCCTTTTGTTTCAATAATTATCCTTTCTTTTCTCTCAACATTTCTTGAGATTCCTGCAATGTAGTGTGCAGCGTTTAAAGCCTTTTTAATTTTATCCATTTCAATTTCACCAGATATTTCTGCCGGAATATTAATAATTACTTTTACAACTTTTTCATTAATAGTTTGTTTGCCAATCTCATTTAAAATAGTTTGAGTTGGGTTAGGGTCAGACCCTTTTAGATTGACAATGATGGTGAGAAACTCTCGACAAGGAGTTTTAGTAAATTGGAATGTGGCGGGGAATGTCATCCCCGACTTGATCGGGGATCTATTTTTTTGGATTCCCGCTTCCGCGGGAATGACATCATCGATGGTAACCAAACAAATTCCTTTTTCTTCTTTTTCCTCACCAAAATCAATCCTATGAGGAGAACCTGCATATACAACTAATGGGTCTTTAGATAAAACTTGGTGTTTGTGGATGTGTCCGAGTGCGACATAAGATAGCTTTTTTTCCTGCAAAATTGACAAAGGAATTGTTACATCATTTGCAATAGTCATTCCTTTTTCACTTCCATATTCAGCTCCAATTACCTCAGCATGTGATAAAAATATGGCAGGGGAGTTTTTTTGAATTTTATCATAGAGTAAACGTAATTTTTCTCCAATAGTTTTGTAATCATTTTTGTGAAGCCAAGGAAGAGTAACAATCTGTAAATTTCCAGATTTTGTTGGAATCTCTAGAAGCTCTGGAACTCTTGAAACCCAGACATTATCTATTTCCAAAGCGGAGTAAATATCTAAAGTATTTGCTTTACCCTCTGCATTTGGAGTGTCATGGTTTCCTACCACTAAAACAACTGGAATTTTTTTAGCCAATTTTCTAATTCTCTCTCCAAAGCCTCGTTGTTGAGTTGGATTTGGGTCCCTAGTTTTATAAGCATCTCCTGCAAAAACTACCGCATCAACTTCTTTTTCAAAAGCAGTTTCCACTATAAAATCAAAAGTTTTAAAAAAATCAAGTAATCTAGTAGATAGTCCAGTTTGAGGGTCTAGCTTTGCATAATTTTCCATACCAATGTGAATATCAGAAAAATGAAGTAGTTTCATGGATTTTGATTATATCAAAAAGTTTTTAGAAAAGATGATTATTTTTAATAAAATCAGCGATCTCTTTGCTAATTAAATATACACCAGTTGGGGAAGGGTGAATAAAGTCTTTGGTGTTAATATAGTCAATATTCCCACCTCCTTTTTCGTCAAGTGACTTTTGATAAATATTTACTAAAGGGATGTTGTTTTCCTTGGCAAATTTAATATGATTTTCTATGTAGGCTACTCTCTCTTTTGCCCACTCAATTCTTTTATCTGGCATTAATACAACTGATCCTTCCCCGTAGCGGGTTTTATGAGGAGCAATTGTTGCCAAAAAAACTATTCTTGATTCTGGGTGAGTTTGTTTTATTTTATATATTGCTGAAGTTAAAGCGTGAGTTTGTTTTTCTAACCCTTCTTTTAATTTATATTGAGACAACGGGTTATGTCCAAAGGATTCAATAATTATTAAATCAAAGTCTTGTTTTAAAATAGGAGGATGGATTCTACCAGATATGGTTGAAATCTTCTCCAGTCTATCATCAACAGAAAAGATATTAGTTGAACCAAGGCTATAATTGATAATTTCAAACTTTTGATTAGGAAAATCTTTTTTTAAATAATCTTTAAGCTCGCTGACGTTTTCTCCTAAAATTGCGGTCATGGAATCGCCAACTAAAACTATTTTGTAAGGATTATTTATATCAGTGGATAGTATTTTAATAAGTAAGAATACTAAGGAAAGTAAAATAATTATTGGGAAAATCACTAAAGCGATTTTTTTAGGCATTACTTTTTATTAAAGCCAAAAATAATAAAATTCTTATATCCCCTTGGATCGTGTATATATTCCATTGCAGTATTTTTAAAGTTATTTTTTAGATAACTTATTAAAATTTGATTATCCTCTTTTGTTTCTTTTGAAGTACCTGGCTTATTAAAAATAATCAAGCCGTTACTTTTAAGATATTTAAGTAGCTTTTCTATAAACAATGGCTTATTGGAATCTAGTGAGTGATAAGGAGCTTTACCAATAAAAATATCAACAACTATGCAATCAAATTTTTCAGCAAATGCTTGCTTTTTATTTAACAATTTATAGGCATCTTGATTTATTAGTTTTAGATTTTTATTTTTCTCTAAATCAAAATAATCCTGACAAGCATTAATAATTAAGGGATCAATTTCAACTATTGTTTGATGGATTTTTGGGTCTAGTTTATTAACTAATCCGGAAATTGTATTTGCACCAAGTCCCAGCATTAAAATACATGGACTTTTATTTTTTTGAGTATGTTCTTTTACTTTTTTAGCTATGCTATACCAATAACTATTTTTAATACTTTCATTATTAATAGATACTCCTTGGGCAAAATTATTGATAGTTAAGACCAACTCTTTATTATATTTTTGATAAACATCAATATTGCCAAGGAGTAAAGATTTATATCTTTTTAATCTTTTAAGTCTTAACCGCCAAATTAAAAAAAATAAAAAAAAGATTAAGGCTATTAAAAAAATTATTTGGAAAAATAAGTCATACATAAATAAAATAATTTAAAGAAAGGATTGTAAAATTTTATGTAAGATGGGGGATACTCAATTATTTGGCCATGAAACCTTTTTTTAAATTCGGAAAATTTAATCCAAGATTTATGGTCACTTTTATATCTTGGATCATAAATAGCTTCAAAATCAAAGACTTTTAGTTTAAGTTTTTTGGATTGCTTAATTGCTTCTAAGGTAAGTAAATAATTAGCCATTAATTTATAACCTAACTCACTTGTCCCTGTTTGCATATAATAGGCTACATCTTTATAAAAAAAAATCCATAAAGCTGCAATAGGACCGTTAGATTTTTTTAAGTAGGCAAAGAGGATAAAAGAATTTTTAGCAAAAGCTTTCAATCTTTTAGATTGTTCTGTTTTACCTGGTAACATTATTTTTTTTATTTTTTGCATCGAGCTAAAAAGAGCGAAAAATTGAAGGAATACCTCTTCAAAGTTTTTAATTTCTTTTAGAAAGTAGTTTTTTACTAGCAAGTTCTCTTGAGCTTTTCTTATATTGCGTTTGGCATTTTCTGAGAAATCTTTAAATATTTCTTTTTCAGGTTTAGTTAAATCTATTTTAGTAGTAGCAGTATGAGCAAATCTTAATTTGGAAATTGAGTAGCCATTATCTAAAAAACTTTTTTCAGCGAATTTAAAATTATGAGGTTCTAGTATAGTTGCTAAAGCTTTATTTTTTTTAGCAATTTGATCAATTTTTTTAAAGGGAATTGGAGGTAGTGGATGTTGAATTTTAATTATAGAAAAAGGCAAAAAGGGAAGTGGTCTTATAAAAATTTGAATATTTTCTACCCATTCAATTTTCCAACCAATTTTAGATAAATAATCTCCCCACATTGGCGATTGACGGGCATCGGTGGAGGAATAAAGTATGTCCTTCATCCTAACAATCTAAGAAGAGTTGATTTTAACTTAGTAAAACGATCTAGATAACTTACTAAATAATAAGTCGGTCTATTAAAAACTAGATCATAAGTGCCAATATATTCAACTAAATCTCCTCCATATCCTTGCTTGAAACGATGAAATCCAAACCAAGGATCTTTGGGATTGGCATCAGGACCAAGTGATCCCCACATATCAATTTTTTTTAAGTTTAATTTTTTTCCTAATTTAATCGCCTCAAAAGCTACTAAATTAGATGCCATTACATCACGGTGTAAGTTGGATGATCCACCATAAGGGTAATAAAGTGTATCTTTAAAATTAAAAAGCATCCAAGCAGTTAGAGGGATGTTTTTATAGATAGCAATTAAAAGTCTTGCCATATTATTCATCCTTAAAGTTTGCCAAACTTTTTTATGATAAGTTTCATTATGACCAAAATAGCCCTGGCGTTTGGTTGTTTCAAAATATAACTTTAAGTAAATATCTAAAGCTTCATCATCTACTCTTTCTTCTACTTTTACCCCCTTTTTTTCAGACAATCTAATGTTATAGCGGGTTTTAGGATGCATTTTTTTTAATAACTCCTCTATAGATGGTGTTAAATCTAGGACAAAATTATATTTAGTAAACATACTTTTTGGCGATTTATGAAAATTTTTATCTATTTTAAGATTGGTTGATTTTAAAATATTAGGTTCTAATTTAATAAAAGCTGCATTTTTTCCCTTGCCTATTTGCAAAAGGAAGGAAGCTAAGTCAGAGGTAAGTTCTCCTCCCTTAGGGAGGTAGCCTATAAATTTAGAGGTTAAGGGGATTTTATGAAAAGTGATGGTAAAGGCTGTAACAAGCTTATTTTTATCAAAGATTCCATACCTGTAAATAGGAGTACCTAATTTTTCTCTAAATTCTCCCCACTGCCAGGATTGGACAACATGGGTTACTAAATTGTTGTATTCTTTTTTTAAAGAAGAATCAATTACTCTTAAATCCACCTTTTGATTTTAAAATAATGGATTGTTTTAAACAAGCAAACTTAGAGTATATTTCCTAGGTCTTTAAAAAATTATTATTTTATGGTAAAAGATGAAAACTATGGAGGCAAAAAGGGGGCTTATTGTTGCAGGGATAATAATTATTTTAATCCTAGGAATACTTGCTGGAACAATTTATTATTTAACTCAATCTTTTAGAAATAATATATCTGAAAACGCAGAGGTGCCTAGATTTAGCGCGACCCCATCCCCCACAAGCCAATTCCTCAATCAAACTCCTTCTCCCAGTCCAACCCCTCGTCCAACCCCAATAGTACGAGTGAGCCCTCGTCCCTCTCAAACTCCATCGCCCAGCCCATCCTTAACCCAAGTTAAGATTTATACCGGAGATGGGTTTTCGTTAAGTTACCAACAAAATTGGGGAACTGTAGCTTGCTCTAATTCATCTAACTTTGAATTTGATCCAGTAAACTTATCTTCCCAAAGAATTGTTTGTGATAGAGCTATAAAACCGATTACAGTTATAGTAGGAAATACTACCAACTGTCAGGGTGAAACTGTCCAGCTGGGAAAACACCAGGTAATTAAATTGACTCAAACTAATGTCAGTATTTCTGGGAATCAATACCTTACAAATTATCAATGGTGTTTAAATATAGGTAGTAAGGGTTTAATTATTTCCCACCGCGTTTCCAACAATAATGCTCCAGCTTCAAGCAGGGAAGATTTATCTTCCCAAGTTGAGAGAATAATTTCTTCTATCCGTTAATAATTTTGGTACAATTAAATCAGTGCAAAAAGGATTTGCCCCAATTTTAGCTTTAATAGTAATAGTAGTTTTTGTTGGAGTTGTAGGGGGAGCTTTCTACTTTAGCCAAAAGATAAATTTAGACTCTCCTCAAAAATTGATTCCCCAAAATTTAAAACCCCAGGAAAATAAGGAAAAAGATAAAAGTTATTCAAACCAAAGTTTAGGGATTGAGTTTAGCTATCCTGCCAACTTAATTCTAAAAGAAGAGTCTGAAGAAGAGTTTAATAAAAGGGGGAACGGAGAGTTTAGAAAAAACTTTAGCTCTTATGTAGGTTATGAGCCAGGAAAATTTGTAGGGGCAGTTAATCTTTTAGAAAAGCAAGGGGATTTTGAAAATGCCCCTTTAACCATTTGGGTATTTAATAATCCTGATAATTTAGACCCAGAAGCTTGGTATAAAAAATATTGGTATTTCCCATTTATCTGGGGAGATTTTACTTTAAGGAGTAACTTAATCGCACCAACACTTATTGCTACAATAAGTGGGCAATTAGGTGGATACAATATTGTGGACTATAGAGATGGCAAACCTCAGTTTATTTTAGTGCCATTCAAAGACAGAATGTATTTGCTCAAATTCCCAACGCAAAATCAACCAGAAGTAACAGGAGAGATTTTAGAAAGTTTCAAATTTTTGCAGAGCACTTCTGAGAATAATGATGAAGTATGTATTCAAGTTATTACTCCAGCAAAAAATTCAAAAACAGGTGAGTGCAAAGAGTTCCCAACTCCTTGTGATGTGCCGAATGGTTGGGAAAAGGTAGAAAGCTGCAGCGGGAACCTTCCTCAGTTTTTAGAGTAAAATTACCTTATGTAATTTGATGTGGCTTCCTCTTTGAGAAATTACTCTTTTAGCAGAATAAAGCTTAGGTATTGACCTGGATAGATAGATCCTGCAGTTTAGGTTTTTGAACTGGAGCTAGATCAATTTGTGCTTGATCTTCAAAATATAACTCTAGAGCCTCTTTTAAATTATCTAAAGCTTCTTTTTCGCTTTTTCCTTGACTAGCCACTTCAACCTCTAAGGCTTTAGCTACAAACCATTCATCTTCTTTCCAGACAACAGAATGAACCTTTCTCATATGTGGCTATTATACCATCTCATGCTATGATAAATTCATGCAAAAAGGATTTGCTCTGGTATCAGTTTTGGTTGGGGTTTTGATAATAGTTGCTGCTGTTGGCGGAGCATTTTATCTAGGAAGGGTTAGTACTCCAAAACCCCAACCCCAAAACCCTGTAATAACATCATCTCCCCAATCCTCACTCTCAGTAGATGAAACAGCTAATTGGGAGACCTTTAAGCAAGGATGGATAAAGGAGCTCAAGTATCCCCTAGATAAGTATTCACTTTTATGGCCAGATGAAACATACATCGGGGGTCTTTATAATTCACGTAGCCTCTTATTTCAACCTATTGGGGTTACTTTAAAACCAAACGATCAATATGCAAAACAAAATCTTGAAAATCCACCATATACTTTATCCATATTTGTTTTTAATAATAAAGATAATTTAGCTCTTTTTAATGCTAAAGATTTATCTGAAAGATATGGATATATATCACCAGTCTATCTTGGTTTTGATAAAGGTGTAACCGCCAAAGAAACCTCAGTTGACGGGTTATCGGGGATAAGGCTAGATGTTGATTGTAACGGAGAAGGATGTTCCCCTGGGAGTGAAATATTTGTGATCAAGATACTGGATCAACCTTCTGGAGCAATTTCTAGTGTAATATTTAGGTTCACAATTGTCCCCCCTTTAAAAGACAGTAATAAAAACAAACAAGTCATAGAGAATATTCTTGGTAGCATAAAATTTGGACCTTAAATTATGCAAAAAGGATTTTCGCTAGTAATTGTTCTAATAGCTTTACTTATCCTTGCTGGTTTAGCTTATGGAACTTATTCTTATTTTCAGCAGCAAAAAATCAAAAATATAAATTCTTTTGAAGAGTGCGTTAAAGCAGGAAATCCTGTTTTAGAGAGTTACCCCAGACAGTGCAAATCTAAAGATGGAAAAAGTTTTACTGAGCAGTTAAGTGAGGAGGAACAGGAAAAACTAAAACCACCTGTTGATATATCTGATTGGAAAATTTATACAAATGATAAATGGAGCTATAGAATTAGCTATCCCAGTAATTGGAATATTTATGATTCTGACGCAGATAATATAAGATTTGATAGTGAACAAACAGAGAATACCTTTAAGGCTGGAGTTAATGAAGCGCCAACGTATTCTATTAAAATTTCCGTAATTGCTAAATCAGCTGATATCTCAAGTTTGGAAGAAGCAAAAAAATATGGATTAGAATATCCTCAATGTAATATGGGCAGTTCATGTCTGCCTAATGCCCCGAAAGAAATAGTAAAAAAAGTTAGTAATATTTTTGGTGAATATTACTCAGTTGTGACTTCATCTGGAAAACAACAAACCTTAATCTCTATCCCCAGCAATCCAAGATATTTGATCGCTATTGAACCTAATCTTTTTTTGTGGCCAAAAGAGGATAATGGGTTATACGAGAAAATTATCTCTACTTTTAAATTTTTAGATCAGAATGTTGCTGAAGATATAGAGGCTAATAGTTATACGGCTTGTGGATGCGGGTGTTGCGGAGGAGTTCCAGCTGAGACGCAATGTTTATACAAAAGTAAGGGGGATAGTTTAGATGAAATTAAAGCTGAGGATATAAAAACGAGCAAAAGTGAAAGTTGTGCTGTCATGGGTTGTTCAAGAGGGACAAAATACCATTATTGTGATTAGAGTAAATATATCCATTTATCTTGCTGACCAGCCTGAAGCTTAAGCAGCATGATATGATCACATTGTGAAGCTTGTTTATACGAAACATGCCAAGGACAAATTTAACCATCCTTCGATTATTAAATTCAATATAAAGAGAAATAATATTAAGGAAGCTATTTTGCGCCCTGATCACTACATGGAGAATTATGAACTTAAAGTAAAAATTGTATTAAGAAAACTGAATGAGGATTATAATTTAAGAATAATTTATTCTGAGGTAAATGGTATAATTACCTTAGTAACTTTTTATCCCACAAGGAGGGGTAGATATGAAAAATAAACGAAGTTTTTCTATGAATAAGCAAAGCTTTTCTAAGAATAAAAAAAATGTTTTTAGAAAAAATAAAATAATTTATGAACCTGAGGATGATGTATTAAATATTTGGTTATCAGATAAACCTTATGAATACGGTGAAGATGATGGGAATCTAATTATTACCCATTATACAAAGGATGATGAGCCAGTTTACATTGAGGTTTTATTCGCTAGCAGATTTTTTAAGGATGCTGGCCCAGATTTTTCTAAAAGAGCTAAAAAAGCTGAGGATAAAATAAAAAATGTTCATACTATCTCCATCCCACTTGAAATCAAAAAAACTTAATGCAAAAGGGTTTTCTTTAGTAGTTATACTTTTAGCTGTAGTGATTTTTGCAGGATTAGTATACGGTACATATTTCTATTTTCAGCAGCAAAGAATTAAAAATATTAATTCTTTTGAAGAGTGTGCAAAATATTATCCAGTGATGGAATCTTATCCTACTCAGTGTAATACTAAAGATGGAAGAAGTTTTACCCAAAAACTTAGTGAAGAGGAACAGAAAAGACTAGAGGATGAGTTTAAAGAATTAGAAGATAGCAAATCTGATTCTACAAATTGGAGTACTTATCAGGCAACAAGGTTTTATCAAATAGAGTATCCACTTGATAAATATTCAATAAGGAGTGGTCCAGCTAATATAAATGCCTCTTGGCCAGGCATTATTAATTTAGAGCCTAATGACATTTTTAATGAAGAAAAGCCCCTAGCAGTAACTTACCAAGTATCGATAGGAATAAAAAAGAATAATGAAGGGTACACAAGGGAAAATTTGGAACAGTATTTTGGGAAGGGTTTATTTATAAAATATGGTAAAGATAGCTTAAAAGATATAGAGATTAAGAATACTAAACTAGGAGGACTAGACGCATTAAGAATAGATGGATGTTGCGGGGGACAAGTAGGGGTTGAAGCTAATATAGTTGCATTAAAAGGAGATAAAATTTATGAGATCATTATAAATCCGGCTCAAACTTCAGGAAACCCTGATAAAAATAAAGCTATATATGAAAAGATAATTGAAACATTTAAATTTTTATAAAAGATATATATCTATCCTTCGACTACGCTCAGGATGGAAAATTATAGAAGATAAATGTCCACATATTGTGCTCGCCACCCTGCAGTTCTAGCGTCATCAAATCCTAAATCTATAATATTTCCTTTAATTGCCCCACCTGTATCACCTGCTGTTGCAAGCCCATATCCTGGGATGTAAACTCGTGATCCTAATTTTATTACTTTTGGATCAACTGCGATTACTCCTTTGCCTGCTCTTAATCCTGTTGCTGTCCATTCATTACAACCTAAACACTTAGAATCATAATGAGTTGCCCAAACTTTAAGTTTCCTCCAATACTGAATATCTCCATCAGGGGTACTGGCAGTTCTCCAAACAATTTTTGTTCCTTTTAATATAATCTTATCTTTAGGGTAATCTATCTTAGTAGATATAAGTTCTCTTTCATATTCTTTTCCTTGGTAAAAGGTCACTTTATAAGTTTTTATCCTTTTTCCATCCTCACCCGCTTCTTTTATTTTTTCTTCCCCCAGTTCTAACTCTGCATCATCCTCGTATTTTGTTTGCCTTTCTATTTCTTCTTCCTTAACTTCTTCTTTTTCCTCAAAAAAAGAAGAAGTTTTAACTGGTTGGGATACTTTTAAAACTAGATCTGGTTCTGTCTCACTATTTTCTGTTGGAAGGGAAAATGAAGGTAAGTTGGGAAAAATTGCTGAAGATAAAGTTAATAGCAAAAGAAGAGCTGCCTTATCCATTTAACCACTCTTCCTCATCATTAATAGGAGTTATATCATCATCAAATCTATCAGAATCTCTGAAACCTTCAGATAAATCCAGTAGCTTTTCTGGTATTGCCATAATAAAACGGGAGACAATGCTATTTGTTTTACTTCCAAAATATAATCTTGAGCGGGTATGAGTTAAAAATAATTTATCTTTTGCTCTGGTAATTCCTACATAAGCTAAACGTCTTTCTTCCTCCATTTCACTGGGATCAAGCATAGAACGGGAGTGGGGGAATAAACCTTCCTCCATTCCAGTTAAAAATATAACTGGAAATTCCAAACCTTTGGAGGCATGAATTGTCATTAAAGTAACAGCTTCTTGATCCATTTTTCTTTTACTTTCAGGTAGCTGGTTTTCTTGAACTAAAGCTACATTTTCCAAAAATAAAACTAAATTAGGAAACTCTTCCGCAACAGAGCGTAACTCTTTAACGTTTTCTACCCTAACTTTTCCTTGTTCACTCCCATCGTCTAAATATGCTAAGTAACCGGTTAAAGATAAAATTTGATCTAAAAGTTCTAGGGTGGTAAAGGGAATACTGTCATTCTGATCAGGCTTCGCCTGAGAAGAATCTGGATCCTTCACGGAGTTCACCCTCGAGCGTAGCGAAGGGTTCAGGATGACCTGTTGAAATTCAAAAAATTTAGAAGCCCTAAGCTTACCTATTTTTTCTATTCTTTTTATAGCTATAGAATCTTTAGGATTTTGCAATAGCTTTAAATAAGATAAAACATCCTTAATCTCTTTTCGCTCATAAAATTGCACCCCGCCTACTAATTTATAAGGAATACCTGACTTTAGGAAAACCTCTTCCAGCGCTCTGGATTGAGCATTAGTACGATATAAAACTGCAAAATCCGATAGACTCATTTGCTCCGGGTTCTGCCGGCTTGCAGCCCCATTCGATCTCCTCGTTTCACTGCGTGGACTCAATGGGGCACCCCGCTCGCCGTCACCCCTCGCTCTAGTAAGAGTTTGTATTTGTTCTACTATAAATAACGCTTCTTCAACTTCAGAGCGGGCTTGGAAGATTTTAATTTTTACGCCACCTTTTTTATCAGTCCACAGCTTTAAAATAGGATGCAGTTTATTTTCTGAGATTACAGCTTGGGCTGCATCTAAAATAATTTGAGTAGAGCGGTAGTTTTGTTCTAAATTAAATACCTTAGCCTCAGGATAATCTTTTTGGAAACTAAGCATATTTCGATAATCAGCGCCTCTGAAGCTATATATCGCCTGTGCGAAGTCGCCAACTACACAAATGTTTCGGTGTTTCGCAGCTAAAAGTTTTATTAGCTGATACTGAGCGGCATTAGTATCTTGATACTCATCTACTAAAATATATTGAAACTGGTTTTGATAGCGCGCCAGTACTGGAGGGTTACTTTGAAATAGTTGAATAGTGCTCATTAATAAATCATCAAAATCCAAAGCCTGGTTTTGCCTTAAAATTTTTTGATATTCTAAATAAACTTTAGCTACAGTTTCTTGAAAATAACCCCTTATCATTTGGGGATATTCTAACTCTGAAATTAGTTCATTTTTAGCTGATGAAATTGTATGCCTAACAGCACCAGGGTTAATTTTTTGAGTAGCTAGATTTAAATTCTTCATTGCTTCTTTAACAGCATCTAGCGCATCCCCTTCATCATAAATAGAAAAGCCAGGGGATAGCCCAATATTATATCCTTCTTTCCTTAAAATCTTGGCACAGATAGAGTGGAATGTACCCATTAAAGGAATAGCGTTTAGGGTGTAGGGTTTAGCGTATAGTTGAAGAAGCTTAAGGATTCGGTCTCGCATTTCCCCTGCGGCCTTATTAGTAAATGTATAACAAACTATGTCTTCTGCAGGAACTTTTTTTTCAGAAATTAAATATGCAACCTTGTAGGTTAGTACTCTTGTTTTTCCTGATCCTGCTCCAGCTAAAACCAAATTAGGGCCCTCAGTTGCTTTAACAGCTTGTTGTTGGATAGGGTTTAAATCATCTAGGAGCTTATTGGGCATATGGTTTACTGTCATCCTGAACGTTCTGGTGAAGGATCTAGATTAGATTCTTCGGCTCCGCCTCAGAATGACAGGAGCGGTGATGGTGCATAGTTTAACACTAATAAAATTCTTTGACAAAATTTGACAAAATATGCCTATAGGTTTATATTACCCAGCAATTATGGCAAGTCCGGATTTATTAGCAAGATTCGAGCAAGATCCAGGTTCTCTAAGGCCTCATGAGATGTATGTTGTGGGAAGAGGAATAATAGATGTGTTGATTAGCCCACATGGAGAGATGGCGCCGAATAGGAATGAAGCTTTGGCTGAAGCGATGAGTTTGGCAGCTCGTGGATTAGCAGGAGTGAGAACTGATCCGGCCTATACTGAAGCGCAGAGGTTTTCAATTGGAGTACCGGCGTTTTTTAGAAGTGATTGGGATTCTCTTCCTAATACGCGCGAGAAGTTAGAGTTATTGGCAGAGGCATTCTATACTTCCGCAGCAGGGTTAAGAACTCCACTTCAAGAAAGGATGGGAGAATTACATGGTGAAATCTGTGATGGGTTTGCTAAATTGGCCGGATCCTTGCTTCTAGGAAAAGACGATAAGAAACTGATTCCCCTTGAGCAAGTGAGAAAAATTTACGAAGGACCAGATAGAGTAGAACTAGCTCATCGTAGAGTTGCGGCGATAGCCTGGGCTAAACAATTTATCTCAGGTGACGATTCAGATCAGGAGAATTACTTTACTATATTGGAGTACTTTATGGATCAAGGAGATGGGGAGGTTATGTCTAAATTGGTAGAGGCTCATGTACGAGCAGTTTTAATGGAAGCGCCTTCTCAACAGGGAGGTCAAGTTTCAGCGCACGGTTTCATTTAAGTAACTACTTTAATCTTTAAATTTTGGTGATATAATTTTTATCCTATGACACAGCTTCTTGATTTTTGGGCTCCATGGTGTGGACCTTGTAGGATAATGGATCCTATTTTGGAAGAGGTAGAAAAAGAATATTCAGGTAAAGTAGAGATTGTAAAGATTAATGTTGATGAAGAACCTGATAAAGCCTCCCAAAATGGTGTAATGAGCATTCCTACTTATATAGTATTAAAGGATGGTAAAGAAGTGGGTAGGAAAATTGGAGCTATGCCAAAAGCAGAACTGGTTAAATTAATCCAATCTTGAGTTTTAAATTACAAGTTATTTCCTTAACTAAAAAAATTCCCTATGGTAAAGTAACTACTTATGGAACATTAGCTACTTTAGCTGGTATGCCAAGAGCAGCTAGAATTGTAGGAGGAATTTTACACAATAATGAAGAGGATTTACCTTGGTTTAGGGTGATAAATAGACATGGATTTATCTCCATTAAATGCTTTGATCACTCAAAAGCTTTGCAAAAAACACTCCTTGAACAAGAGGGGGTGGAGGTTTCTTCAGATTTCATGGTAGACTTAAAAAAGTACGGTTGGTTCGGAAATTAAAGACTAGTTCGTCACGGCTGAAAAAACCGCTCGACCTTCCACGCGTCTCGCTTGGAGTTTGTTTCGCACCAGACTGGTCTACGGTCATTGACTTGGCATAAGCGAAACGCACTACATTTTTCTAGCTCGTGACTTCACTGTCTTTAGCAGGCGTAAGCTTTATATGAATAAAAATCTTTGGGTTATTGTAAATTTTAAATCCAATTTAGATATCAATAAAACGCTTGATTGGGTATCTGTGGTTGGTCCAAAGCTTTATAAAAGGGAAGATTTAAAAATAGTTGTTTGTCCTGATTTTTTAAGCATTGAAGAAGTTAAAAAACAAATGCTTGTAAATAATTTCCCAATACTTGTAGGTTCTCAAGATTTATCCCCCTTTCCAGAGGGTTCCTACACTGGTGAGGAAGCTGCAAAATTTTTATCTCCTTTTATTGATCTGGCAATTTTAGGTCATAGCGAGAGGCGGAAAAATTTTGCTGAAACTGATGAGATGGTAGCTCAAAAAGTTATGGAAGCTAAAAAGTATAATATTATTCCTTTAGTCTGTGTTCAAGGGGAAAATACCCCTATTCCGAATGATTGCAATTTGGTTGCTTATGAGCCAATCTTTGCCATAGGCACTGGTAATCCTGATACTCCATCTAACGCCAATAGTGTTGCTACTAAGTTAAAGACAAAGAAGGATAATTTGGAAGTTTTATATGGGGGGAGTGTTAATTTTGAAAATGTTAAAGATTTTTTAATGCAAGAAAATATTAATGGAGTCTTAGTCGCAACTGGGGCGCTAAATCCATCCGATTTCTTAAAAATAATTTCCCAAGTTGATGCTTAAAAAGATAGATTTACAGAAACAAAATAGAAAAAATAAACAAAATTTTAAAAAATTTTTACCTTTTTTAATAGGGTTGGGAATGGTTTTTTTAATAATTTTTATTTGGGCTCAAACTACTTCTTCTTCCAGTTCCTTTATATTTAAAATACCACTACTTCCTGGAGCCTCTCCTATAAAATCTGATAATGATCGGGTAAATATTTTAATGATAGGAAATGCTGGGGGAGGGCATGATGGACCATTACTTACTGATTCAATAATTATTGCCTCATATAATTTAAAAACCAAAAAAGCTATTCTTTTTTCTATCCCTAGGGATTTATGGATTGATAAAGCGTCAGTTAAAGTAAATACCCTGTACGCAATTGGAGTTAAAAAGGGGGATGGGTTAAATTACACCAAAAGTAAAATTGGAGAAATTATGGGGATTCCAATTCATTATGCCATAAGGTTGGATTTTAGCGGTTTTGCCAAAGCAATAGATTTAATAGAAGGGGTTAAGGTCAATGTGCCACATACATTTGATGACTACAACTACCCAATTGAAGGCAAAGAAGATGAATTGTGTGATTATAAAGAGGAGGAAAGAGAGTTAAAAGACGAAGATATACAAAAGCTAAATTTAGCGACACCTTATCCGAGTGGACTTTGGTATTCTGATAAGCCTTACCCCCTAGCTTCAGGGAAATATAAAATATTGCTTGATCCAACAGGGGCTATTGCTACCGATTCAAATAAAATTAGGTTTGATTGTCGTTTTGAACATATACACTTTGATGAAGGTAGTACAAAAATGGATGGGGAAACTGCTCTCAAATTTGTTCGCTCTAGAATGGGAAGCAATGGTGAAGGATCGGATTTTGCCAGATCAAGAAGACAACAACTTATTATCCAAGCATTTAGAGAAAAAGTGTTGTCTTTAGAAACTTTAGCTAATCCAATAAAAGTTACAGGTTTGGTGGCAACTCTTGGATCAAGTTTGGAAACAGATATCCCTTTTGAACATTATTTGGAATTTTATAAATTAATTAAAACAACAAAGAAAGTAGAAAGCGTTGTATTGGGGGATTTGGGTGAAGGAAAATCAATCTTGGTTACGCCTCCTGCCGCTTTTTATGGAGGAGCATTTGTATTAATTCCACAAGATAATGATATGAAAAAAATACACAATTTCGTAAGGATGAGTTTTAGTAAAACGGAAGATCAAAAATGAAAATAATTGTTGCTTATGGGAGTGCCCTCGCGGCATTAAATAAAAAGATTAGTGAGATAAAAAAAGATTTTGACCCCTTAAGCGTCAAAGAAATTAATTTTGAAGAAATTGGATTAGCTAAGTTGTTAATAGAGCTAGCTAGTATGGATTTATTTTCTGAAAAAAGATTAGTCATTGTTGAGGATGTTGATGAATCTTTGGATATAAACCAACTAGATATAGATGATTCTTTAACCTTAATTTTAAAATTCTCAAAAAAACCCTCTAGCAAAATTTTAATGAATAAAAAAATTCAAGTAATCCAAATTAATGAAGAAAAAGAAATAACTATTTTTCCTTTGTTAAACATGCTTTCAGAAAAAAATCCCAAAGCTATGGATGAGTTTGAAATATTGCTCAAAGAAGTAAACTGCCAATATATTTTAACAATGCTTTTTTATATGCTAAGAAGATTAATTCTAAATCCTAAAAATACTTCCAGTTTTATCTTTAAAAAAATAGAACAACAAAAAAGAAATTTCCCCCTTGAAAAACTTAAGTTTTTTTATCATCAGATATTAATAACAGATTATAAAATTAAACAAGGATTAATTGAAGAAAGATTAGCTTTGCAAAGCTTAATCTGGAAATTTTTAGCGTAATTTTTGCTTAATTAGCTCAACATCCTTTTGATCAACCTTTCCGTCAAAATTAATATCAACTCTGGGATTTTTTATTTGTTTTCCAATATTGTTTAACACTAAAGATAGATCTAGGGAATTAATTGATCCATCCAGATTAATATCTAAATTGCTTGAATTTGGATTATCTAACTGCGGAAGATTGCTAAAATCGGCATCCTCTCCTAAAACAATAGGAGGAAGCGGTTTGCTATTTTGGGAAAGAGTTATTTTAACTTGAGAGGTTATGTTACCCGAAGAGGCAATAAGTAAGCTTTCAGTTTTTGATTCAAGATTTAAATTATCAACAGTGATGATAAAATTACCAAGGGGAGTGATAAAAGTAGCCAAATCTCCATGCCTGGGAATTTTCAAAAAAACTAAGGCATCATCAATTAATTGCTTTCTTTGAGAAAGTAGCGAACCGGAAACTGCCAGATGGGATTTTGCCTGGGAAGGATTTTCATTTTTGGGATTAGTTTTAAATTGTAAAACTTGATCAGGATAGCTAAACTCATTATTTAAAACTTGAAAATAATAATTTTTTTCACTACTTAAATTTTTTAATGTTACAAAATGGGTTAACCTTGGATAGGTAGTTTTCAAATCTCGCTCATCTTTTTGCGATAAACCTAGCATTGGTGTTTCTCCAAAGAGAACTTTGCCAGTTGTTAAATTATCAGTATTCCAAGTGATTGTGGCGGAAGAATCGCTAATATTGACAATTTTAATACTTTTGGGTTCAAAAGCTGCTTTAGTTTGAAAAGTTACATATTGATGATAGCGAAAAAGGATAATTCCTATACCTAGCGCAATAGCCAAAAGCGTCAGTCCAAGAAGGGTAGGTATTTTTATAAAAGGATTAGAATTCATTAAAGTTCTCCTGAATCGCTGCTTTCCGGATTATTATCTATTGACTGATTTAAGTTTTGACTTTTAATCCGTTCTAAAAAAGTTTTATCAAAATTAGGATTAAGGGGTTCTAGAGCTTGTTGCAGTTTGGGTGAAATTTCAATATTAGACTTTGTTCTGTAAATATCGGTTGATATCCAGACTATAAAAACTAAAAAAGTGACTAAACTTAAGACAAGTAATTCTTTTTTGTTCATTTTAAGTAAAGTGCTTTTCCATTAATTGATAAAACCAAAGGACCACCCTCTATTTTATTAAGGCTGACAGTACTTAAAGAGATTAAGCGGGGAAAGTTGATAAGAGAATCTAATACATTTAGCAGTGCTTGATAACTTCCTTGCATGTTTATAGTAAAAACTACTTCCTGGACGTTAGTTTTGGCGACTGTTGTGGATGAGTTTTCTATCTCAATAGGTTGAAACTGCAGTCCTGAAATGGAGGCATTATTTTCAAAAGCAGTTGTTTGGAGATCGTCAATCAAATCTGCAAGCGCAGCATTATTTGGTAACAATCGATCTAGAGCCTCCAAACTAGCAAGATCTAAATTTAAATAATTTTGTCTACCTAGCTCAAGATTGGTTGATTTTTGCGTCAGCTGCTTTAAAACTTGCTCTTGTTGAGCAATATCTTTTTGCAATGAAAAAATTGTTTTAAGAGTAGGCCTTATGGCAAAAACGCCAAAAAATACAATAGCTATTAAACTAAAAACCAGGGAACTATAAGTTCGGACATAGCTGTTTCTTAAAACAGGCTTAATATAAGTGTAATATCTGCCAAAACGTCCATCCATAATTTTAGTTACTTAACATTTCCGGTAATAGAAAAGTTCATCTCGCCTTGTTCAAAAGTCAAACCAACCAAATCAATATTAGTAAAGGTTGAATCATTTTTTAAGTTGCTTAAAAAAACTGCCAAATCATTGTTTGAATTTGTTTTGCCTGCGAGCCTAAATGGAAGATTAACCTTCCCTGAATTGTTATCAAAATGCATACTGCTAATCCTAATTCCTGTTGGAGTAAGTGAGGCTACTGTAGTTACAATCAAAGAGATATTAGGGTTTAAGTTGTAGGTTTTTTTACCAACATCAATTTTAAATTGAGTCTCTCTAATTAAAACTTCTTGGGTTGCTAGGCTTTCTATAAATGGGATATGTTTGTTAATTTCTTCTTTAAGATGAACTAAGTCACTATCAAACTTAAACCTTGCTGCAAAAGTAGCTAATACTAAAATCTCAACAACTACTGCTATATATCTTCCAAATGTAAGCAACCACTTTAAAAATTTAACATGAATCTTTTGCGGGATGCCTTGAGGGAAAAGCAGGTTTAAATTAAGTTTAATTTTTGGGGCAGATTCCAACATATCAATATTATACAGCGTGAAAGCGTTGGTATAATATTAAGTTGTGGATTATGTAAAAAGAAAAAACTTAAAAGAGTTGAAAAAAGCTTTAACACAAAAGCAATATGAAATTTGCTTCCTAAAATCAACAGAGGCCCCTTTTAGCGGAAAGTATCTTCATAATAAAGCAAGAGGGATTTACCAGTGTGTGGTTTGCGGGGAGAAGCTTTTTTTATCAGATGATAAATTTGAATCAGGTACAGGCTGGCCCTCTTTCGATAAAGTAGCTGAAAATGAAAAAGTGAAGTTAAAGGTGGATTTATCTCATGGGATGAAAAGAATTGAGGTTTTGTGTAAAAATTGTGGAGCTCACTTAGGGCATTTATTTGATGATGGTCCAACTGCAACTAGGAAAAGATATTGTATTAACTCGCTAGCTTTGAACTTTAAGTCTTCTTAGAAGTTTTTTTAGCGGCTGTTTTAACCAGGATTTGAGCTTTGGGTTTAGAAACAATTAGTTTAGATAATCTGGATTTTAACCTGGAGGCTTTACTTTTGTTCGCAAAAGAAGGCTGAGCTATCAATTTTGATAGTCTTGACTTCAATCGTGATGCCTTATTAGCATGGATTAAATTAGTTTTACTTGCTTTATCCAAGCTTGATGAAATTTGAGTTAGTAATTTAGCGCTTGGAGTTTTGCGCATAGATTTGATTAGCTTTTTTAAAGCTAATTTTTTATTTTGATTGCGTAAAGTTCTTACTTTATCCTGGCGCATTTTCTTTTTTGCGGAACGTATTATAGGCATATCGGAACAAGCCTCCTTAAAACTTGAGATAACAATCTGCTTGCGAGATCGCTTGCAAAATGCGAGAGCATTTTGACAAGGGCAGAGCGAATCTTATCATAGCTTTATATTAGCTTGCAACAATATTAGCTATGGATTAAAACTTACCTGTGACTTAGAATTATATTTACTTAATTTCATATGGTTAAATCACTCCTTTCTTTAATCTCACTGCGCCAAAACAGTATTTTATCAGGTGCTGCTATTTTGATGTTTGCTGTTTTTGCATCAAAAGTTTTAGGCTTAATCAGAGATAGGTTATTAGTTCATAATTTTGATACCTCAACAGCTGCTATTTTTTTAGCTGCTTTTTCTTTGCCTGATTTGATTTTTCAACTATTAATTTTTGGGGCGCTGTCCCTTGCTTTTATCCCAGTTTTCACTGATTTTATATCTCATAAAGGTGAGGAGGAAGCATTTAAGTTTGCGACCACAACATTAAATTTGGCATTGCTTATTTTTACTTTTGCATCAGTGTTAGCCTTTGTTTTTGTTGCTCCTTTAAACAGTTTATTAGTGCCTGGATTTAGTGGAGAGCAAAAGCAGTTAACAGATTCAATAAGTAGAATAATATTACTCGCTGAGATTGCATTGCTTATTGGTTCTTTTTTTATAGCCTTGGCCCAAAGTTACCAGCGCTTTATAATTCCATCACTCGCTCCACTTTTTTATAACTTAGGTATTATTTTTGGGATAGTATTTTTATCAAAACCCTTAGGAATTATGGGGCCTGCTTTCGGAGTAGTCATTGGAGCGATTTTGCATGCTTTAATCCAGCTGCCATTAATTTCATCTCTTGGATTTAAATATGAACTTACCTTAGATTTATTTAATAGCGGGGTAAGAGAGATTATTAGAATGATGAGTTTACGGAACTTAGGGTTAGTTTTTGAACAAATATCAGATAGGGTAGCTATTGCTCTTTCATCCCTTATCTCTTACCAGTCAGTAACCCTTTTAACTTTTGCCCAACACCTATACACTGTCCCTATTGGGTTATTTGGTGCAACAATAGCCCAAGCTGCTTTGCCTGTTTTGTCAAGGGAGCACTCCAAAGGGGAGATTGAGTCATTTAAATTAACCCTTCTAACAACCATGCACCAGATTTTATTTTTAACTTTACCTGCGGCGGCAATTTTAATAGTTTTGCGGATCCCGGCAGTGAGATTAGTTTTTGGAGCCTCACAATTTGATTGGGATGATACTGTTTTAACCGGGATGACTGTTGCTTGGTTTGCAGTAGGTTTGGCCGCTCAATCTGTAATTTTACTTTTAGTTCGCGGTTTTTATGCTTTTAAAGACATTAGGACACCTGTTTTAGTTTCTTTTATTGGAGTTTTAATTAATATCGTTTTAAATTTATTAGTTGTATATTTTTTCAATCTTGACGTTTGGGGACTGGCACTATCTTCAGCTGTGGCAACCAATATTTCTGTTTTACTTTTAATTTATTACTTACATCAAAAAGTAGGGGGATTTGACCGACAGGCTTTATTTGCACCGGCTTCTAAGATGCTTTTGGCCGCTATTGTTTCTGCTATTGCTTTATACATTCCTATAAAAGCACTAGATCAGCTGGTTTTTGATACCACTAAAACTATTAATTTATTAATTCTAACCGGTATTGCATCTATCTTTGGTTTAGGGATTTATTTAATTTTGGTTTGGCTACTAAAAGTGGAAGAGCTTGCTACCTTTGTAAATCTAATTAAAAAGATTTCTAAATTCCAAACAAAATTAAAAACAGAAGAGCTAGTTGATGAAACTAGCGCAGTATAATATCCTCCATGAATATTCGCAATTTCAGTATCATTGCACATGTAGATCATGGCAAATCAACTTTATCAGATAGGTTGATTGAAATAACAGGTACTGTTGCTAAAGATAAAATGGAACCCCAACTTTTGGATTCTTTAGCACTTGAGAGAGAACGGGGAATTACTATAAAACTTGCTCCTGTGCGTTTAAACTATACCCTAAATGCTATACCCTATATACTAAACCTAATTGACACTCCTGGTCACGTGGATTTTTCTTATGAGGTTTCTCGTGCTTTAGCTGCAGTTGAAGGTGCAGTGATTTTAGTTGATGCAACTCAAGGGATCCAAGCTCAAACTTTGTCTCATGGACTCTCAGCTTTGGAGCAAAATCTAACTTTAATTCCAGTTGTGAACAAAGTAGATTTGCCAAATGCTGATGTTGAAAAAGTAAAAAAAGAATTAACTGATACTTTTGGTTTTTTGGAATCAGAAATTATTTTAGCATCAGGAAAAACAGGGCAGGGGGTGGAAGAAATATTAAAAGCAATAATAGAGCGTATTCCGCCTCCAAAATCCGCAGGTGTCAACGTAAACCACCTGGAAGGTGGATTAGCTTTGCACCTTCCTCTTCGCGCCCTTGTGTTCGACTGTTTTTTTGATGCATATAAAGGAGTTATCGCTTGTGTCCGAATTATGGAAGGGGAAGTTCCTAAAGACCAATCAGAAATATATTTTCTTGGGACAAAAGCAAAGGGACAGGTTTTAGAAAAAGGATATTTTTCTCCAAAACTTTCCATATCAGAAAGCTTAAAAGCAGGGGAAATAGGTTATGTTGCAACAGGAATAAAAACTCCTGACCTGGTGAAAGTAGGTGACACCGTAACATCACACCTCGGAGGTGTAACAGCGCTACCTGGCTATAAAGATGTAAAACCAATGGTTTTTGTAGGGCTCTATCCAATTGATCAGGATGAATACCATGATATAAAAGAAGCCTTAGATAAATTCAGATTATCTGATCCAGCTTTTACATATGAGCTGGAAAATTCAACAGCCTTAGGTGCTGGGTTTAGATGTGGGTTTTTAGGATTGCTTCATGCTGAAGTTGTGCAGGAAAGATTACAGGGAGAATTTAGTGTAGATCTTCTAGCAACAGCACCAAGTGTGGAATATCTCTGGGATGGGAAATTGATACATAATCCGTCTGAATTAGATCCCTCAATGGTAAACTCCTCAGGACGACCCCTTAAAGAGCCATGGGTTAAGCTTGAGATATTCGTTCCACAACAATATATAGGAGCAGTTATGGAATTAGTCCAGGATAGGAGGGGTCGGTTTTTAAACATGCAGCATTTTGGTTTACAAGTGCAGCTAAGTTATGAAATGCCCTTATCTGAGATGATTACAGATTTTTATGACAAATTAAAATCAGTCTCTTCTGGGTTTGCTTCCTTAGATTGGAACTTAATAGATTTTAGGGAAGTTGACGGTGTAAGAGTTGATTTTTTAGTAGGAGGAGAAAAAGTAGATGCACTTTCTACAATAGTTTATAGACAGAAAGCAGAATCCGCCGGTCGGCGGATGGTTGAAAAACTAAAAGAAGTTTTGCCTCGCCAAAATTTTGCTATAGCACTTCAGGCTGCAATTGGTGGAAAAATTATTGCTCGTGAAACAATCTCTCCTTTCAGAAAAGATGTGACTCAAAAATTATATGGTGGAGATAGAACAAGAAAAGATAAACTTTTGGAAAAACAAAAAAAGGGAAAGAAAAAGATGAAAATGATAGGCAACGTGGAGATACCACAAGAGGCCTTTTTAAGTATACTTAAAAGTTAGTGAATAATTTTATTTTGTTAATCACTGGACCTGCTGGAGCTGGAAAAAGTTCGGTTGCAGATTCTTGGGCTAAAAAACAGAAGATTCCAACAATTCATCTCTCTTTAGACCAATTTAGATATTTCGTGAAGTCAGGACTTGTAGATCCTCAAGAAGGATGGAGTGAAGAAACTAAAAGGCAATTGAGTTTAGCTCAAAAATCCTGTGCAGAAGTTGTGAAGATTTACCTAGCTGAAGGATATAACTGTGTTATAGATGATGCTGTTTTTCCAGAGTGGGAAGAGGCAGGGCTAGATAACTGGAAGCAAGTATTGGGGCCTGTTGCTATGAAAGTTGTTGTACTTATGCCATCGTTTGATGCGCTAATAAGAAGAAACTTTTTAAGAGAGGGGGAAGAAAAACTAAGCGATGAGATGGTTAAAACTATTTACGAGATGATGGAGTCGTGGAAAGACAAAGAAGAAGTTGTTATAGACAATTCTAATTTAACTGTAGAACAAACAGTAGAAGAGCTAGAGAAAAGATTGGTTTAAGTATCTAAAAGCAAATTTATCTGCTTCTTGCTCTTGTTTGTTAACCTCTTCTCTAGTTTGTCTAAAGTTAATTGAATTTCTATGGTTTAAAACTACATGTCCTACTTCATGGAGGATAGTGAACTGAATAGATTCTTTATCTTGAGATAATAACTCATCAGATAAAAAGATCATCTTTTTCCCTTTTAGATCATTCCCTCTAAAAGTATATGCCCAGGCATCATCAAAAGAGGACATAAACCAAACATGTTTAGATAAATCCTCTATAGTTTTCTCTGGAAGTAAAAGTAAAGTTTCAGCAATAATTTTCTTAGTTGCCTGATTTCCCAAAATTTTGCCTCTAAATTTATCAATAACATTTTGAGTATTCATACCTTATATTTTAGTTGAGCTGTCAAGTAATCTTTCTGTGATAAAATTAAATCTATGTTAACTGATCAAGATATTAAAAAACTGCTAAAAGTTTTAGCTACTAAACAAGACTTAGAAAACTATTTTACCAAAGAAGAAATAACTAATTTTTTTACCTCAAAGGATGAATTGAAATATGAGCTACAAAAATATGCCACTAAAGAGGAGCTGGGGGAGTTTAAAAATGGGACTTATGACAGATTAGATAAAGTAATTGGTGAATTAAAGACTATCAGAGAAGAGCAAGCAGCTCACAGCCAAGAGCACGAGGATATAAATGAAATCCTAAGTAAAATTAAGTCAGGTTCTATGGTAGCCCATTCAATTAAAAAATAGTCTAAATTTCCAGGGGCACTCGAGTATTTTAAAAAGTTAGATTTGACGCCAATTTAAATATACCCTATAATTCGCTGATGGTAGATGAGACTAGACCAGGAATAAATGTTAATTTTGGGGCCCTTACTAAGGCAGATGTCTCTCGAGCTGCAGAAGAATTTAGATTAGGAGTACAAGCCCTGACTCAACTTGATCCACGACGCTTATCTCTAGCCCAGATGCATGGGAAAATGTTCCTTCAGTTTATTGAATCAATTCTAAGACAGATTGATCCTAATCCAGAAGCAGTATCTTCTGCAATAATGGTTCCTTCTGAACCTGATCCAGGGAAGGATCCCAAAATATTTTTGCTAAATGTATGGAACCTAAGAGCGGGACAGTGGGCAAGAATTGAGTCTAGAGCAACCTACTCACTTACCATGGAATCTCTTCTTTATCATATGCGTTTTCAAAGTGCTACAAAACCAGAAAGATGGGCAAGTCTCGGAGCTGGACCAGGATTATATGAAGCTTATCTAGGAGTCTTTTTTCAAGAACAACATGGAGGTCGAGTAAGAATTACCTGTGTAGATTATGCACCTGAGATGACGACTTTTAATAAAAAAGTGATTGCCGCTGCGGGTGTAGAAAGGAATATAGAAGCTAAAACAGGTGACATGACTTCTTTAAGATACCCTAATGGTACCTTTGATCAAATTATTTGTAATAATTCTTTGCAATGGGTACCTGAGTGGCAAAGGGCTATTTCAGAGATGGCTCGAGTCATAAATCCTAATGGGTTGGGTAGACTATATTTAGTTATCCATAATAATCCAATGACTATTAAGAAAGTTGAAACAGGAGAAACAATAGAGATTGGCGATGTAAACTCGGGAGATGTTCTAGATACTTTAGAAGCAAATAGGTTTGCGATAGTGAGTGCACGTCAATTTGTTACACCTTTAGGCATTGGTCAATTAGGGAGAATGACAGATAGACTTATGATTATAGCTGAACATACTCCCAGAGGTAGATTTGAATCTTGGAGAGACAGTATACCAACAGGAAGTCTTACATTAAGAGACTCCTCTTAAAAGTTTTTACCCTTATAAGATATTTCTGAAAATAACCACTTAATAATTATTAGAATTAACCCAGCTGTCTCTAGCAAGGTTCCACCAATTAATGTTGCAAAGATTAACTCTAAACCTTTTACTTTATCAAACCAAACTGCTAGTCCTACTATTAAAAACACAGCAACATTTTGAAAAATCAAAAGTCCCATTAAAAATTTTCTAAAGTTTTCTCTATTTTTTAGCCTCCAATCTATATCTTTAAACCTTAATTTATCTAACTCAGAGAAGTCCTCTCTTACTTCTTGGGTTGCTTGCTTTTGCCAAGTTTGAGGATTTTTTAAAACCTCAACTGTTTTTGTTTCTATAATTTTTTGGGGAGAAAGAAAATTTGCTACTGCCATATTAAATAACCTTTAAGTTTTTAAGTCTCCAGTAGGCAGCAGAACGGGAGACACCAAAGTAAGCTGCTAAAAGTTCTATATCTTTTTTCTCATTCCAGAATTTTTTAACTAATTCTTCGGGCATTAGTAAGGATGCTGCAAAATAATTTGCTTCTTTTTCTTCAGAAGCTTTTCCCTCCTTCGCTCTAGCTTCGGCGGATAAACCATTAAACTCTGAAAGCTGTTGTCTATAAAAAACATCAAAGTTTTTTTTATGATTTAAAACTAAGTGTCCTAACTCATGAGCTGCTGTAAAAAATTGTCTTTTGTATGGTTCATCTTTTGATAGATAAATCATTTTTAATCTCTTATCAAAAGCTCCAGCAACTGATGGAACTTTAAAACGTGCCAGACTTAAAGAAACATCAAAATACTCTAAAACTTTGGCTAAATTAATAGGAGGTTTTAGATCTATAATTTTTCCTAAAACTTGCTCTAAGATATCTCTTGTTTTTAGCTCAATTTGCTGGATTTTATCTTTACCCATAGATTCCCCGAATAATAAACCAGATTATTAAAATATGCAATAATTTCTTAATAGTTGACAAGTTAAGCTAATTTGACTATTCTCGAGGAGTTTAAATGATAAGAAGGATCTTAGCTTTACTCATTATTATCCTTCTGCCCCTTTTGCTAGTTACCCCTATCTTGGCTCAAGAGATAATTCCAACTGAACCCTTAATTGAAGTAGAAGAAGAGCAAAATCCAACACTTGCTGGTTTAGGGCAAGTAGAAAATATAGATCGAAAAGAAACTATTGTTTTACCAAAAGATCAAATTATTAATAAAGACTATTTTGCAATGGGAGAAAGTATCACAATTTCTGGAACTATTAATGGTGATGCTTATTTAGCAGGGGGAAATATATTAGTGGAAGGGGATATAAATGGTGATCTTTTAGTTGCCGGAGGTTCAGTAAATATTAGAGGGAAAGTAAGTAATGATTTAAGAGTAGGTGGCGGGCAAGTTAATATTACCGGAGAGGTGGGTAGAAATATTACTGTTTTTGGTGGAGTAGTTAATATTTCTGATTCAGCAGTTATTGGAGGATCGATAGTTTCCGGAGCAGGTTCTTTAAATATTTTTGCACCAGTTCCTAAGGACATAACTGCTGGAGCTGGACAGCTAACTTTGGCAAGTACAGTAAGCGGGGATGTATTAGCAGGGGTGGGAAAATTAATGTTAACTTCAAATGCAAATGTAGCGGGGGATATAAAATACTTTAGCTCAGATCCGTTGGACTTACAACCAGGTGCAACTATATCGGGAGAAATTAGACAATTAAGTTTCCCCAAAGAAAGATTAGATAAAGAAAAAATTGCCGGTCAAATTGCTCGATTTGGCTTCTTTGTAAAATTATTTAGCGCACTTTCTTTATTAATAATAGGAGTTTTACTTATTAATTTAGTTCCAATTTATACTCAGAAAAATGTTAATCTAATTTCGGAGCGCCCTTGGCTTTCATTATTTGTTGGATTTTTAGCATTAATTCTTACACCTTTCTTGATCTTTGTTTTATTGATTACCATTGTTGGATTGCCATTAGCTTTAATTTTATTAGTAATTTATCTAATACTTTTATATATATCACCACTTTTTATAATGATGTTAATTGGGCAAAAATTAATGGACTTAACCAATAGAAAGATAAATTTAAGTATTGCTTTTATTGTTGGTTTAATAATTTATGAAGTCCTAACTTTAATTCCCGTTATAGGTTGGATAATAATGTTTGTTTCAATTTTAGTTGGAATGGGGGCTATTTTAATTGAAAGAAAAAGGTTTTATATATCCTTAAAGGATAAAAAACTCATTTAGTTTTCCTACGTTAGCTTCTAGTGTATACTTTCGCCAATGAAAACTTGGAAGAAAAAATTAGCACCAAATAGGAGATTTAAAAAGCAAGTTGCTCATCATGCAGCTTTGGTTGCTGATTTTATTTATCAAATTGGCGAGTATAAAGATTTAAGAAAACGATCTATCGATGTTCCTTTAAATAAAATTAACACAAAAGAATACCAAGCAAAATTTAGGTATTTAAAAAAATGTTTAATTAAATATAGAAAATTAACAAGAGTAGGTAGGGGCATAACTGCAGTCCAAGTTGGCATCCCTGAGAAATTTTCCGTAATTTACACTCCTGAAAAATACCAGATCATTATTAATCCTAAAATTACTAAAGTTTCAAAGAAAAAATATTTATATAAAGAAATGTGTATGAGCACTCACCCTATCGTTGCTCCAACTGTTAGACCCTCATGGATAGAGTTTGAATATTTTGATGAAAAAGGAAATAAAAATTATTGGAATACCAAAGATAATACTAAATTGGGAAAAATTCTAAATAGGGTTTTCCAACATGAAATAGATCATATGGATGGGATTATTAATATAGATAGGGTTTTAAACTCCAGAGATTTAACTTTGCACTCAGATCCTAGATATTATAAAACTACTAAATTTATTTTGGTTTCCTAAAGAAAAATCCTCTTAAAGTTTTGGTGGAGAAATATAAAGCAGCAAAAAAAAGTAAGGCTAAAATTTGATTTGTCCAAAAAAATATTAGACTTTCTTGATTGAAACTATGGATTGCGTAGTACTCAAAAATTACTAAAGCTGCTATGGAAATACATGTATCAAGGAGCGCAACCCACATTTGGCGGGGATTGGTGAGCCCTGCTATAAAACCAAGTGCTAGAATTCCTAAAAAAGAACTATACAGGGGTAAGTGAATTAGCTCTTGGAAAAAAGGAAGTCCAAGGATCATGATTATACCAGCAATTATAAATAAAATTCTTACTTTATCACCATGATAATGGGGAATAAACCTATATTCTTGCAGGGGATTATTAGTTGATTCCATAAATAAATTATAAATACAAATTACCAGCTAAGCAAACTAAATAGACTACTTGACATATATTAGCACTCTTGGTATATTAGTGCTAATTAAAAATTATGTCAGATTTAAACGATAGACAAAAAGATTTACTCAAAGCCATAGTTGAGTTTTATGTTAAAAGCGGAGAACCTGTTGGGAGCGAAAATGTTGATAAAGAGTTTAACTTAGGAGTCTCCCCTGCCACCATCCGCCATGAGATGGTTCGTTTGACTCAAGATGGTTATTTAAAACAACCCCACACCAGTGCTGGTAGGATTCCCACATCAATGGGGTATCGAGTTTACATTGCCGAATTGATGAAGGAAAAGGAACTTCCTGTTTCAGCGGAAGTTTCACTTAAAGAGAATCTTTGGCAATCTCGTCACGAAGAAAACAGATTATTAAAAGCAGCAGTTCGCTCGCTAGCCAACCGTTGTAGTATTTTGGCACTAGCTGTAAATGAGGATGGAGAAATTTTTTATGCAGGAGCAGCCAATATTTTAGATTGGCCGGAATTTTCCGATATTGATGTAACTAGATTTGTACTGTCTTTATTTGATGAATTCCCAACTCTAAATCAAATATTAGGCAAGGCGATGGGAGCGGATCCGATACATATTTTATTTGGAGAAGATATGGAGTATGAATATTTGCGGCCAACTAGTTTTGTTTTTTGTAAGTTTGAAGGAAGAGGGGAAAGGGATGGAGTTTTGGGGGTGATTGGCCCGGCCAGATTAAATTTTCCGGTAGTACTACCTTATGTAAAATATATGAGTAATTTAGTATCGCAAGCATTGCATTCTTGGTAGAAACTTATGAAAAAACAAAAAGAAGATAATCAAAATAATACTCATGATGATGTAATTTCTCAAGCTACTAAAAAAGCAGAGGTACAAGAGCTACAGGAGGAGTTGGCAAGAGTAAAGGTAGATCATGAAGATATCAGAAATCAACTCAAAAGAGCAGTTGCTGATTATCAAAATTTAGAAAAAAGAATTCAAGAGGCAAGAGGTGAATTAAGTTCTTGGGCAAATGCTAATTTAATTATTAAAATATTGCCTGTTTTGGATCATTTTGAAAAAGCAATTAAAGGAGCATCAGAGGAAGATAGAGAATCAGGTTGGTTTAGGGGAGTGGAGTTAGCTTTACAACAGCTTCAAGCAGTATTAGCTGATGAAGGGTTGGAGGAGATTGAGATAGATCCCGTGTCTTCGCACGGGACGGGTGGTACCCGGTTTGATCCCAGCCTTCATGAAGCAGTTGACACCAAAGATGGTGATGATAATATTATTTTAGAAATTGTAGAAAAAGGGTATACTTTAGGGGGAAAAGTGATTAAACCTGCAAAGGTAGTTGTAGGGAGGAAGGAATTGTTATCCTGATCCGCCAGCTGGCGGAGAAGGATCTCAAGATTAGTCTGGAGATTTCTCACTTACGTATCGAAATGACAGAAAAGATTCTGAATCAAGTTCAGAATGACAGAAAGAGAACAGATAAAAGCTGCCTAGAGAGTGGTGATACAAAATTATGAATGAACAACTAAGAATGATATCTGAAAAAGTAGCAAAAACTGTAATTGGTCCAGTAAGATGGTTTGTTGATGCTTTAAAGGCTTATAGAGAAGATAGAGTTGAAGTGACAGATCTTAAAGACGAGGAAATTGGTAATCCATTTGGAAACGAATCTTACGTGCAGACACTTAGAAGTTTTAAACGAGTCAGATTTGGAGGTCCAATTGGTGGCTTTATAGATAATATAAGAAATTTAGGAACTGAGGTTTGGCATAGAGAACAAGATATTCCTAATGTGATAAAAAGACGTCAGGAAATGAGAGGAGCTTAATTATGGCAAAAATAGTTGGAATTGATTTAGGAACAACAAATAGTGCTGTAGCTGTAATGGAGGGTGGAAAACCCAAAGTTATTCACTCTGCTGAAGGAGAAAATATTATCCCTAGTGTTGTTAATCCTACAAAAAATATTGTAGGGCGCGTTGCAAAGCGCCAGGCTATTGTAAATCCAAAAGAAACTATTTTTTCTGTAAAGCGTCTTATGGGTAGGAAATTTAGTGATCCTGAGGTTCAGCGGGATATAAAGTGGCTTCCTTACACTATTAAAGAAGGTAAAAATGGCATGGCTGTTGTTGAAGTTGAGGGTCATGAATATACTCCTCAGGAAATCTCTGCACAAATTCTGCAAAAAATTAAAGCTGATGCAGAGTCCTATTTAGGTGAAAAAGTAACTGATGCAGTTATAACAGTCCCAGCATATTTTGATGATTCACAGCGCCAGGCTACAAAACAAGCAGGAGAAATTGCAGGATTAAATGTATCCCGAATTATAAATGAACCAACAGCAGCAGCGCTTGCTTATGGATTAGATAAAGCTCACTCACACACCATTGCTGTTTATGATTTAGGTGGTGGGACCTTTGATATATCTATATTAGAGCTGGGTGAAGGTGTGTTTGAGGTTAAAAGTACCAATGGTGATACTCATTTAGGTGGAGATGATTTTGATCAAAAAATTATTGACTTTTTAGCAGAAGAGTTTAAAAAACAGGAAGGAATAGATTTAAAAGGTGACAGACAAGCCCTACAAAGATTAAGGGATGCTGCAGAAAAAGCTAAAATTGAGCTTTCTTCTTCTATGGAAACAGATATCTCAATACCTTTTGTAACAGCCACTGACTCTGGTCCTAAACACTTAGAAACAAAGCTTTCCCGTGCTAAACTAGAAAGTTTGGTTTCTGAGTTAATTGATAAAACATTTGAGGCTGTAAAATCTGCTTTAAAAGATGCCAAGATTGAATCATCTAAAGTGGAGGAGGTAGTTTTAGTAGGAGGAATGACTAGAATGCCTGCAGTTTCTAAAAAGGTCTCTGAGTTTTTTGGCAAAGAGCCTCATAAAGGTATTAATCCTGATGAGGTAGTGGCAATCGGAGCAGCTATTCAAGGTGGGGTTTTGGGTGGAGAGGTCAAAGACGTCTTGCTTTTAGATGTAACCCCTCTAACTTTAGGAATAGAAACTTTAGGTGGAGTCTCTACCCCGCTAATTCCAAGAAACACAACTATTCCTTCATCTAAATCAGAAGTTTTTTCAACTGCTGCAGATAATCAACCAGCAGTTGAGATTAATGTGTTGCAAGGGGAAAGGCCAATGGCAGCAGATAATAAATCTTTGGGTAAATTTGTACTTGATGGAATTCCACCCTCCCCTAGAGGTATTCCTCAAATTGAGGTTACTTTTGATATTGATGCCAATGGAATTTTAAATGTATCTGCAAAAGATAAAGCAACTGAAAAAGTGCAAAAAATAACTATCACTGGTTCAACAGGTTTGGATAAGGCAGAAGTTGAACGGATGACTAAAGAAGCTGAAGCTAATGCTGAGGAAGATAGAAAGAAAAAAGAAGAAATAGAGGTAAGAAATCAAGCAGATACATTAATTTTTACAACTGAGCGGACTCTTAAAGAGGCTGGAGATAAAGTTTCTCCTGAGGTCAGAACAGACGTTGAGCAAAAATTAAATGATCTAAAAGGAGTTGTCCAAACTGCTACTACTTCGGATTTAAAACCCAAGATGGATGCGCTGTCTGAGGCTATTCAAAAAGTAGGAGCAGCTATGTACTCCTCCTCCGCTCCAGGAGCTACCGAAGGACAAGCAAGTCAGTCAGGTTCTGAAGATAAAAAAGAGGAAGAGTCCTCGCAAGCTCCGAAGGAGGATGTGGTTGAAGGACAAGTAGTGGATGAGGCTGGAGAGGAGAAAAAAGAAAAGGAATAAACTATCATCCCTTCGGGTCTGAGCCTCAGGGTCGAAGACCTGATGGTCTATTGAACCAGAAGGATCTAATCTTGAGATTCTTCTCCTTCGGCTACGCTCAGGATCAGAATGACAAATCGCCTCGGAAGATCTCCGAGGCTTTTTTGATTATGAAAGTACTAATTTTTACAGAAGGGACAATCCTAATGTATCAAAATGCTAAGGGTTTGAATCGTCAAGAAAGAGTAAAACGCTCTCATGAAGCTGGTGTCCAAAGAGAGGAAAACACTCTAAAATATGGAACAAATATAACGCATGAAATTCCACCTGGGTCTGTTCATGACTATGCTAGCTATATTCCAATTAGTAATGCAGTTCAAAAGATAACAACTTGGAAAAACCAAGGAGTAGTTATAATGTATTTAACATCCAGAAGAATCAAAAAGGAAATTGAAGATATAAAAGATGTTTTAAAAAAGTTTAATTTTCCAGATCAAAAGAATCTTTATTTTAGGCAACAAGGGGAAGAGTATAAAGATATAGTAGAAAGTCTAGTGCCTGATATCTATATAGAAGATGATTGTGAAAGCATTGGTGGGGAGGAAGAAATGGTTTATCCTTATATTGATCCTAAGTTAAAGAAAAAAATAAAGTCTATTGTTGTTAGGGAGTTTGAAGGTATGGATCATTTACCAGATAATCTAAACACATTAAAGAGTTATAATATGGATTCCGTGTCAAGCACGGAATGACAAAAATAAACTAATGGCTAAAAAAGATTATTATGAAGTATTAGGCATACCTAAAAGCGCACCAGATGCAGAAATTAAAAGTGCTTATAGGAAGCTCGCAAGAAAACATCATCCTGATATAGATAAATCGCCGGGATCAGCTGAAAAATTTAAAGAGATTTCTGAAGCTTATCAAGTTTTATCTGATTCAAGCAAAAGAAAAACTTATGACCAGTTTGGCCATAGTGCCTTTGGCCCAGGAGCCTCAGGATTTGGTGGTCCATCTGGCGCTGGATTTGGAGAAGGTTTTAATCCATTCGGTGGGACTCAGGGCGGGCCCTTTGGACAAGGTGGGTTTAGCTACTCTTGGAGCAGTAGTGGAGGGCAAGGAAGTGGTGGATTTGTAGACCCATTTGATTTATTTGAGCAAATTTTTGGGGGAGGATTTGCTGAACAATTTAGCCAGGGTTTTAGAAGAAGACAAAGTTTCCAGATGGATCTAACTTTTGATGAGGCAGTTCATGGAGTTACTAAAGATATAGAGATTGAAAGAATTGAAGGGAATAGTAAAAGAACAAGAGAGCGAATGACTATTAAAGTCCCAGCTGGTGTAGATAATGGAACCAGGATGAGATTTGGAGATGTAGATATTGTTTTTAGAGTAAAACGCCACTCTGAGTTTTTAAGAGAAGGCGCAGATATTTTTACAGAAAGAATATTAACAATCCCTCAAGTTGTTTTAGGAGATACAATAGAGGTTAATACTATAGATGGAAAAGTTAAGGTAAAAGTTCCAGGAGGAACAGAAGCAGGAGCCTTAATTAGATTAAAAGGAAAGGGAGTTTTCAATTTAAGAGGAGGTCGGGGAGATCATTTTGTTAGAGTTAGGCTTGAGGTACCTAAGAGTTTATCTGCAGAGGAAAAAGAGTTATATCAAACATTAGCTTCCTTAAAACCTAAGAAAAAAGGCTGGTTTTAGATTATTTAATTGGAAAAAGGGTAACACAGAAAATTCCTAAAGATATAAAACTTAAATTTCTTAAAAGATCAGAAAAGGACTTCACTATTAGCGCTTCAGAAATTGCTTCAAACCAGCTAAAATCTCTGTAGGAAGCGTAAAAATTACAGTAGATTGAGGATTAGTATTAGTTGATTCTATGGTTTGCAAGGTTCTTAAAGAGATTGCTCCAGATCTATCCATAATCTCCATAGCTTCTTTTAAATTTTTAGCAGCTGATCTTTCTCCTTCTGCTCTAATGATTGTAGCTCTTCGCTCCCTTTCCGCCTCAGCTTGTTTGGCCATCACCCTTTTCATATCCTGAGGCAATGTAATATCTTGCATCTTTATAGAAGTCATATTAACTCCCCATTGGTCTGTCTCTTTATCAACAATAGCTTTGATTTGCTCGGCTAATTTTTCTCGCTCAGTGAGTAATGTATCAAGCTCCACCCCACCAATTACATCCCTTAGCGCAGTTTGAGCATACTGCATAATGGCATAAGAAAAATCTTGAATTTTCAAGACAGCATCGTCTGGCTTTTCTACCTGAAAGTAAACTACTGCATTAATGCCAACTGGCACATTATCCTTGGTAATAACTTCCTGTTGAGGGATATCCAAAGTGGTAATCCTCATATCGACTTTAATTAATCTTTGGATTATCGGAATAACAATTCTTAATCCCGGGTTTAAAACTCCTGTGAATGATCCTAGTGTTAAAACAACCCCTCTTTCATATTGGTCAATGATTTTAATTCCCGATAAAATTATGATGACTATAATTGCAATAAGCGTATATAAAAGCCAACTTTCCATAATGGTAATATAATACTTTTTCTGAAGGATTAAAAGAACTTAAAATTAGCTTACACAGGGTTGACTAAATAGGCTTAGAAGACTAAAATAGGTTGAGTTAGAAAGGAAGGTAAGAGGTGGGCTTGCCCCACCTTTTTTAAATTTATGCCTATACAGGCACGAACAGAATTTGCAGCAGCGATAAATCAAATAGCCTCGGAAAAAGGGGTTGAGATTGATGTAGTTTTGGATGCTATTAGACAGGCTGCACTGGCTGCTTATCGTAAAGATTTATCTTTAAGAGGGGAAGTTATTCCTGAGGATATTGAAGAATATGAGGCTAAAATTGATCCTCAAAGTGGTGAGATTACTATCAATAGTGGTGACAAAAATGTCACCCCTCCAGGATTTGCCAGAATTGCCGCTCAAACAGCCAAACAAGTTATTACCCAAAGATTAAATGAAGCTGAAAAAGGAGCAATTATGGATGAGTATGCACAAAAAGTAGGAGCGATAGTTTCCGGTTTGATCCAGCGCCAGGAAGGAAATACTTATTTTATTGATTTAGGTAGGGCGGAAGGGATAATGCCTCCTCCCGAGCAATCTAGAAATGAATCCTACGTGCCTAACCAGCGCTTAAAATTTTATATCAAAGAGATTAGAGAATCGGGTAGAGGACCGGAGATTATTGTCTCAAGATCTGATGCAGGATTGGTTAAGGGTTTATTTGCTATAGAGGTTCCGGAGATCCAATCAGGAGCAGTTGAAATTAAAGAGATTGCCAGAGAAGCAGGAGGAAGAACTAAGTTAGCTGCTGTTTCTTCTCAAGAAGGGGTTGATCCTGTAGGTTCATTGGTTGGGCAAAAAGGAGTTAGGGTCCAGGCTGTAATGAATGAATTGGGTGAGGAAAAAATAGATATAGTTTCTTACTCTGATGATCCAGCCAGGTTTATAGTGGCAGCGCTATCGCCTGCCAAAGATATTCAAGTTTTTTTGGATGAAGAAACTAAAATTGCCAAGGTTAAAATTCCTGATAATCAATTATCATTAGCTATTGGTAAGGGAGGACAAAATGTCAGATTAGCCGCTAAATTAACAGGTTGGAAAATAGATATTGAAGGAACAGGGGAGAGTGCAGAAGTTAGTGAAGATGGTACGGTTAAGGAAGCAGAAGGTGATAAACCCGCCTCCGCGCCTCCTTCGCCGGAGCTTCGAAGACCGAGCAAGGCTACGGCGGGCAAGGAAGAAGGAACAAAAGAAGACAAAGATGTGGTAGAGGATACTCAAGCTGGTGCTTCGGCTCAAGCAACAGATGATGTAACCACTAACAAATTAGATAAAGCTGTTAAAGAGGAAGAAAAAAAAGAGAGCGGTGCTGAAGAGAAAAAAGAGTAGTTATGAGGCGGTTTTTTAAGAAAAATGGCAAGTATAAGCAGATCACCAATTGTAACAATTTTAGGCCATGTTGATCATGGAAAAACTACCCTGCTTGATTTTATCAGAAAATCCTCTGTTGCTTCTAAAGAGCATGGGGGAATTACCCAAGCAATTGGGGCATACCAAGTAACTCATAACTCTAAACTCATCACTTTTATTGATACTCCTGGCCACGCTGCTTTTGAGAAGATGAGATCCAGGGGAGCAAATGTAGCAGATATAGCAGTTTTAGTGGTAGCTGTTGATGATGGAGTGATGCCCCAAACTGTGGAGGCTATAAAGCACATTAAAGCTGCTAAGGTACCTATGATTGTGGCGATCAATAAAATAGATTTAGGTGTTGATATAAAAGTCCAAACCGAAAAAATTAAAAAACAGTTATCTGATAATGAAGTTTTAGTAGAAGAGTACGGTGGGGATGTGCCAATTGTACCTTTATCTGCTAAATCTGGTTTGGGTGTAGATAAGTTATTAGAGATGATTTTGCTTGTAGCTGAGCTACATGAATTAAAAGGAGATCCTAGTTTACCTGCAAGTGGGGTAGTAATTGAATCTAATTTGGATAAATTTAAAGGATCTATTGCGACATTACTTATTAGAAACGGCACTTTAAAAAAAGGTGATCAAATATTTTTAGGGGGAGTAAAGGGAAAAATTAGAGGAATCTTTGATTATCAAGGTAAAACTTTAAATGAGGCAACTCCTTCCATGCCTGTTGAAATATTAGGCTTAGAAAGCGTGCCTGCTGTTGGAGCAACTTTGGGAGATGAAGTAATCCAAGTAAAAGATATTAAATCAGAGGCAAAAACATTAATTGATAGATTAAAGGAAGATAAAGAAACTACTTTAAATTTGGTAGTTAAAGCAGATAAGCAAGGCTCACTTGAGGCAATTGAGAGTTCTTTGCAAAAATTTAATGAAGAAAAAGAACATGTTAAGATAATATCCTCTGCTACAGGGGATATTGGGGAAGCTGATGTTAAATTAGCAGCAGCAACCAGATCTATTGTAATTGGCTTTAATACTAAAATTACCTCCCCAGCTGCTAAATTAGCGGAGACTGAGCGGGTTTTAATTAGAAACTACAATATAATTTATGAACTTCTAGATGAGATGGAAGAGGTGGTTGAGGAGATGTTAAAGGTAGGAGCAGTTGAGGAAGTGTTTGGGGTAGCCCAAATTTTAGCTGAGTTTCCTTATGGTAAAAATGAAAGGATTGCTGGATGTAAAATATTAGATGGAGCAATCTCCAAAGGTCCTAAAGTAAGAGTGGTTAGAGAGGATCCTTCGGCAGGCTCAGGACAAGTGATTGGGGAAGCAAAAATTAAATCTTTGAAAAAGCTTAAAGATGAAGTATCTAAAGTAGAAAAAGGGGAAGAATGCGGGATTATGCTTGATCCAGCGATAGATTTTCAGGTTGGAGATGTCATCCAATCTTTTAGAACTTTATAAGTTGACTTTATTTAAAAACTAAGTATAATTCTGACTATGGGTTTATTAGAATCTATTAGAGGAGCTTTTCAAAAAAATCCCAATCTTAAAGCTTTTAAAGCACGTAGACGTCTTGAAGAACTGACAGCTCGAGTAGAAGCGTTAATGAGTCCGCAACAACCCACTCAATAAAAATATATGGCAAAGTATGATTCACAAATTGCAGATCTGCCTTCAAAAGTCCAAACAGCTGGAAATATTTTAATATCGCTTCCTGTAAATATAACCATAGATCATCTGGCAGCAGGACTCGCTTTATATTTAAGTTTACAATCTAAAGGTTATCAAAATGTTTCTATTGCAACCGAAGGGCAAATTTTAGTTTCCCACTCTAATTTATTTGGTATAGGGGAAGTAAAAAAAGAGTTACCTAGTAGTGGTGGAAATTTAATCTTAACTTTAGAAGGGGTAGTAGCTAGTGATGGAACAGTGCCTGCTTTAGAGAAACTTGATTGGTATCCTCAGGGGCAAGATCTAAATTTAGTTTTCCATATCTTACCAGGTCAAAAATTTGAACCAAGAAATATAACTCCCAAATATCAAAGTAGTGGTTTTAATTTAATTTTTACTGTAGGTACAACTAATCTTAATGAATTAGGAGGAACTTATTTAAATAATACTAATTCTTTCCAAGGAGTGCCTTTAGTTAATATAGATAACCAAGCTAATAACTCTATGTTCGGTACTTATAATATTGTAGATGCCAATGCCTCTTCTTTATCTGAAATGGTAGCCAATTTAATGCCAAGCTTAGGACTAACTTTAGATGTAGATTCTGGAACAAATATCTCAATTGGGATATATTCTGCTACAAATAATTTAACCTCTAGAGTAAGTGCAGATACTTTTTTAAGTTTAGCTAATGCAATGCAAGCAGGAGCTAAAAATCCTCTAACCCAAGCTCAACCTAGTGCAGCTCCTCAGCCAATCCAACAACCTACCCCTCAAACCCAACAGCCTGGGTTTGATCTAAGAGGTTTTACTGGGCAAATTCCAAGTCAACAACAAGTCCAAACTGATAATTTTACAGTCCCCCCTGTTATTAACAGCCAACCTGAACAAACTCAAGCTCAAAGTGCTCCAACTGAAGAAGTACCAAGTGGTGAGTATGCCACCTCTTCATCAGGTGAAGGCGAAGCCTCCCCTGCACCTGATTGGCTAACACCAAAAGTTTATAAAGGAACTTCATTAGGATAAAAAGATGTTAGAAATTGCTGAAGAAGTAGATTATCAAGATGTAAGGTCAGAATTAGGTTTCGTGGAGCAAATTATGATGACATCTCCCGACCCTTCAGCAGCATCAGTGTTTGCATATCGTAGTCTCTATGGGCAGATGCGTGAGTTGGGGATTGGTATGGTTAAAGACAAAGCGCTTGTGGGTTTTGGTCTAATAATAGGAGCTCAATTAATAAGAGCGCCTTGGCTAAGATTTTTAGCAAGGGGTGGCGGGCTTTTCTTTTTAGCTGGTGCAGGGAAAACTATACATGAACTAACTGTTAGCGAGTATCATTACTGGATGAATAGGGGAGCAGTTATTGCCAGACAAAAAACTCCAAGCCTGGATTCTGAATCTTGCATTATCTAATTTGTTTTGCTATAATACCCCAAACAAATTTAGGGATTACTTTTTGGCACCAAGGTTTTCCCAGGAAGGATAAGCAAAGCTTGCCTATTCTTTCAGAAAGGTAAGATGCCACTTGATGTAAAAAGTAAGCAACAGATTATTGAGCAGTTTGCTACCCATAAAGGTGATACAGGTTCTCCTGAAGTCCAGGCTGCATTACTGTCAGAACAGATTAAAAACTTAACTGCTCACTTAAAAGAACATCCGCATGACGTTCACTCACGCAGAGGATTACTATCAATGGTTAATAAGCGTCGAAGATTACTTCAGTATTTGCTTAAGAAAGATAGTGAGCGTTATAAAGGAGTGATAGAGAAATTAGGTTTATCTAAATGATCCTTGTGTCATCCTGAGGGTAGAGCCCGAAGGATCTAGAGATGAGATTCTTTGCTTCACTCAGAATGACATAAATAGATGATAGAATGTGGAAGATAGTGTTTTGAAGATGGAAAATGGAAGGTAGAATAGTAAAACTCTAATTTCTATCTTCTGTCCTCAAAGTTCTATCTTCTATCCTCCATCGTCTACTGTCAAAAAAAATGCATAAAGTAACAATAAAAGAAATTGACCTAAATGGTACAAATTTAAAACTAGAAACAGGCAAGCTTGCCCAGCAAGCTGACGCTTCTGTTGTGGCAACTTGGGGAGAAACAGTTGTTTTAGCTACAGTTTCAGCCCAACCTATTAAAGAAGATCCAGGCTATTTTCCTTTATCTGTTGAATATGTTGAAAAATACTATGCAGGTGGTAGAATCACCGCTCAAAAATTTATTAAAAGAGAAACGAGGCCATCTGATAAAGCAGTTTTGTCTGGGCGGGCTATAGATCGTTCCATTAGGCCTTTTTTCCCTAAAGATTTTCAATATGAAGTGCAGATAATTGTGACAGTTTTATCCTTTGATGGGATTAATGATCCAGCTATTTTAGGCTTAATTGCTACATCAGCTGCGCTAACTATCTCCTCTGTTCCATGGAATGGACCGCTAGGAGTTGCTAAAGTAGGGATCAAAAATGAAGAAATAGTTATAAATCCTACTCTGCCAGAAGCAGAGAGTTTATCGCTAGAGTTATTGGTAGCTTCCACCAAAGAAAAAATTGCTATGGTAGAGGCAGAAGCCAAGCAAATTGCTGATGAGGTAGTTTTGGAGGCGATTAAAAAAGGTCATAGCGAATCCCAAAAAATAATTAATTTAATTGAAGATTTTACCAAAGACAGTGTTAAAGAAAAGAAAGCATTTACCATTTTAGCAGATCAACTGGACGAGAAGTTATTTAAAGAAGTTAAAAAGGAAGCTAAAGAGTTAATTGAAGCTGCACTTTTTGATAAAACAACTGCTTGGCATGATGCAACAGGCGAGCAGATTAAAAACAGCTTGGCAGAAAAATATGCAGAATCGCTAACTAGCGTTCAAGTTGGAGTAATCTTTGATAAGGTAGCCAAAGAGATTATGAATGATACAATTTTAAATAAGGGTAAAAGAGTAGATGGAAGGGCGATGGATGAAGTTAGGGAGATTTATGCTGAAACAGATATACTACCTCGAACTCATGGAAGTGCTATTTTCCAGCGTGGTGATACCCAGGTTTTATCCGTTGTTACACTAGGCCCACTTTCTGCAGCCCAAACTTTAGAAGGGATGGAGGGTGAATCCCAAAAAAGGTTCATGCATCATTATAATATGAGCATTAACCCTTTTGCCTCAGGTGAGGTTAAAAAAATTGGAGCTCCAAATAGGAGGGATGTTGGTCATGGAGACTTGGTTGAGCGCTCAATTCTGCCTGTTTTACCTTCAGATGAAGCTTTTCCTTATGCAATTAGGGTTGTATCAGAGGTGTTAGCTTCTAATGCCTCTACTTCCCAAGCTGCAGTTTGTGCAACTACCTTAGCGTTACTTAATGCTGGAGTGCCAATTGAGCCTGTGGCCGGGATTGCCTTGGGTCTTTTATCCAATGAGGGAAAATTCCAGGTTATAACTGATATGAGAGCAGTTGAGGACTTTTATGGAGAGATGGATTTTAAAGTGGCGGGTACAATAAATGGAATTACCGGAATCCAAATGGACACCAAATTACAAGGGATTAGCTTTGAAATTGTGGAAGAGGCCCTAAAGCAAGGCAGCGCGGCAAGAGAGATGATGATTGCTAAAATTAAAGAAGTTGCTCCGAAAGAGGAAGAAATTTCCGAGTTTGCTCCTAAAATTGAAGTAACTCATATTAAACCTGAAGAGATTGGCTTACTTATTGGTAGTGGTGGGAAAACAATTAATGGAATTATTGCTCAAACAGGTGCTCAAGTTGACATTGAAGATGATGGAACTGTTATGGTTTCATCTGCAAATGGCGAAGCTATTAAAAAAGCCATGAACATTATCCAAAATATGTTTAGAAAAATTGAACCTGGAGAAGAATACGTAGGAAAAGTAGTTAAAATTACTACTTTTGGAGCTTTTGTAGAACTTATACCCGGTAAAGAAGGATTGGTTCATGTTTCCCAGATGGCACCTTATAGGGTTGAGAGGCCTGAAGATGTAGTTTCTGAGGGACAAACAGTAAAGGTGAGAGTAATTGATGTTGATCCAATGGGGAAAATCGCTCTTTCAATGTTATTTGGTGAGGATGCTGCAAGAAAGGAAAATCATAGAAGGGAAGGTAGAGGTGGGGGATTTAGAAGAAATTTTTCTCATCGAAGCGTTGGTAATAGAGGGTTTAATAATTTTGGAAGAAATCGAAACCGACGAGGTGGAGGCGGATATAGTAGGTAATGAAAGTAAGGATAAAAGTCTCATTTATCCCCTTACTTATCACTTTTTTGTTTTTTTTACTCATAATAACTTCAGGATTTTACTTAATTGCCAATAAAAACTTAATTTCTACTAATTTATTAGAGCAAAAAAGTAAAGCCAGTATTTATACAAATGGAAATAACTTAAAAATTGATTTTAAAATTTCTAACAAAGATATGAGTAAAGCAGTTGATTTTTCTAATAGATTAAAAATTGGAACATCTTGGGTTGAGGGAATTGAAATAGATCTGGATAGTGAATCTATCCAAAAACTAAATCAGCACTTACCTTTAGAGGTTGCTTTGGATTTTCAAAATAAAGGGTTAGCTTTTAAAAGTAATTCACGATCAATTCTTAACTCAGGATTACCAGGGGAAAGTTTTGAATTAGCGAGTAATTCTGGCAAGTTATCTTTTAAATCTCAAGCTGGCGGGGATTATGCAATAAGCGTAAAAAATCCTACTGCTTTGATTCAACATGCAACGGAGTCTGGTAAGTTATTTATTTCTAAAAAATTGGATGGACTATTTCCAATACTAAATAAAGTAGATACAATTAGTATTGACGTAAGGGGGAAGAACCTAACCGGTTCAATCCTTTTAAAATAATTAGAAAAGATAAAAGCTCGTAATGGACGATTCGGCAGAAAAACTGATTAAACAGAATGCGTTAAGTCCGTTCATAGTGCAACTAAAAGGCACTATGCTTACTGGCTAACATCTGTCCAAATCAAATATGGATCCTGCTCAGCTGATAGAAAAATTAAAATCAAAAATTCAATCCTCCAAGCTACCATCAGATGTAGTTGACAGACTTAATAATTCCCTTGCAAGAGTTGAAATTATTTTAAAAACTTCAGGTTATAGCTTAGAAGCTGATAGGGAGGTTTCCTTTATCAATTTTGTTTGCGAGCTTCCTTGGGAAAAAGTGGGTCAGGATATTTTAGATATAAATAGAGCAAAACAGGTTTTGGATAAAAATCATTTTGGAATGGAAAATATAAAAGAGAGGATTTTAGAGCATATTGCTATTTTAATTTTAAATCACCAGAAAGGAACTACGCCTAATATTCCTATCTTGGCTTTTGTAGGTTTGCCGGGATCCGGAAAAACAACCCTGGCTTACTCAATTGCCGAATCAATGGGTAAACCGCTAGTTAGGATTCCTTTTGGAGGACTGGGCTCTGCATTGCAGCTACGAGGTGAATCCAGGGTCAAACCCGAGGCTGAACCAGGACTTATAATAAAAGCTTTAAAAAAAACCGGAGTCAAAAACCCGCTCATTTTACTAGATGAACTAGATAGAGTAACAACAGAGGCCAGGGCAGATATTATGGGAGTATTAGTTGAACTTTTGGATCCAGAACAAAATAAACACTTTTTGGATCATTATTTGGATATTCCTTTTGATTTATCCCAAGTTTTATTTGTAACTACAGCCAATAATGTTTCCAATGTAGCAACTGCTGTTTTAGATAGATTGGAAGTTATTGAAATGCCATTTTACTCAGATGAGCAAAAGATTGTTATTGGCAAAGATTATCTTTTACCCCAAGCTTTAAAAAATGCCACACTGGATCCTAAAGTAGTAAATATTGATACTAATTTATGGAGTCAAATTGTAAGACCCCTAGGTTATGATGGTGGGATCCGATCACTGCGGCGTAATATTGAAACTTTAGTTAGAAGAGTCGCTAAAAGGGTCGTCTCAGGAGAGGCAGGACCGTTTAATATAACAAACCAAAACGTTAATGATTTCTTGAATACTTAAAATTATGTTTAAACCAAATAAAGTTAAAAGACATTTAGAACAACCAATAATACACCAACCTCACCAAGGGGGGAGATCTTTAAAACTCACTCCCTTAGGCGGGATTGGTGATGTGACAAAGAATATGTATATTTATGAATATGGTAATGATATTGTTATTATTGATTGTGGAGTTGGGTTTCCTGATGAAGCAATGCCTGGGATTGATTTAGTAATTCCTGATATCTCATACCTTCGGGATAAAAAAAGTAAGATACGAGGAATTTTAATTACTCACGCTCATGATGATCATATTGGTGGGCTTCCCTATATTTGGCCTGAGCTAGATGTAGAAATTTATGCTCAAAAATTAACTGCTGGATTAATTAGATCTAAATTTAGCGAGCATAGATTACCTAAAGATAAAATTAAAAATGTTGGTTTAAAACAAACTATAAAACTAGGTAGCTTTGAAGCTTCTTTTTATCAAGTTTCTCACTCCATTCCTGATTCTACGGGGATTGTTTTAAGAACTCCTGTTGGTACTTTGATTCACCAAGCAGATTTTAAAATGGATTGGACGCCTGTTAATAATCAAGTAACTGATGTGGGAACTGTTGCCAGAGTGGGTGAGCAAGGGGTTTTATTTATGTCCATTGATTGTTTAAGGGTAGAAAAACAAGGCTATACTTTATCTGAAAAAACGATTGAGGGCACTTTTTCCAAGGTTGAAAGTGAAACTAGGGGAAAAGTTTTAATTACCATGACTTCCTCTAATATAACTAGGGTCCAACAAGCTATTAATGTTGCAATCAAAGCTGGTAGAAAATTAGCTTTATCCGGTAGATCGGTTGAAAATAATTTCCAAGTTGCCAGAGATTTAGGTTATTTAGATGTGCCGCCTGGTTTAGTTATCAACCAAGAATCAATTAAAAGCTATCCGGAAAATAAATTGATGATTTTAATCGCCGGCTCCCAAGGCCAACCTGGCTCTTCCCTCTCTCGAGCAGCCAATGGTGATCATAAATACATTCATTTTGGCAAATTAGATAGTGTAGTTTTTAGTGCTGATCCGATCCCTTCAACTGAATCTGCTCAGCATGCCTTAATTGATAATCTAACTAAATTAGGCTGTGATGTTTACTACAGCGCGCTAACTTCAGACCTTCACGTTAGTGGACATGCAAGTAGTGAAGAACTTAAACTCATGATTAACTTAGCCAAACCTAAATATTTACTGCCAATTGGAGGTACTTTTAGACATATGAAAGAATTCTCACGTATGGCAAAGTCGCTAGGTTATGAGGAAAATCAAATATTACTTCCAACAGAGGGACAGGTAATTGATATCAAGAAAGATAGAGCTTATATAAGTTCTTCCATTAATGTGGCTAATGTCTATGTTGATGGGCTAGGAGTGGGAGATGTTGGGACTGTTGTTTTGAGAGATAGGCAGGTAATGGCTGAGGAGGGAATTGTAGTTGTGGTGGTACCAGTTGAGCCTCAAACAGGAAAGGTAGGAGGGGAACCAGATATTATTTCCAGAGGATTTGTTTTTGAAAAACAGGCAGAAGACTTACTTGAGGCAGCAAAAGAGATTGTTAAGAGTTGTCTAAGGGATCATAAACCACCGCTTGATTGGAGATATATTAGACATACTATTGAGGAAAACTTAGAAAAATTTTTCTTTGAAGAAACAAAAAGGAGCCCACTTATCCTGACTGTGGTGGTTGAAGTTTAATTATCCCATAGTGAAGTGGAGTATGATATAATAACTACCAATGCCCCGCCGAAGATCAATTTATTCTATACCAAGACTTAAACTGCGTCAGAGAACAGTAATTACAATAGCTTCTATTGTCTCTTTTATCCTGGGTGGACTATCTCTTGTTTCAATGTTTACAGAAACGCAGACGCTAAGTTTTTGGAGGAATTTTTTACTTACTAACTTTGGCTGGGGCGCTTATTTTGCCGCTATTTTTTTTATTTTATCTGGTTTAACTTTACAAAAACTTCGCTGGAGAGTGGCTCAGTTAAATGTTTTTTTGGGATTTGTTACATCTTTAGTTGCTCTTTTAGGTTTAACAGCAATCTTTAGCGCTACCTTTGCAGGAAATTTAGGTGTTGAGATTTGGGTAAACTCAGCTAAATTATTAACTCCTGTTGGAAGCGCAGTTGTACTACTAGGAGTATTTTTAGTGGGATTGGTAGTACTTTTTAATACCTCTCTGTCTTCGCTCGGACATATTTTACAAGGAAGTGTCAAAATTTTTGGTAAGTTATTTAGAGGAGTGAATAGGTTATTTAATCACTCTGATGTGATGCCGATTAAACATGTGGCTATTAAAGTCTCTGGAATGGATGAGAGGCAAAAGCCTAAAGCAGCCGCAAAAGAGGGGATAATTTCTGATCAATTAGTTGCTAATGTAGCAGGATCTAATACTGTTTGGAAGTATCCACCCCTTTCACTTCTCTCTGATAGGGTAGGAGCGTCCGCTGAGCGGGGGGATATTAAAAAAAGTGCATCAATTATTGAAAAAACCTTAGATTCTTTTGGAATTCAAGCAAGAGTGGCTGAAGTTAACGGCGGACCTGCTGTTACTCAATATGCATTAGAGATTGCATCAGGAACTAAAATTGCCAAGATTGCTAACTTACAACATGATATCGCACTGGCGCTAGCCACCAGAACAGGAACTGTCAGAATTGAAGCTCCTATTCCGGGAAAATCTTTAGTTGGGATTGAGGTACCAAATCACTCTTTAGAAATTGTGGGTTTAAAAGCTATTTTAGCATCAGATGAGATGAGTAAACATAAATCAAAGCTAGCTATTGCATTAGGTAGGGATACAGCCTCCAGTCCTTTGGTTGTAGATATAGACCGGATGCCGCACTGTTTGATTGCCGGAACCACTGGCTCTGGAAAATCAGTTTTAATTAACGCTATTATTGCAACGCTTTTATATAGAAACTCACCCGATGAGCTTAAATTAATTTTAATAGATCCAAAAAGGGTGGAGTTAACAAATTATAACGGAATCCCCCACCTTTTAACTCCGGTTATTACTGAGCCTGAGAAAATTTTATCTGCACTAAAGTGGTCCATGGCGGAGATGGATAGAAGGTATAAACTTTTCCAATCTGTGGGGGTAAGAAATATTACAGGCTATAACGAGATGTCAGGATTCCAAGCACTTCCTAATATTGTAATTATTGTTGATGAGTTAGCTGATTTAATGATGTTTGCTCCTGTTGAAGTTGAGGATGCTATCACCCGGATTGCCCAGTTAGCTCGGGCTACTGGACTTCATTTAGTAGTAGCCACTCAGAGACCTTCTGTTGATGTTATAACTGGTTTAATCAAAGCTAACATCCCATGTCGTATTGCTTTTAATGTCTCATCCATGGTGGATTCCAGAGTAATTTTGGATGGTCCGGGGGCAGAAAAATTATTAGGAAGAGGAGATATGTTATTTTTACCACCTGATGCTAGTAAGCCTATTAGGATTCAAGGAGTGCTACTTACAGATCAAGAGACTAATAATTTAATTAAGTATCTAAAATCCATTGGAATTGAGCCACAATACACCACTGAGGTAACTGAGATGCCACTTGGTAGATGGGGTAGAAATGGGATAGCGGGAGTAAATGAGAGAGATGACTTATTTGAGGAAGCAGTTAGAACAGTTTGCCAGTATGACCGGGCTTCAGCTTCACTTTTGCAAAGGAGACTAAGGGTAGGTTATGCCAGAGCAGCTAGGATTATAGATGAGTTAGAAGCAGCAGGAATTATAGGACCAGGTGAGGGTGCTAAACCTAGAGATGTATTAGTCAGAAATGCAGAAGAATATTTTGCCACCCAGTCCTCAGGTTCTTCTTCTACTTAGTAGAAAATTACTCTAAGCTTATGATAGTATTTCTCCTAATATGAGCGTAGAGCAAAAACCTAAAGTCGCCTGGGTGTTTCCAGGCCAAGGAAGCCAATTTGTAGGGATGGCAGCAGATTTATACTCCACATATCCAGGAGTTAAAAAAACACTAGATGTTGCTAATGATACTTTAGGTCCTTTTTCAACAGGTAGTGGTGGAAAATTTTTAACAGAGCTAATGTTTAAAGGACCAATTGAGGTTTTAACTGAGACTAGAGTAACCCAGCCAGGACTCTTAGCTTATGGCGAGGTTTGTAGAGAGCTCTTCGAAGACGAGAATAATGGAGACTTCAGTGAATGGGAAATTTCTACTTCTGGACACAGCCTTGGGCTCTATACTGCTTTAGTTGCGGCAGGTGCTTTAAGCTTTGAAGAGGCTTTGAGATTAGTGCAAATTCGTGGTGAGGCAATGCAGGAAGCTTGTATTCAAAATCCAGGAGGATTATATGTTGTTAGGATGGAAACAAGTGAAGAAAATGAAGCAGAACTAATCAATTTAGTAAGTCCTATAGGAGTTGATGTTGCTTCGGTTAATAATGGTGAGCAGTTCGTAGTCGGAGGGCTAAAGAAGAGTTTGGATCAGCTTCCGGCCTTACTGGAGCCAGCGAGAATAAGGGGTTTCTTATTAAAAGGAGTAGCAGGTCCTTTTCATACCCGTCATATGCAACCAGCCCGGGAAAGATTGCTCCCTGCTTTGGAAAGTTCCCCTATTAAACCACCTGTAGTAGGTATAGTAGGCAATACTAAAGCCTGGGTTTTAGAGACCGTAGAACAAATTAGACAAGAGCTAGAAGCACAGCTAACTTCAGCTGTCCGTTGGAAAGATGCTGTTTTGAAATTAAGACAAGAAGGAGTCCAAAGATTTGTTGAATTTGGAACAAAAACTACTCTAACAGACATGAATCCAAAAATTATTGGTGAGGGTAGAGCAGAGAAAATATTAACTAGCTTAGGATTACACATTGCTACTAGCTGGGAGCCGGTCACCTCTTAGTAATGAGTAAGCTGAGCGAGCGTCTCATAAACAAAAGAAATTAAGCAGCAGCGTAATTAAGATATCTGGGGGCAGGTTTGACGACTCCAAACCCACCATATTGCCCATCTAAACCCAAAGCTGTTTTTATCCCTGCCCTTATTAATCTTCTACCTGTTCTTCTGGGAACATAAAAGCCTGCCTCTCTTGGATTCTTCAAATTGGCAGTAGGCGGGTCGGTATCAGTTGCTACTGCATAAACTAAAATTACACTTTCAGCACCTCCAGCCCCGCCCATTAAGTGACCAATTCTTGATTTAGGTCCATGAAAACTTATATATTCAGTTTGGTATTTGTAAACTCTTCTTGATCCTCGCAGTTCTGTGCCATCACCCGTTGATGCGCCTGCATGAAGGTTATGATGATCAACCTCGTATGGTTCTAAGCCAGAATTTTCAAGGATCATTTCTACTAATATTTCAACGTTCTTTTCAGTTGGATCTAACACATCCCTTGGATCACAAAAATAAGCTGGTCCTACAATTTCCCCTAGAATTCTTGCCTTTCTTTTTACCGCCAAACTATATCTCTCTAAGGCTAAAACTCCTACCCCTTCACCCATAGCAAATCCCTCCCCATCTACATCAAGTGACTTTACGGCTTCTTCCGGGCTATCTTTAAATTTCTCATATGAAACCAACACTCCCATTTTTTGGAATGCATAGAAAGCTAGTGGGTGTAGGGGGGACTCAGTTCCACCTCCAACTCCCATGTCCAAATCACCTCTGACTATTTTTTTATAAAGCTCTATAATTCCGCTGACTCCGCTCACACACGCGCTGTTATGAGTCATCGCTCCGCCTAGCGCGCCAATTATAAGGGCTGGATCGCTTGCAGCTTTTGAGGGATTTAAAAGAGAAATTGTATTAGGACTAATTCTATCCGGGCCTTTTAGCATTATGTCTTCTCTCCCTTGGTCAATTGCAGAAGATCCGCCAACCGCTATACCCATATCTACACCTATTCTAAAAGGATCAATATCGATTAATTCATAAACTGCTGCAGTTGTTCTATTTGGTTTTGTAACCATCCTTAAGCGGCCTGAAGCTAACATTGCCTCAACCGAGGCTGCAACTGCAAATTGAGCATAGCGGTCTGATCTTTTAAGTTGTTTTCCACCAGCGTATTTATATGGATCAAAATCTTTAACTTTGCCTGCAAGTTGCATAGAATGGAAATTATCACGACCAACAGACATAGCTGTAATAAAGGAGCGGTTTGAGTGAGTAAATCCTTCCCAAGTAGCCTGGGCAGAATTACCAGCAGGAGTTACAGCTCCAACTCCAACAATAGCAACTCTCTCGTCTAGATCTTTTTCTCGCATAAACTATTGATATAGTCTAAAAGCATGAACAGAATTTATTCCACCAAATCCAGAAGAAGCTTTCAACATAACATCATATTTCCAAGGTCTATAGTATCTAAGTTCACCATCTACTAATTCAGGCTCTACTAAAAATAAACCTTCAGCTTCAGGGATGCGATTATGTAAATTACGATTAGCAATTACGATTTGTTTCTCCATAGCCATTAATCCCATTACTATCTCTCCTCCGGCGCAAGGACCTAGACCATGACCAAAATACCCTTTCATTGCACTTATAGGAATGTCTTTGGCTTTATCTCCAAATGCTATTTTCACTGCAGTTGCTTCACCTTTATCACCGGGAAGGGTTGAGGTGGCATGGGCATTAAAAGCAATATCAATCCTTTTAGCAATTATAATTCCACTTCTTCTTAAAGTAAGTCTATATGTATCGGCTAGTCTATTTGAATTCACAGCTGTAGCCCTATCAGCATCGCAAGTATCAGCTCCACCTAGATATAAAGCATAAATATGTGCACCTCTTGCTTCAGCCAGTTCTCGAGGCTCTAAGAGAAGAGCTGCTGCCATTTCAGCAGGAACAAATCCATCCGCATATTGATCATAGGGTCTGCTAGCACCTTCTGGATCATCGTTCCTTCTGGAAAGCGCTCCCTCCTTACCCCCCAAGACATTAAAGGATCTAATCATTAGTGGGGAAATTCCCGCATCTGTTCCAACTACTATTATTAAGTCTGCATCTGTGGCATCTGGGTCATTTTCATCTAAACCGTTTCTCGTATAACGGTAATTAAGCCTAAACTCTGCTTCGGATAATACTAAGGCGAATGTTGCACAGGCTCCAGATTCTTGTTTAACAGGACCCGTGATCCCATGCTCCATTGCAGGATAAGTTGCAGATCTTTCTGGAAGACTTCTTAAAGTACTCATAGAGGCCGCCCTAGACCATTCTTCATAATGAGCCCTTGCTAATACCCACTCTTCTGAAGGAAGTCCAACCATCCCTCCTACGCTAGTACCTGAGATTAAACTTTTTTTTCGATCAGGAGCAAAAACTCCTCTCTTTCCTATTTCAAAACCTGCATCTTTTATAGCTTGTCTTACTACTACCTCTGCCATTTGGGTTGAGCGGTGAGTTTGTAAACGGGCAAATGCGCTAAAGTGATCCTCCGGTCGAAAGCCTTTTAGTTGTCCACCAATTCGAGTGCCAAGACCTTTATACTTTCTTTGTGGTTCAAGTAATGCTATACCGGATTCTCCTCTGAGCATGGCTTCAAAGGAACTTTCTTTATCAGGTCCTAAGGGAGAAACAAGACCCATTCCAGTTACAGCAATATCTCCAGATCTTTCCATGTTTAATTATGAAATTGATCCTATAATTTTAGTTAATAGTTGTCAATATATTCTTTTAAAAATTAACTTTCTGTAGTTTTAGTTACTAAAAATTTGTAATTAAAATAACCAAAATTTTGTTTCCAAAGTTACAGATTGATCTTTTAGTAAATACTATATTGCAAATTATATTTTGCTATGTTAGTTTAGCGCTTAATTAAAAAAAATATGCCAGCACCTTCAGAAGCACCAGAAACAAGAAGACAAATTCTCCGAAGACACTTAGGTCCCCATAGAACTGTAGAAGGTGAAAGAACCTCAGGACTAAGTTTAACAGGAAGAACTGTAGCTATTACAGGAGCAAATGCAGGAGTAGGTAAAGCTATTGCTGAAAGATTTGCAATTGCGGGAGCAAGTTTAGTTTTAAATGGAAAACCAGAAAGAAAAGTTCAATTAGAAGAACTGGCTCATACTCTTAATAGTTTTGGAGTAGGAGTGGAGGTAGTAACCGGAGAGATTCAATTGCCGGAAACAGGAGTGGCGATTGCCAGAGTGGGAAGAGATTTATTTGGAGGGCTAGATACTCTAGTTAATAACGCAGGAATAACTGCAGATAGACCATTTAGTGGGGAAACTGATAGAGCAAGAGAAAAGATGATGATTACCTTTAGGGGAGTTGTAGAGGTTAATCTTATCGGAACTTTTAATACTACATTGGGAGTAATTGAAGATATAAGAAAAGCGCCTAGGGGTAGAAGGCGAATTGCTAATATAACAAGCATAAGTAGACGTCATGGCAACGCTTATCAATCAGCTTATGTTGCAACTAAAGCAGGCATTGATGGGCTCACTAAGGCTTGGGCGATTGAATTTGCTCAAGATGGAGTAGCTGTTAACTCAGCTGCTCTTGGCCCGATTAGGACCAAAATTTGGAGAACTGCGGAATTTGCTTATCGTCGACAACAAACAGATGAGCAAAAAAAGCTGGGGGTTGACCCTCTATTACCTATCGCACAAAAAATGCCCCTTCTTGGTGGTCAAAGATTTATTACCCCTGAAGAAGCAGCTCACACAGTACTTTATCTTATTAGTGATCTCGCACTACCTGTGACAGGACAAATTTTAGAAGTAGAAGCAGGCGTAACTCATTTGAGATTAGGATAAATTTATGGCAGGTCCCGCAGCATTAGAATCCGGAGAAAAAAGAAGACCCCTTGTTGCCATTACTGGAACTTCTAGAGATGTAGGTAAGTATACTGCCTTGGCTTTTGCCGTTGCAGAGTGGAATGTTCTAGGAGGTTTTAGGAGCGATAAACACCGCTCAGATCAGGAATTAATAGTAAATGGGGTAAGAGCTCTTGGAAGGGATATGTTTTATGTTGAAGGGGATCTTAATAGAGATGAAACTATTGATCAATATGTAGAAAAAGCTCATTTATTAGGTGGAGTAGTAGGTGCTTTAGTTATGAACACAGGGGCAGGTTTGCGAGGGACCTTAGAAGAGTCTATTGCATTTAATTATGGTCGGAACTTAGCACTTTTAAGAGCATTAGCTCCCATGATGCCTGATGGAGCTCCTGTTGTTTTTAATCAAAGTATTCAAGCACACACTGATCACCCTGAAGCAATGCTTTATGTGCCCGATATATATATAAATGTAAGAGAGGGTAAAAGATTTGCATCTACCCAATTCCGGCTTGCATTTACTGCAGGAGGAGAATTTGAAAGATTCAAATACATAGAAGTCGTGGGGAATGCGCTAGATCAAACATTTGTTACAGATAATTGGTCTAGAAGAAGGCCGGAAGAGTCAAAGATTGCATATTGGGACTCTATAGGTGAGTTTGGACATACACCTTCGGCCCAAGATTATGCTAATAGTATAGTTAAAGTTGTAACAAAGCCTTACCCAAATGGTCATACAGAATATGTTGGAGTTAGACCTAGATATAGGGAACATCTTCCCGAGGGTTATGGAGAATTAGTTGGACCTCCTCCAATGAGAGCAGATTCTATAATGACCAGGGAACAGGTAGAGGATATTATTCCTCATCGCTGGCCAATTAACTTTATAGGAGGAGTTTTAGAGTTAGTTCCTGGAGAAAGAGCCTCAGGCCACATGGTAAATCTTATTCATCCTGATATAAACTGGAGAGGAGGACATTTCCCAGGATTCCCAGTAATTCCAGGAGTAATAACAGAAGAAGCTATGAATCAATTTGGTGCAATGGTGATCTTATCAAAACCAGAGTATAAAGGAAGGGTTGCTTTACTTACAGAGTTAATTCGCGTTAGATTTCTTAGAATGCTTCAGTATGGAGATGAGGCAAGAATTGAAGTAGAAGGGGTTAATTTACAAGAGGATAGAGGGGGTAGTGCAAGTGGTACAGGAAAAGCAAGGGCTTATACACCTAAGGGTAAATTAGCTGTAGAGGGTGATTTAGGTTTTACCCTGGCTCCCGCTGCTTAAAACTCCTTGCTTGCAATCAAGCAATTTTTAGGTTATGGTAAAATAGAAGGTAGTTTTTATGCCCAAGAAACTACTACTTAGCTCCCAAACTTTTATCAGCTTATTTATTTTTGCTATTGTCACTGTTTTTTACTTAAACTTTCCTTGTTTAGTTTTAGCTCAGGATGCATCTCCTTCAGCTAGTCCTTCTCCCTCACCTGTTCAAGGTAGTGTTTCTCCATCCCCATCTGCAACACCTACCCCTGATCCCAGCGCTTCGCCCTCTCCTTCAGCTAATCCAGCAGCTTCTCCATCTCCTTCACCATCCCCATCAGCCTCTGCTAAACCAGAAGTTTTAGGCGCTACTAAAGTTTTAGGTGCAACTGGTGCCCAAATAGAAGTTGTTAAATGGATTCTAGTCTTTGGTGTTTTGATCATAGCTATTTTGCTAGGTTTAAAAATAGTAAGGAGCAAAACTGAAGAGTGAGATTTTCTTACAAGGCTTCTTTATTTTAATGACTGCAGCGATAGTCTCGCTGATAGTCGCCCGTTTATATCCTGATAGAATATTTTCTCCGCAAAGCGTTAGGGCCGAGGAAATAGTCAGCCCACTTCCAAAAGAAGATCCTCAATATCAAATAAAAACTTCCCCGAGCGCGATTTATTTTAAACCGTTTGATTTAACTTTACCAATTGCCCAAGGGGTAATTTCTAATGATGAATGGACGCTTTATGATGATAAGGTTTCTTGGCTTGCTACCTCCGCTACTCCAGAAAAAGGAAATGTAATTTTATATGCCCATAATAAAGAAAACTTATTTGGACCTTTAAAAAATATTGAAATAGGGGATGAGATAATTGTGGAACATGATCAAAAAACTTATACTTATGTAGTTTCTAAAAAACACCAAGTATTGCCAACTGATGTGGATGCGGTGGTTTCTGATAAAAATCAGTTAACTTTATATACTTGTGATGGCAGTTTTGATCAAAAAAGATTAATTGTCACTGCTTTGCCTAAATAGATACGTCTAAATGATCCGATACCTTAAAAAAACTTCATCCCTAACTTTTTTAATTGAAAGAAGATGAAGCTTTTTAATTTTATCAGGTGGTAATAAAACACCCTCAACCATAGTTAGGGTTTCACCTTTTAAATTACCAAAAATTTTGGGAGCTAAAGTTAAGAAAACCTCATCTATTAAACCAATCTTTAAAAAAGAACCCACTAAATTTGGTCCGCCTTCAACTAAAACATTTTTATAGCCGTTTTTAAAAATAAATTCTGATAATTTTTTTAAATCAATATCTTCTTTTCCGATGCGGACAATTTCAACAATTTTTGTTAGTTTTTCAGGTACTTTTGATTTTTGAGAGGTAGCTAAAATAGGGACAATACCATGGGTATTTTCTAGGTATTCTATTAATCTTTCATCAGAGTGATTACTGATTATCATATATGGCAAAAACTCATTTTTATTTAATTTTTTTCTCATATTTCTTAAATGATCTTTAGATAAACTATCAACAGTTCTAAAGTGAAAGGCGCTAAGTTTTCCATGGATTAGCAAATCTGCATTGGCCCGAAGTTGCCTAAAGGCTTCTAAATCTACATCAGTTCCTATTGGCCAATATTTCTCCTTATCCTTGTTTAAAACTTGCACTTTCCCATCTAAAGTTTCGACAAAATTGGTATAAAAAAAAGGCCTATTTTTTAATTTAGGAAATTTTAAATTTAAATACATTAGGAAGGATTCTTTTTTCAATCAGAAACCTTAGCGTGTGTTTTACTAAGATAAAAGATCCCGCAATTCCTAGAGCAAAAAGTAATCTTTCTTGAATTACAACTGGAATTAGTGAGTTCCAAACAGATACTGGTAAGTTGAATGCCCAAATCCATAAAGCACCTCCAACACTGTGTGCAAAAAAAGTGGCTCCTAAACTTTTCAAAAATAAGTTATCTTTTTTAATCAAAGTAATTAAAGGAATTAACCAAAAAAGAGAGTAATACCAAACACTTCTTCCTATTGGATGGGCGATAAACAGGGCCATTGCTAAAAGGGGGATAGTAAAGATAAAGATTTTCTCACTACCTAGTTTCTTTTTGGAGACAAAAGAGAAATATAAAACAGCAAATAGCATTGGGAATAACCTAATAATAGATCCAGTTGTTAGATAAGTATGTTTAATAAAAAGATTTATAACCTCAACAGCTAATACTGATGTTACTCCAAAAACTGGGCCTAAAAATGCTCCAGTAATTGGAGCAAAAAAATCAAATAAAGTAAAAGAAACAGTAGATCCTGCTAGTTTAGTAAACGGAACTTGTAAGGTTATAAAGCCAATTACTGAAAAAATAAGTAAAAATAATAGTTTTTCTTTGCTTAATTTCATTGCCGGAGTAAAGATTATTATTTAAGCTATTTATTGTCAAGGGTCTTTTTTAAAATTGGATAAATTTGAGAAATTAAATATATTGAACCAGTAATTACCAAAGCTTTATCAACTAAAGGTAAAACTTGCTCTATTAATTTCTCACAATCTTTTATAATTTGGTAATTTTTGAAGCCCATTTTTTTAAGGGTTTTTGCTAATTTTGCTGGATCCTCGGAGTGTGAAATCCAGCCTTTATTATCTGTTTTAAAACTGGTTGGAAATATTTTATTTGCCAAGGGGGAAATAATTTTTAACATACTGCCAACATCTTTTTCTTTCTTATACGCAACTAAAAAGTCTAATTTTTGATTAGGGTAAAGTTTTAATAAAGTGTATACTAAACTTTTCATTTTTTGTGGATTATGAGCGCTATCAATTAATATCTCTCTATTTTTAAATTGAAATAGATTTAAGCGGCCAATAAATTGGGCAGTCTTTAAAGCACTTCTTGTTTTTTCTTTATCAAATTTAAAATTGTCCCGTTTTGCTAAGTACGAAATAGTTGCCAAAGATAAACTGCAGTTTTCTGCTTGATGTAATCCCACTAAACCCAACTTCAAATTACTCAGCTTTGTATTCTCAAAGTTAAAATCAAAAGAGGTGAGAGTCTTATTTACTAAAAGGTTTTTAAAATTAGCTCCTTTTTTTAACAATGTTATCCTGGCATTTCTTTTTAACGCTTGGTTTTCAAATACTTTATTAATTTTTTTACTCTGGTAAATGGAAAAAGCTTGGTTTCCTTCCTGGATAATTCCCGCTTTATGTAAAGCAATATCTTCAATTTTTTTACCCAATATTTTAGTATGATCTAAACCAATTCTGGTTATAACACAAACTTTATTTTTATTACTAACAACATTTGTTGCATCAAGTAATCCGCCTAACCCTGTCTCTATTACTGCATAATCCACTTTTTTCTTCCAAAAAAAATAATAAGCCAAAGCAGTGAAGATTTCAAAGTAACTTGGAGAGGATTCAAATTTTGATTTTTTAGCTTTTTCAATAAAAGGAACTAGTTCATTTAAAGTGTCAACGAAATCTTTTTCAGAAATAAACTGATTGTTAATTTGGATGCGCTCAGTTATTCCCTGAATTTGTGGGGAAACTGTTAAGCCCACCTTAAATCCCAAATTTTTTAAAATTAAACTAGTTAAATGTGCAGTTGATCCCTTACCTGATGTTCCAGCTACATGGATTATTTTAATTTTATCTTGAGGGTTACCTAAAAGTTTTAAAAAATATTTAGTCCTCTCTAATCCCCAATCACCCATATATTTTAACTTTGCTGATTGAGGAATTTGTTCTTCTAAAAACTCCTGAGCTTCTTTAAGATTTTTTAGTTGCATTTCTTTGATTGGCGAGCGCTATTGTAAGGTATAATAGCCAATGAAGCAATTGATCTTATGAGAACTGTTGGTCAAATATTAAAAGAGATAAGAGAATCTAAACTTTTAACATTAGAAGATATTGAAAAACATACTAAAATTAGAAAAGAGTTACTAGAGGCACTGGAGGGGGATAATTTTGAAAAACTACCACCTTCTACCTTTGTCCAGGGTTTTATTAAAAACTATGGAAAATTTTTAGGGTTAGATAGCGAAAAATTACTGGCAATTTTTAGGAGAGACTTCGAAGCCAGAAAACATCCACCATTAGTAATGGAGAGTTTTTCTAACCCGCTATCTCCTAAAAAATTACAGATTACTCCATCTAGAGTTTTGATTGCTGTTGTGACTTTAATAGTTCTAATTTTTTTTACTTATCTTTGGATTTCCTACAGGCACTTTATTGGTGCACCAACATTAGAAGTTTTAAGTCCTCAAGAGGGGCAAACAGTAGATATCCCATCAGTTATAGTTGAGGGTAAAACTGATCCTGAAGTTAAAGTAATGGTTAATAATCAAGAGATCGGGATAGATTCGGATGGAAAATTTAAAGAAGAGGTTAAGTTGTCAGCATCTGCAAATACCATTATAATTACTGCAACTTCCAAATTTGGGCAGGAAGCAAAAGTTGAAAGGACAGTAATACTTAAAAATAAATGAGCGCTTTAGAAATTGCTCTAGTAATTTTAATTTCAATTTGGTCTTTGATTTTTGTGATTATTGCTATTGCTTTGCTCGTTTTTTTAAGGCAAGTAAAACTGGCGCTAGATAGAATAAATAAAATTTTGGAAAATGCTGAGGATGTAGCAGAGGGGGTTGGGGCTCCATTAAAAATGGCAGCAGCTGGAGTAGCTGGATTACTCTCCCGCTTTAAGATCCCATCACTAAAACGAGTGATTGATCATTCAAAAGATAAAAAATAATTTATCCATATCTTCATAGGCTTATAGTTGAATTAACTCCTGATAGGCATTATACTTTGCAGTCGTGATTGAAGTATCAGTTCAGGTGATAAATTACAATACTAAGGATTATTTGCGCCAAAGCATGGTTGATATTGCAAATGACTTAACTCAAAGCGGGATTAACTATCGCATTTGCATTTTAGAGAATGGATCAGGTGATGATTTATCTGGTGTGGAAACTGAATATCGGGATGATAGCAACGTTAGCTTTGTTTTTTCTCCTGCGAATTTAGGATTCTCCAGAGGACATAACTTATTAGCAAAACAAGCTACTGGAAGAACTATTTTAGTTATGAATCCAGATATCAGGATTACTCAACCAAGAACTGTAGCTAGATTATTAGACAGAATGGATGAAGCTACGGATATTAAAGCGGTCGGTCCAGCCCTACTTACACCTGCTGGAGTTATCCAATCATGGGATCATGGGGATTTTACTTGGTGGTCAAAATCTGGATTTGTTTGGAGAGAACATAATCAACCAACAGATGTTGCCTGGATATCTGGGGCTATGCTTTTAACTGATAAGAAAATGTTTGATGATTTATGTGGTTTTGATCCTGACTTTTTTCTGTATGGGGAGGACAATGATTTTGGTATGAGAGTAAGGCAGACAGGTGGAAGATTAGTCTATGATCCTACTGTTGAAGTTATGCATTATGGCTCTGTGACAGGTGTAAAGTATATGTATGGAAAAGCTGCTATGGATTTGTTTTTAAGGAAACATCATCCCGGAGTCACAGGATTAATATTAAGAGCTTATAACCATATCAACTATACCAAGCTTCTTAGAAGGGACATTTCACGAAACCTTGGCATAGATTCTTCTAAGTCCTGATCCCAAAGTTTCCTGTTTAATAATTTTAAATTTTCCAATTACACCTGTAAAGAAGTCCTCTTAACACCCTCCGGGTGATTTAGGTTTACACCTTTTCTTTGGACTTTAATGTAATTTGTGTAAAGAGTTTTAAACCTTTAATCTTTTTAAAATCTTTTACATTTAATGTAGCAAGCTTTAACTTATGAGACAGCGCTGTTGCAGCAATTATGGCATCAACAATTTCCAAATTGTTTATATGGCTAATATTTCCTGCTTTTTTAGAGATTTTTTCTTCTAAAGGTAAAATCTTGATATAAGAAAAAAGATTTTCTAAGATCTTCATGGCTTCTTTTCTCTCCCAGATACTTCTACCAGCATAGCTTTCTGCATAAGTGACTATAGAAACATAAAGTTTATATTGCCTATGAGCGAATAAGTAAAGTAGAGTTTTACTTTTATCTTTTTGACGAAGATAATCAATAATGATTGAAGTATCAAGCAGGATCTGCATTTACCAATCGTATAATTTTACTCTTTTCTTAAGTTGCCTTCTGCTTTTCTTATACGTCTTAAAATCTTCTTCGGTAAACCAATCAGTGTTTAACTCTAAAAGCATCTTAGCAAAATCCTTAATTGGCTTTTTTCCACTAATTTTCTCTCTAATAACAGCTGATAGGCTTTTTCTATTTTTAGCAGCTTCTTCTTTAAGCCTTAAGTAGTCCTCTTCTGGAAGTCTGATATTGGTTGTAACATAATTACTCATACAATACTATTGTATCATTGTATTATATTTTGTCAATTGTAGCATAAATTCTTTTTAAACCTGCACCTAAAGACTCTTGTTTTAGAATTTTAAATTTTCCAATTACACCTGTATGTTCCACATGTGGCCCGCCACAGAGCTCTTTAGAGAAGAGAGATTCCGATATCGTGGACTCATCGGGATGACTGGGCAGGGTGCCAATTTTATAAACTTTGGCCTTATCAGGATAGCTCTCGCCAACATTCGTTAAAGCGCCATCTTTAATTGCCTGGTCTCTATCTTCAATATCAAACCATACTTTTAAATCTTTCTTGATTTGTTCATTTACTAAATTTTCAACTTTTTTGATTTCCGCATCACTTAATTTTTGATCATGAGAAAAATCATATCTTAGTCTCTCGGCTGTTATATTTGATCCGTGTTGTCTAACATGCTCTCCTAAAATTTGTCTTAGTGCAGCTTGCATTAAGTGATTAGCGGTATGGAGTTTAGTAGTTTGTTCTTTAGCATCTGCCAAACCTCCTTTAAAAGTACCAGCTGAGGTTGTTCTAGATAATTCTTGATGTAATTTATACTCTTCTTCAAATTCTTTAAAATTAATTTCCTGTCCTTTTTCTTTAGCTACCTCTGCAGTTATCTCTAAGGGAAAACCAAAAGTCTGATAAAAGTAAAAGGCAACTTTGCCAGTAATTTTCTCTATTTTCTCTATTTCTTTTAGTCCATGTTTGATTGTTTTTTCAAACTTTTCTAACTCATCAATAATCACTTTTTTAATATTTTCATTATCGTCTTTGCCAAAATAATCAGTCCCCTGATAGATATCAATAACTACTCCAGAAAGATTGGCCAAAGTATCTACAAAATCCAAGTCATAATCAGATAATTTAACAGCGGATCTTCGAAGCAATCTTCTTAAGACATAGCCTTGTTGTTTGTTAGATGGAGTGACGCCATTTTTTATTAAAAATGTAGCCGCTTTTAAGTGATCAGCAACAATCCTAAAAGCTGAGGTAGCTTTTGCATCTTTTCCATATTCATTACCTGTATCTTTAATAAGTTTTTCAATTATTGGAAAATGGAGATCGTTTTTGAACATATCTGGTTCATTATTAACAGCCATTAAAGTTCGCTCCAATCCTCCTCCAAAGTCAACATTTTTATGAGGTAATTCTTTAAAACTTCCATCCGATTGTTTGATATATTGCATAAAAACCGAATTACCAATTTCTACAAACCTAGAGCAGTCACAATTAGGATGGCAATATTTACCATACTTTGGATCATGCTCTAAACCAAAATCATAAAATACTTCAGAATCCGGACCACCCGGTTCTCCAGCAGGCATGTTTTCCGGTTCACCAACTCTGGACCACCAATTTTTTAAAGCATCATAATAAAAAATTCTGACATCTTTCATCCCCATTTTTGCAGCATCCTCCATTGAACCAAATTCAAAATCTTTAGCTTCAATTCCTTTTTTGGAAAAAAGCTCCTTCCAGATCTTTGCTGACTCAATATCTTTAGGAAGTTTATTTTTTTCATCTCCAATAAAAACACTAACGTAAATTTTACTTGGATCAAGGTTTAACTCCTTGGTTAAAAATTCGAAATACCAACTTAGTTGCTCTTTTTTGAAATAGTCTCCCAAGCTCCAATTACCCAGCATCTCAAATAAAGTGTCATGACGATTATCACCTACTTCTTCAATATCTTGGGATCTAAAAGCCACTTGGGAATCAACTATTCTTTTTCCCTCTGGATGAGGTTCTCCTAAAAGATAAGGAATCATCGGCTGCATTCCAGAACCAGTAAATAAAGTAGTCGGGTCATTTTCCGGCACTAAAGAAGAGGAGGGAATTATTTTATGTCCTCTTTTTTGGAAAAATTCTAAATATTTTTTTCTAATATCAGATGATTTCACAAAAAAACCTCCATCCTTTGCTAGGACGAAGGTCTAACTTCGTGGTACCACCTGGCTTGCTTCTTGATTTAGATTATTACGTTATCAACGGGAATGCTCATCGTACCCAGCTCCTGGATTGGCCCGGGATAATCCCTTCTTTCCAGTTAACGCTTTTGTCATTAAAGATTATATCACAAAAATTATTTTTATTTGAGATTGAGTATGGTAAGATATTTTAAGTTTCTTATGAGCTTTTTAGATAAGCTGCCCAAGCTACCTTTTTTTTCTCCAAAGTCTTCTGAAAATGAATACTTTTTTGCGTTAAATATTGACCAAACACAAGTTCAAGCAAGTTTATGGAGTCTGGAAAACAATCAACTAAAGTTAGTTAATATAGCTTTGGCTAATATTGAGGATGGTAAATTAATTGAGGCTGCTAATTTGAGCTTAGATGAAACTTTAGGCGCGCTTGAGATTGAACCCTCAAAAATCCTCTTTGGTGTTCCTGATTCCTGGCTTCAGGATGACAATTTAAAGGAGGAGCATTTAAAAACCATTAAGGATTTAGTTAAGGAGTTAGATTTATCTCCCATGGCCTATGTTTCATCAGCCCACGCTATCTCCCATCTGCTGCAAAAAATCCAAGGAGTGCCTTTAACTGCTATTTTAGTAAATATTTCTGATCCTTTAATCATCACCATTGTCAAAGCTGGAAAAATCATCGGAAGCGAATCTGTTAGAAGATCTGATAATTTGGCAAAAGATATAGAAAAAGGTTTGCTTACTTTTTCTGAGGTAGAAGTGCTGCCTTCTAAAATTTTGCTGTTTGGTCCAACAGGGAGTGTAAACGGTGAGAAACTAAAAGATGATTTGTTATCTTTTCCCTGGATGTCAAACTTGCCCTTCCTACACCTTCCTAAAGTAGATATTTTGGATCAAAAGGTAACCATTGCTGCTGTTTCGTTTGCTGGAGCCTCTGAGTTAAATCCTGATACTACTTTCGGGGAAAAAGATTTAAATAATCTAACAACTAAAGAAGTTAAAAAACAAGAAATTGCCAGTTTAGATTCCCCCCATTCGCATGATTCCTTAAAAGAGGTAGGATTTGTCCAAGGAAATATTGAAGAGGAATCCTTCGATTCCAGTTCAACTTCGTTCACTGCAAACGCTCAGGACAAGGAAGAGAAGCAACTGATGGATGAAGGGTTAGAAATAGATGAGCAGGAAAAAGATTTTATCAGAAAAGATATTATTCCTCCAAATTATTTAGCAAAGCTATCTACTAGTCTACCTTTGGTAATTAAAAATAAAATTACTTCCTTTCGATTTCAATTTGTTCCCAAAGTTTGGCTATTACCTATATTAATTTTAATAATACTTATTGTTAGCTACTTATTTATTCCTCATGCCAAAGTAACAATATTTATTGATCCAAGAATTTTGGAAAAAGAGGCTCAAGTTATAGTAGATCCAGAAGTGACTTCTGTAGATGAATCTAATAGGAAAATTCCGGGTAAACGGGTAGAGACAGTTTTAACAGGTTTTGAGCGAGGAGTTGCGAGTGGAAAGAAAAAAATTGGAGATCCCTCAAAAGGAGCCGTAGTTATTTACAATAAAACCACCTCCCCAAAAACTTTCTCCCAAGGGAGTATTTTAGTTGGAGATAATATCCAATTTACCTTGGATTCTACAGTTAACATTGCTTCAGAGTCTGCTGTTGAAGGAGGAATTGCTTTTGGAAAAGCAACCGCTAATGTAACAGCAGCTCAAATTGGACCTGAAGGTAACTTACCGGCCGGCAAGGAATTATCAATTCAAGGTCAATCTAGCGATAATTTCTCAGCCAAAGTAGATAGCACATTTAGCGGGGGTACCAGTAAAGATGTAACAATTGTGACATCAGATGATCAGAAAAAATTGTTGGCCATAGCTTCATCCAATTTACGTAAAAAAGCTAAAGATAATCTACAAGCTAAATTATCAGGAGATTATAAAGTATTAGAAGAGGCTTTATCTGAAGAAAATGCCAAAACGACCTATTCTAAAAATATTAATGATCAAGGAGTGGATTTTACCCTTAATTTATCCCTTAAATTTACTGGTACTGCCTACTCAGACATGGATTTAAAAAGAATGGTTTCTAAATTAGTAGAAACAAATGTCCCGCCAGGTTTTAGTTTAGATTTAGCTGATACAGAAACCCAAGCTGATGTGGCTAAGATGGAAGATGATGGGAAGTTAATTTTTCTTGCAAAGTTTAAGGCTAAATTAATGCCAAAATTAGATGAGGAAAATATTAAAAAGAAAATTGCATTTAAAACTCCAACAGATGCGGCATCTATTTTACGTTCTATCGAGAATGTTATTTCAAGCGATATTCAAATTAACCCAGCACTACCTTCATTTTTACAAAGGTTGCCGTTTTTAGCTTCCCGTATCTCGCTTGATGTAACTGCTAAATAATTATGGTTATTAAAATATTTTCGCTAATCTGCCTAAGCATTGGGATTTTTATTTTAGTTCAAATAATTATGCCGCTTATTGCATTTAAGTTTTGGGAATTTAGTAACTATTGGCAAAGTAAAGCTTTAATCGATCCCCAAAAAGGAGAAGTTGCAGGAGTAAGTATTCAAAATATAGGCAATTTTCCGGCCTTTATCTCCGACAGTAAAGAGAGAAGTTATACTTATGATCGATTTTTTTTAACCATTAATAAAATCAATTTAAAAGATATTTTAGTTAAAGTAGATACTAATAGTTTTGAGGAAAATTTGGCCCATTTGCCTGGTTCTGCTCTTCCCGGAGAAAAGGGTAATATTTTTATCACCGGTCATTCATCACTAGTCCAGCTATATAAGCCTGGAAATTTCCAGGCAATTTTTGCCAAATTACCTGAGTTAAAGATTGGTGATAATATTGAACTTTATGTTTCAGGACAAAAGTTTGAATACGTTACTTTGCAAATAAAAATTGTTGATCCTAAAGATATTTCTGTGATTAATCCACCAGACAAAGTAGGCAGATACCTAACTTTAATGACTTGCGTACCGCCTGGATTTAATACTAAAAGGTTGGTAGTATTGGCAAAATTAAAATAGAGTTGACAGAAGTTATATTATTTAAAGTTTTCTGTCATCCTGAGCGCGGGCCCCCCGGAGGGGAGAAGGATCTTTCTTTAGATTCTTCACTTACGTATCAGAATGACAAATCAATATGAAGTATTTAGGAGTTGATTATGGTAAGAAAAAAATAGGCTTAGCGCTATCTGATGGAGCGATTGCCTCAATTTATAAAACCTTAAAGATTAATGGATTAAATGATGCACTTTATAAAATAAAGAAGGTTATAGAGCAGGAAGAAATAGAAAGGGTAGTTATTGGAGTTGCAGAAAGTGGGGAGAGTAAAGCTTTAGTTAAAAAGTTTATTAAGGAATTAAAAAAATACCCTAAGGTAGTGGTGATAGAAACTGATGAAACTTTAACTTCTCATGATGCTAAAGATTTAATGTTAAAAATTGGAGTTTCCAAAAAAGAGAAAGAAGATTCATACGCTGCGGCTTTAATTTTACAAAATTTTTTAGATTCGCTAAACTGACTCTGTCTTGGGAGTCATCCTGAACGGAGTGAAGGATCTCATGATATAGATTCTTCGCCTACGGTTCAGAATGACAAAAATATGAAAAAAGATTTTTTTAGAAATTGGATTATTTTGCTTTTTTTGGTTTTTATAGCATTCTTGGCAGCAAAATTTTATTGGAGTTACCTAAACTCCCCTGTTAACCCAACTGGAGAAGTAATAGCTTTTGTTATTCCCAGAGGAGAATCTACAGATAGTATTGGAAAACGCCTAGAAAAGATGGGATTAATTCGCTCTAATTTAGTTTTTAAAACCAAATTAAGACTTACTAAAATGGTAGGAAAGATTGAAGCGGGAGATTTTAAATTATCAGGGAAAATGTCACTTGATGAAATCATAAAAACACTCTCCAGTGGCTCAGTAGATAAATGGGTAACTATAGTAGAAGGGTTAAGAGTAGAAGAGGTAGCAAAAAAATTAGCTGATGAGTTAGGAATTGGGAGTGATGAGTTTATTCAAGTTGCAGAGGAAGGATATATGTTTCCTGATACTTATTTATTTAATCCTAAAACAACGCCAGAGAATATAGCTTCAATAATGAAAAATAATTTTGAACAAAAATACGATCAAGAGTTGCAGGGTAAAATAAAAAAACAAGGATTAACTTTGGAAGAAGGGGTGATTTTGGCATCTTTAGTTGAGAGGGAAGCGCGTTCTGATAAAGCCAGAACTGAGATAGCAGGAATTTTACTGAGGCGTTTCAATGAAGGAGTGGGATTAAATGTTGATGCCTCAATTCAATATGCCCTGGGTTTCCAGGAAAAAGAAAAGAGTTGGTGGAAAAGGCATTTAAGCAATGATGATAAATTAATAGAATCTCCCTATAATACTTATAAATATCGAGGTTTACCTCCCACCCCTATTTGCAATCCCTCCCTTTCTTCTTTAAAAGCTGTAGCTAATGCTAATCCAAATACTCCTTATCTTTTTTATTACCATGACTCAGCAGGAAATTCCCATTATGCAAAAACACTTGATGAGCATCATAAAAATATCTCTACTTACCCTTAATTAAAGGTGTACAATTTATTAAGGAGGTGATTTAAGAATTGAAACAGCAAACATTTAATCAAGTAACTGGTATTATTTTTGCAGTAATTGCTATTTTGCATTTATTAAGGTTTTTCTTAGGTTGGGAAGCAAGTATAGCTGGGTGGGTTGTTCCAACTTGGTTTAGTATACTTGGATTAGTTGTTGCAGGATATTTAGCATATTCTGCATTTAAATTAAAAAATTAAGTTTTTTTCTATTAGTAATTATTTACCATATTTTTTATTTCTTCAAAATCCTGAGAAAAATCTTCTGGTATATTTTTTTCTAACTGTTCCATTAAATTGGTATTTTCATCAACTGGTTCTGGGGTAGGTGAAGAAGAAGGAGAGGGATCAATATTTTGGGAAAAATTAAATGATTTTATATTAGAAATTGTTGGAGTATTTTTATTAGTTATAAAAAATATAGCAACCCCAATTAGTATGGAAAATATAATAACCAAAGAAATTGTTTTTATATTATTCACTAATTACTCCTTTTAGTATATTTTGAGATTTAATAACTTGGGATCTGGCAGAATTTAATTCATATTCCAATTTATTTATAAGGTTTAGTAAATTAGACTTCATATTACTTTCTGAAGTCAATGAGGGAATATAGTTTTTAGCCGCTTGATATGCTACCGCTTCATGGGCTCTGGTGATTTCAATCCGGACTACTGCCACAGGGTCATTACTTCGGTGAATCCCATCTTTTCCTCCATCTTCTTGAATATTATTCCTTCTGACATATTCATCTAAAATTAATCCTTGGGTTTGAACAATTAATTCAAGTTCCTGTGTCCTTTGTTTATTAATAGTTTCTATCTTGGCAACTAGGCTTTTTATTTTATTTTGATTTTCCAGAGAATAATTTTTTATTTTGGATTCAAAGGTCTCTTTTTGTGAGTTAACAATATCTTCTGGTGTAACTCTGGCTAGAGAGTAGTAAGGAAAAATAAGCGCTAGGGAAAATATTACTAAAATGGGCAGAAATTTTTTCACTAAAAGATATTATAACTTAAAAAGTTTCGCCAAAGTTGCCTTTACAAGGCAAGCAAATTAAGCTATGTTAATTAATTATGCCTTTTAATGACGGGATAGACCGTAAGTTTTGTTTTTCGCTAACTGATTTTCGTGAGTTTGAATATTGCCCATTTAGGTTTTTTGTACTACACCATTTTGGATTGGGTAAAAAATATGAATTAGCAGAGGGAAATTTTAATATGGCTTTAGGCAGCTTATTGGATGAAACTATTAAGCTGTTTCATCAAACAAATTCCTACAATCAACCACCTGAGTATGTAGCTAACTTAATAAAAGCGAGCTTAAATAAAATGTTAGATAAAGTTGCCAAAAGTTCCTCTCCAACTTTTTACTCTGCAATCAAATATTTTCTTGATGATAATTTATGTAAAAAAGCAAGTGAAATTTTTATTGAATATTATAATGCCTTAAATGGTCACATTAAAAAATCTATTGAACCAGTTGGGTTTTGCGAATGGATAATTGAAGGGGAGGATGGAAAATGGAAACTTTGGGGAGGTCCTGATGCAATTGAGATGGGAGATGATGGAATCCCGGAGATTTGTGATTACAAATACAGAGAAGATGTAGAAAAGGGGAAAGAAAATTTAGATATGGATTTAATGCCCAAGCTTTATACATTGCTTTGTTGCAAAAGATTAATAGATTTGGGTTATAAAAAAGCTAGGTTTATAGTGAGACTTTGGTTGGAACCCAAAAACAATGATCTTTATGAGGAGTTTGACTTAGATAAAGTTTTCCAATTTGAAGAAATATTTAAACAAAAAATAGCAAAAATTATCTCAACCACTAAATTAAGCTTTTGCAATAAATCTTTTTGTAAAATTTGCAACTCAAATAAAAAAGGAGAGTTTCTAAGAGAGCTAGAATCTAAAAAAATTATCCAAATGGATGAGAATTTGTTATTTTCTCCTGTTTAATGAATATTTACATAAGTTAGTTTTTGTGTTTTAATAGCTAGTAATTATCAAGAGCGTCCGATTGATGTCGGACCGACAACCGAGTCCGATGTCATATCGGACCGCGGTGCCAGCTTCCTTAGGGGAAAGATATGTCCTGATCCGCCGGCTGGCGGAGAAGGAAAACCTAAACCCCTCCTTGATAGGGGTTTTTTAATGAGTACAACTACGTTTACATCTGAATCAGTTTGTGCCGGACATCCTGATAAAATTTGCGATCAAATTTCAGATGCAGTTTTAGATGCAGTTTTAGCGCAAGATCCATATGGCCGGGTTGCCGTTGAAACAGTTGCCGGGTTTAACAGATTAATAATGGTAGGGGAAGTAAAAACTAAAGCTAAAATAGATCTTAAAAAAATTGCCAGGGAACAAATTAAAAGATTAGGATACATTGATCCTAAATTTGGCTTTTCTGATAAATCTCCGATTGAAGTTTATGTTCATGAACAATCTCCTGAAATAGCGGTTGGTGTAGAAAAACAAGGTGCTGGGGATCAAGGGATGATGTTTGGTTTTGCTTGCAAAGACACCAAAAGCTATATGCCTATGCCAATTACTTTAGCTCACGGCTTAACCAGAAGAGTGGATCAAGTAAGAGAGGAAAAACACCTTCCTTATTTGCGCCCTGATGGAAAAAGCCAGGTTACGGTTGAATACGAAAAAGATAAGCCAAGAAGAGTAACTAAGGTTGTTTTGGCAGTTCCTCATGAAGAAAAAGTAAGTTTAAACCAAGTAAAAAATGATTTATATAAACAAGTAGTTTTGCCAGTACTAGGAGAGTTTGGATTTCAAATCGCAAAGACGGATTTAATTGTTAATGGAACCGGTGTTTGGCATAAAGGGGGACCGGCCTCAGATTCCGGTTTAACAGGTAGAAAAATTGTTGTAGATGGTTATGGAGGCATGAGTAGGGTTGGTGGTGGTTGTTTTTCTGGTAAAGATCCAACCAAAGTTGATCGCTCTGGTGCTTACGCGGCCAGGTATTTAGCGAAAAATATCGTTGCCAATGATTTAGCGAAAAAGTGTGAAATATCCCTAGCTTATTTTATCGGTGCCAAAAAACCTCTAATGCAGGAAGTGGAAACTTTTGGAACCGCTAGAACTACAGAAAAAGTTATAGTAAATTTTATCAATAAAATTTTGGATACATCTGTCGCTGGGATTTTGAAAAAATTAGATTTAAGGCGACCAATTTATTTACCTAGCGCTGCTTATGGACATTTTGGTAGAGATGAATTTCCCTGGGAAAAAGTAGTATAGAGATGTTATAATCCTCTAACCTTAATTTATGAGTAATAAAAACCTCTATTTGGGTGCAGCAATTTTGGTGGCAGTCTTACTAGTAGGTGGGTATTTACTAGGACAACGCAGTTTCCAAAATCAGCAAAGTAAAACTTTAAATTCATCCCCCGTAAGTGTGACTCCATCAGCGGTTAATAAAGATTTGATCACCTATGATTGTGAGCTGGGTGAGAGTGCATACGATATTTTATCCAGAAAAACAAAAGTTAAATCAGAGGAACATCCATCCCTGGGAAAGCTAATAACAGCTATAAATGGTAAAGAACAAGGTGGAGGTAAATATTGGACTTACCTTGTAGATGGAAAAGTTGGAACTGTTTCAGCAAGTAAATATGTCTGCCAGGGAGAAGAAAAAATTACGTGGGAACTGCAATAAGATTTGACTTTTTTGATCAACCTTAAACTGTTACCTTTGTTTGCTTACAAAAAAGCCAGTTCGACCGAGTCTCATTAAATTACTATGAAGGCTTTAAAGATTGTTCCATTAACTTTTATACTAATTGCTGTTTCAGTAAGATTACTTCCTCATCCTGCTAATTTTGCCCCTATTACTGCTTTGGCTTTATTTGGGGGAGTTTATTTATCTAAAAAGTATGCTTTTATTTTGCCTCTTTTAGCTTTATTTTTAAGTGATTTGGCTTTGGGCTTTTACGGAAGAGAAATGTTTTATGTTTATGGCAGTTTTGTTTTATCAGGAATAATTGGTTTGTGGATAAGAGATAGAAAAAAGCTCGCTACCATAGCGATAGGATCACTACTGGCTTCTATACTATTTTTTTTGATTACCAATTTTGGGGTTTGGGCAAATCCAAACTCTTGGTACTCCAGAGATTTTCAAGGTTTAATCCAAAGCTATATTGCTGGATTGCCTTTTTTTAGAAATACTTTACTTGGAGATTTATTTTTTACCGGAGCATTTTTTGGCGGATATGAGGTAGCGCATCTTTACGCTAAAAAATATCTTCCTAAAAGAATCTATAATTCAGCATTTTAAAATGCGAATTATTTCGCTACTTCCATCAGCTACTGAAATTTTATATTTACTAAGTTCTGGGGAGAGGATTGTGGGTATTTCCCATGAATGTGATTATCCCGAAGATGTAAAAGTAAAACCAGTAGTCACCAATACAATAATTAACACAAATAATCCCAGTTTAAAAATTGATCAAGAGGTTTCTAAGTTTTTAAAAATAGATCAAAGTATTTATACTATAGATAAAAATAAATTTATTTCCCTAAAACCCGACTTAGTAATTACCCAGAAACTTTGTGAAGTATGCGCTATAACCCCTACAGATATTCAGCAAGCTATTAGAGATTGTGATCCAACTCCGGAGATTTTAACCCTTCATCCACATTCAATTGAGGAGATTTTAGGAGATATTTTAAAAGTAGGGGAAAAAATAGATAAAAAGAGAAAAGCAGGGGAAGAAGTTAAAAAACTAAGACAGAAAATGGAAGATATAAAAATTAAAACTAAAGATTTAAAAAAGTTAAAAGTGTATTGTATGGAATGGTTAGATCCACCTTATAACGGGGGCCATTGGGTACCAGAGCAAGTAGAGATTGCCGGAGGAGTTGATGAAATATCAACTAAAGGTATAGATTCTGTTAGACTTTTATGGAAACAAATAATAGATTACGATCCAGAAGTTTTAATTCTAATGCCGTGTGGCTTCTCTATTGAAAGAACAAAAAAAGAGTTATCTACTCTAGAAAATAACTCTAGTTATAAAAAATTATCGGCAGTTAAAAATAAACAGGTTTACTTAGTAAATGGCCCAGCTTACTTTAATTGCTCTGGTCCAAGAGTAATTGATGGAATAGAGCTTTTAGCAGAAATTTTACATCCGGAGATTTTCCAGAATAAATTTAATGCCAAAGATTTACAAAAACTATATTGAAAGAAAGATAAATCTGAGTATAATTGGGAAGTATGAGATTATCTTACTTGCTTCTTAAATTAATCCCGGCCGATTACGCTTATGCTCATTGTGATATTCCTTGTGGGATATATGATCCAAAAGCAGCTCAAACTGCTGCAAAAACTATTTTAAAAATGGTGCAAAAAATAAAAGAGTTACCTACTGGTGGAACACCAGAAGAGATACTTCAAACCAGAAACTCTTTTGTAAGAATGGTTTTAGTTAAAGAAGAACATGGAAGAATTTGTAAAAATGAACTTTCTATTCTTTGGGCAGACTATTTTAAAGAAGAACACCTAGAAAAATTCCCCGATCTACATACTAAATTTTGGAAAGCTTTAAAATTAGTTTCTAAAAACAAGCAAGCTATAGATGAAGAACTTGCCCAAGAGCTGATAAAATCTGTTGATGAAATTGCTGATATCTTCCATAAAACCCAGGCAAAATAAGGTGCCATGTCATCCTGAGGGCAAAGCCCGAAGGATCTAGTGATGAGATTCTTCGTTTCACTCAGAATGACAGTTTTTAAGCTTTTTTTTAAAATTTCACCAATTGTAAAATTTCAAATAAAGGAAGAAAGTATGTATCCTTTTTTAAAACCAGGTGATTTCGTATTGGTAAATAAATTAGCGGTGTCTTTTAAAATAAATGATCTAGTTATTTTAAAAAATCCAGAGAATTCTAAACAATATTTAGTAAAAAAAATTAAAGAAATAAGAAATGGTAAATATTTTGTTATAGGGGAGAACAAAAATAAAAGTAGGGATAGTAGATATTATGGCTGGGTTAATAGAGAAAATATTATTGGCAAAGTATTTAAGATCCTGAATTCTTGACAAGTCAGTACATCGTCAGTACAATACTTATATATGCAACCCCAAAAACTTTACAAAAACGGTAATTCTGTGGCTGTGACTATCCCCAAAGAGCTTATGAAAGAACTTAATTTAAGGGATGGTTCTTTAGTGGTAGTTAAAAAAGAAGGTAACGAATTAGTAGTTACCCCTCAAAAAAAAACTCTTGCTCCTGGGGTAGATCACAAATTTACGAAAATGGTTGATGAGTTTATTGAAGACCATAAAGATGTATTAGAAGAACTCTCCAAAAGGTGACTACTAAGAAACTATATTTTCTAAGTGTTGCCCAGGTTTTGCTAATCCATGACCAAATGGTAAAAAGGTTTGGGGGATCTTTGGGAATAAGAGACCTAGGGCTTGTTGAATCTGCTGTCGCAAGACCTCAATCTAGCTTTGATGGACAAGATTTATATTCCAATCTTTTTGATATGGCAGCAGCCCTTCTTCAATCACTTTTAAAAAATCATCCGTTCGTTGATGGCAACAAACGTACAGCTTTAACCTCAGCCGGTTTATTTTTAAAAATAAATGGATATAAGTTAGTTAACAATCATCAAGAAGAAGTGGAGTTTGCTGTAGCAGTGGATAACCAGCATTTATTAATTGAACAAATTTCTAAGTGGTTAAAAGATCATTCCATAAAATTAAGAAAAAGATAACTATAAAGATAACTATTTTGTAGGGTGAGTAAAAAAACAAAAGCAGAGATTCAAGGTATTTTGGATTAATAGAAAAAAAGCTATAATTGGCAAAATTTTTTATCTTTTTAATCATATCTAAGTAAAATTTGCCCCATAATGTTTGATTAAGCGATATTAATCTGCTAGAATTCTGCAATCATTTTATGAACGAAAAACTAATTTTGCTATCAAAAGGAAAATTAAATAAAGTCTCCCGCCAGCTTTTTGAAGGAATGATTCATAATGGCCAAGAAAAGGGTTGGCCATTTTTTGTAGGAGATCCAGAGATTTGGAAATTTAGTGATAGTTTATTGCAAAGAGAGGGGACAGTTTTAGATTTAGGAATTGGAGCGGGAAGGGCCAGTATGTTTTTTGCTTTACACGGAATGCAAGTGCGAGGTATAGAGAGAGTTGGCAACCCCTATGCTCAACATTTAACAAAAATTGCTAAAGCTTATAGATTAGCTATATCAGTTGATTTCACTGATTTTAATGAAGCAGATTTTGGAAGTAATAGATATGATGTAGTTATGATGGGTCAACTTTTTGTACACTTTGCTGAAAAACAAGAAGCGTTTGCAGTTTTAGATAGAGCTATTGACGCAACTAAAAGAGGGGGATATCTTTGGTTAAGAACTTCTGGACAGGAAGATGATAATTTTAAGAGCTTCAAAGAAGCTGCCTCTTTTGATCCAGAAGTTCAGATAAGTGAGGAAGCCTACTGGGATTGGTGTGGGTGTTCCGGGCAGCCTGAATTAGAACCACATCTCTACTTAAAACCTACCGAACTACTAGCTCAAGTTTTATCAAAAGGGATGAGAGTAGCTCATAGTGAAGTTATGCCAAAAATAGGGCTGAAAAATATTATGTATGGAGAAGATGATTTAGCTATTCATCCTATGGAACCAGCTCAAAAATCTGGGATGATTACTGTCCTTGCTCAAAAAGCTTAACGTTACCTTTTTAAACCATTTAATTTAAGCTATAGGGTAGTTATGCTATAATTCGCTTAAATTATGAGCGAGGTTCCCCGAGGTATAACTCAAGAAGAAATTAATAAATATGAGGGGGTTAAATTCGCCTCTCAAAAAGAAGGGCTTGACGGTCTTTATTGTTTTTTAATCGGAGAAACAACTTTTAGCCAAGTTTCTCCTTTCACTCTAGACTTGGCAGGCCGAGCTCACGGAAGAGGTACAACTAGGTTTCAATTCTATCTTGGTAGAGATTATGGAGTAAATATATACCTTCGTTTAGGTATTGATTCCCAATATATTGAGAGCGGATTAAGTTCACTTTATGTAGTTCCTAACCAATCTACGAGAGGAATAAATCCATATTTCTGGTTAAATTTTTATGTATATGGACCACGAGATTCTGGATTGGAAAAATTCCCTGCTAGCGCTTGTAGGCTGATGCCTGGAGAGTCTAGTAGTAGAATTGATTTCCAAGAATGGCATAATTTAGGAGAACAACTTATTGCAGATTATTTGGTAGGGGCAAATGGTATTACCTTTGATGATTTACTCCCATTTGTGCTTTATGTCAAACAAAAAATTTCTTTAGCAAATTACAGACTGGGGGCAGATAGCAGATTTATTATTAGCATATATGAAAATAGGTTGGTTGAGGATGAAGATATATTTAGATTTATTCCCAAAAAAGGTGAAATTCCAGGATATGAATGGGTAGATATATTAAAAGAAAGTCAAGATTTATCAAAAGAGAGGTGGCCACTGGTAACTTCTTATAGAATGTTTCCACAAGAGCATAGATTTTCAACAAAAAATTGGTTTGGCTATGAAAGACAGCTTCTATTAGATCATTTGTCAGGTAACCACGATATAGTTTTCGAAGATTTACGTCCAATAAGAGCTATTACTAAAAATGATGAAGCTATTAATTTAGGTGTGTTAAACGGTAAACAATTATCTTTCTATTTTCCCTTTGGAGAAGTCGTATCTCAAACTGAAGTTGTTTTAGTGCCTAGACATGATACTAGAAGAAGATATCGATGGTTGGAATTATATAAGGTAGATCCCTTAACAGGAGAACCACAAGGGGAATATATTTCTAGTGGTAGGGTAATTGAAGGTAGAATTGAAAATAAAAGCTGGCAGGGTCCAGAAATGCAGCTCCTAAAAGATTATGCTCATGGTGAGGTTGGGTTTGATGAACTAGTACCTGTGCCATTGGTAAGAGCGACGACAGACCTTTTGTCCCTTTGGAGAGAAAAATATAAAAAAACTTATATAGTTCTGTCTCAAAAATTTGGTCTTCAGGAAGGAGATCATTTGTCATTAGTACCAGATGGTTCTACAAAAGAATATGCTGATTTCCTGTTAGCTAAAGATGAAGTACTTTTAGGAAGATATCGGTTTGATCTTAAGCATAGATTATTTAAGCTTGAGGAGATATTTTTTCAACGAGATGGTCTTACTTATGATAAAGATACTGGAATATATAAAGATAAAAAAAATGAGGCATGGGTTTCTCTATATTATATCCATTCTAAGTATGGTAATTCAGCTGAGGTGGCTGATAGCCTTGATAGTATAAGAAAAATAGAATATAGAACTAAAAGCGCCTCTATGCTCTACAATCTTGCTGATGTGGGTAGAGTTATGACTGAAGTACTTCTTCCAACAGTAGATCCTGAAACAGGTATTTTTGAAGATGAGGAAAGGCAATGGATTAGCCTTCCTGCTTTAACCGATGAAACTGGTTTAATCCCTGAAGTTATAACTAACAGACTAGAAGGTATTCCCTCTATGGCAGGAAGAAGCAATGGTCGAAGGACAACTTTATATAGTGCTGAAGAAGCTAAGAGAATACTGCAAGATTTTTTATCTCTACTAAAAGTTGATCCAGAAACCGGAAGATATACTGACCAAGCAGGAGAATGGGCTATGGCTCAAGATCTAGCTAAAGAATATCAAGTTGCAATAGGTACAGTAACAGCACATGTAGAAGGTGTAAGTTCTATAAGAGCTAGGGGGAGAATTGATAGAGAGGTAACTTTATACAATAGAGCACAGTTTGAAAGAATGCTCTATGGTGAAGCTTTAGACAAGAAAACAATAAATTTAATATCTTCTGCAAAAAGTAGAGGAACAGAAAGTGTATCTGCTAGCCATCAATCAATTTTCTGTGAGCAAATGATGAACTACTTTAGCGGTGGGTTACCTTTTGATCAGATATCTCCTGCGGTATTAAGTCGTTTCTATGGTTCTGGAAGATACAGAACAGTTTATTTAGGTCAGACTTCAGAATTGGGGATTAAAGTAATGAATCTTACTAAAGAAATAGTAGATATAGATGAGGTGCAGGGTGAGTTTTTAGCAGTTCCTAGAGAAGATACAAAAGGAGGATATAAATGGCTTGAAATATATCAGATTTTAGAAGGTAATGCAGTAAATATGGATAATCTTATTAGTTCGTTTAGAGTAAACCAAGAAGAGGGAAGATTAGAAACCAGACGTTGGTATGGCCCTGAGAGACAAAGGTTTCTGGATTACTTGGATGGTAAAGATGCTATAATCCCAGCCGATTTACAGGAATTTAGTGCTAAAGTCGTTTCCCCTGGCCTTATTAGATTAGGTTGGGTTGGTAATAAGTTGGTAACGATTAGGGATTCAGCCTTTAGAGTAGGAGAGCAACTTGTTTTTAAACCTGGATATGATGAGGAAGAAGGTTTAACTTGGGTTGACATCTATTCTCAAGATGAGGATGGAAATCAAAAGTTATTAACTTCTCGTAGATTACATAAGGGTAACTTGGGCTTGTCTGACTTAAATATTGTAGAAATAGTAAAACATCGTATACGAGAAAGACCTACTGTTCTTCAACCAGATATTAGCCAATGGTTAAAAGATGAAGACTACCAAGCTATTCGTGAAACTCTATTATTTGAAGGAAAAATTAGATGGTCTTTGTTAAAAGATCAACCAGAAGTATTACAAGCTTTTATAGAAAGAGAAGCGCAGGAATTTATAGCTACTGGAGGAGAATTAACTCAAACTAGCTTGGGTGCTGCTTATAGAAGAGATTTAATCCATGCTGCGCAACACTATTATCCAGGAGGGCTAGTAGGGTTAAGAGAATATATGGGACAAGTAATACATCCTCGTTGGACCATAGGAAAAGGGTTAACCGTGAATGAAGAAGGACTTCCTGTCGATGAAAGAGGAAGAATTTTCTGGTCTAGATTAGCTGAGGATTCAGAAAGAATAAAAGCAGTAATTGAACAACAAATAATGAGGTTTGTCCAAGCAGGTAATCACTATAGTCAAAAAAACTTGAAAAAAGCAGGCTTATCCGGTTTGGGAATGGCCATAACTCAATATTACCCAGGAGGTAGTGAGGGAATAAGGCTGAAACTTGGTCTCTCTTTACTAAGAGAGCAACGTCCTCAAGGATATTGGAAACCAGAAAGAGTTAGAGAGGCAGCACTACCTTACTTTTTACAGTATGGTAATGTTACTCCCTACATTTTAATGAAGGAAAAAAGACACGATCTAGAAAATGTGGTTAGAAAATATCCAGGTGGAATAGAACAGCTTGTACAGGATTTAAAGTCAATGGCAGAGCATCTAAATACTACACCAACAGATTTAGAAAGGTTATTAGAACTCTAATATGAGAACTGAAGCAGTAGAGACACAAGAAGGTATAGGTCAAGAAGCAAATGGTGCTACTGTAGGATTGGATCTGGAGCCTAAACATGCACTATCACCGCGTGCAGTAGAAGTAATACTGAACCCTTCTGACCCTGCAAATCCTTTAAGAGATCCTTTTGAAGATCAGTATGCTAGAGATTTGAACTATGAATTAAAATACACAATTGCTTATTCTCTGATTGAAGATGGTCGATACCCAAGACAAGACCAGCTTTTAAAAAGCTTTCTGCTACCCCACCAAGCAGTCTCTCCTGAAGCAAAAAAACTTAGAGATAAGTTGAGTATTCTTTTAATACAAAAAGGAGTTATACAACCAGATTCTAAAGAAGCTCAAGAAGCAGATGAAGAGGTGGTTAGGTTTGTAGATAGAGATGAGCGCTTAAAACAACTTAGAACAGTGCTTCCTGTACCAGTTTTAGGTGCTATAACTTATGCTTTACTCTTCCAAGATGCAGTTGATGAGAAAAAAAGAGAAAAACTTAGATCCTATACAACTCGACCTTTGCTAAGACCTTACTTAAGAGATTTGGAGATTCATAGAGGTAAGGGTGAAATAGAATTTAGGGATTTAGTATCACTTGTTCCAGAAGAAATATTTAGAAACCCTGATGCTGCAACTTTAAATATTGTTAGAAACTATCTGGTAAACCAAGCAATGGGGATGTTTATTGAGTCAGAGGATGAAGGTTTTACCAAGTTACAACAAGCTATTACTAAAGAAACTTCCCAAATAAGGAGAGAATTTTTGGAAATAGTCTATCAAGAGTTTAGACAGATTCAATATGTAAGGATCCCTCCTGTTTTTAAGGATGTTGTAGAAGGTTGGTTTTCTGATGAGTCACCGTTTCCTTTATTTAGACAAAAATATTTTGTGTATGAATTTTTAAAAACTAGAAGAAAGCTACTAAATGGTGATACTGGTGCAACAAAGACTGCTTGTGCTTTCTTGGCTATGGAGACAGCTTTAGCGCAGGGAACTTTAGCAGAAAATTGGGTTGAGGTGGATAGTGAAAGGGAAAATCAAGTTAGAGTAACTATTTTTGGTCCAGCCAGAGCTAGAAATACTTGGCCAAGAGAAGCAGCTAAAATATTTAGAGAGGATGTCAAAAGAGATGTTTTTACTATTAGAGAAGCAAGAAATTTGGAGGATCCAAGGGTTGAAACAGCAGAATATGTTTATATCGGCAGTGAGTTGCTAGGAAGAGCTTGGAATAATCCTGCGCTTTATCATAGAATTCATAACGCCTTAGTAACTAGGAGACAAACTAATGGAGTAATTTTTGATGAATCAGATGAGTTTAGAAAAGAAAGTGCTCAAAGAAGCAGAATGATCGCTGATTTGGTAACACAAATCAGAGAAAACCAAGAAAGAAGGGGTATTATTAATACTCCTATGGTAGCTTTAACAGCTACACCAATTGCCTCTTCTTTAGCTGATTTAGATATAACTTTAGCCTTACTTTACCCTGAAAGGTTTGCCCTTCCTAGAAGGGTTGAGGATGGAAAGGTTCCCTTTAGTGTTCAAGCTTTGAAAGATCCAAAAGTGGCATTTTCTCTTCTTTATGGAGAGCAGCTAATGATTCAATGGACATTGGAAGATTTATTTGGAGATAAAGCTCCCAAGCTACCAGAAAATCCTAGAAAAGCTATACCAATGAGCCCATCAGAGAGAGTTCTATATGAATGGATAGCTAATTTACAGATAGGGACACTAGCTAAGGTGAGGCTCTTAAGAAGCGTTTTATTAAATCCTGAGCTAATTAAAAAGGTATGTCAGGAAAGAGGTTTAGTCCCAACACCTGTATATGAAAGAGTAGCAGGTCTACAAACTAGATTAGTAGAGTTACATGATGCTTGGACAACTTGGTCTGTACAAAAAGACCCATCAATTCCAGATGAGCCATTTAGTGCTGATTGGATAGCTAAATTTGGTGACGCAGAGTTTTTAATCCAATGTTTATTTGAGGATAGTTTAGTAGAGGGTGTGGAAAGCTTGGCAAAAAGTAATACACTGACAGCTCAGGATTGGAAACCAAAAGGTGCAGTTTCTTCAAAGTATTTAGCTATGAAGGAATTTATAGAGCAACGTGCGCAGAAGGATGCAAGAGGTGTGGTTGTAGAAGGCTTTGTACCAGAAGAACAAGTTTTTATCGCAGTTCCTTATCACAAAAGAGGTATCACTCGTAACCTAGATGATCCAAATACTCGAGATGAAGATTTAGCAGATAATGCTTTAAGTCTTTATGAGTATTTAGTCTCTGATTGGTTACCTGGTTTACTTAATGGGATGGCTATAAATATTGATGGTGATAGAAGCTTTTATGCTAGAGATAAAGCTGCTCAAGTTTGGAGAATAGATGGTCTTAGAAATAATTTTGTAGTAGCTGATATGGAATCAGTGTATGAAAGTATGGACTGGGCAATTAGAGATACAGAACAGAATAGAAATATTAGAAGAGGAACTTTAGTGTTCCCATTTTGGCCTTGGGGTTGGGATGAATATAAACAAATGGCGGGAAGGTTCTTGCGTCCTGGTCAAGCCAAACCTATGGAAGTTATGGTATTTGAATCTGAAAACTCCATAGACCAAGGATTCTATGATGTGGTTAGGAGAAAAGATTTCCTAGCACAAATTGCTCTAGCGGGAGTAGAACTTGACCCAGAAGATCAGGCATTCTTCAATGAAGCTACAGCTGCTAGAAGGATACTCTTAGTAGAACCGACTGTGGGGCAACTATTTTTGCAAGACATTGTTAGAAGACTTAAAGGTGCTGGAGAGCAAGAAACAACAGAACAGCTTTCTCAAGAAAGGAATGGTAAAACATTTTATGAACTATTTGCAGAGTTCTATTTTGATGAGGGAAGAGATGAGTTTAGGATAGTAGGTAATAATGCAGAACTAATGAAAAATGTACTCTTAAGAACTCATCCTAGAAGAATCTTATCTATAGGGGCTGGTACCTGTTTATTCGCTAGAAAAGTTGCCCAAGCAGGATATGAGGCAGAAATTGATAATTTAGATATCAATGGATCGGCTTTAAGAGTAGCTCAGGAAAGATTTCCTCAGGTGGGCAATATTATGGTTGGTAGAGCATCTCAGCTAGATTTAGATACTGAAAGGTATGATGCTATAGATTGTTCCTTTATGTTGCCTTGGACAAAATTAGTTTCTGAGGGCAACGGGAGTCACCAAGATCCTACCCAGTTGGAAAGGGTAAAAGCATTAATTGAAATAAACAGAGTTTTAAAAATGGGAGGATCAGTTGTATTAAGTTTTCCAGAAAGTAGTTTTGATGAAGAGAGATTTAGGCTATTTGCAGAAAGCTTAACTAAGCATTTTGGTTTTACAATACTTGAAGAACACTCAGGAGTCTCTTATGCCACAGACATTAAACCTTTTAAAAGAATTGGATGGATAATAACAGTTCAAAAGACAAATCAGCCTAATTTGGCTGGATTTAATAGTGAAGACTTGAGCTTATTAAGTGATGAAGAAACCAGAATTAGCAAATATAAGGGTAAGAAAAATGGTAAGCAAACAGTAGTTAAAGTTGAATATCCTATCTTTTCCTCAAAGCGTTTCAAGGTAGAAAATCCCCTTACACAACAAACGACTGAAATTAGTAGTCCAACCGTAGATGGTATATTATTACTTTCTCCTAGGGAAATGGTAGATGAGATTAAGCCAAACCTCAATCAAGGTAATAGAAGAATTTGGATTGCAGCAAGAAGAAGAATAGAAACTAGCTTGGGGAGAAATTATGAAGAATCTGAAGAGATCCTGGCTGGTATAATTGCAAGAAGAGGGTTACATAAGATAGAGGAATGGGATGAAGCATCTGTTCAAAGGTTGATTGGTTCAGAGCTAAATAGAAGGTTAAGGAGAGGAACCGAAAGCTAATAAGAATATGGCAACGCCAGAAGCAAGAACTGAAGAATTATTTAGTTTACCAGTAGATACCTTGTCACAAAGGTTAGAATTTCAGGTTGTAGAGGATCAACTTACTGGACATAGAATTCAGCTAAGCAAATTACAACCTTGGGCAAGAAATAAAGTAGGAGAAACTTCAAGACCAGATGTTAAGAGCATGTATCATCAAATGAGAGAGTTTAGTCCGGGAGATTGGTGTGCTTATCTTTTAAAAACCTACAAGATGAGACAATCACTTATAGTAGCTGCAGATCAGGATGGAGTTGGGGCTTATGTAAGGATAATCAGAGCTAGTAGGTTTGACCCTTCAGCAGCTTCTTTTATCCTCATGCCTAGAGAAGGTGATATAGCTAATTTATTCCAAATGCAAGATAATGAGAGAGCAAGATTAACCTATTTAAATGAGACAAATATACTTTACCTTATAAAGAGAGGAGAAGTCATAAAACCCCCAGCTCTTGAACCAATTCCTACAGATGCACCTACAGATCTTGAAAAGCTTCTAGAAGTATAGTTAGCAATTAATGATGGTTGATTAGTAAAATCGATGCCTCCCAGATAACCTATGATTATTTTTTTGTATTTCTATTGAGTAGGGTAATATTCTTTGAATGAAAATATTTAAAACTATCTCTAAAGATAAAAAATCCAGAACTGGGATTTTAAAAACTCCTCATGGAGAGATAGAAACTCCTGTATTTATGCCTGTTGGGACCCAGGGTAGTGTTAAAGCTTTGTCTCCTGATGATTTAAAAGATATTGGAGCACAAATTATTTTAGGAAATACCTATCATCTTTATTTGAGACCAGGGGAAAAACTAATTAAAAAGATGAGAGGTTTGCATAAATTTATTAATTGGGACAAACCTATTTTTTCAAGTTATGAGTTTATCTGGAAGAAAATTAATTGCCAGACCAATGGGTTCTTCCCATGTAGACTATTCCACGATTGAGCCAAAAGTTACTATCGATGAAGATGGAGTAACTTTCCAGTCTCACTTAGATGGCTCATTGCATAAGTTTACTCCTGAAAAATCAATCCAAATCCAACATGATTTAGGAGCGGACATAATTATGGCTTTTGATGAGGTATCTGCTGATAATTTAGGTAAAGAACATTTAGAAAACTCAATGGAAAAAACTAGCAGATGGGCTAAAAGATCACTAGATGAGCACAAAAAACTTGGTGGGAATCAATTATTGTTTGGAATTATTCAGGGTGGAAACCACAAAGATTTAAGAATAAAATCTGCCAAATATATAACTTCTTTACCTTTTGATGGAATTGCTTTAGGTGGAGAAACAATAGGATTTGATAATAAAGGAACAAAAAAAATAATGGAATGGGTTGAAGGGATTTTGCCTGAAGATAAACCCCTCTATGCTATGGGGGTAGGGGAAGTAGAAACTATTTTTTATGTAATTGAGGGGGGAGTGGATATGTTTGATTGTGTCTCACCAACAAGAAGAGCGAGGAATGGATCTTTATATATTTCCCCAAAAAATGGAGGTAACACTAAAAATAAGTTTGCTTTATCTATTACTAATTCAAAGTTTAAAGAAGATAAAAAAGCTATTGATCCTGGCTGTCTTTGTTATACTTGCCAAAACTTTTCAAGAGCTTATTTAAGGCATTTATTTATAGCCCAAGAACTTTTATACCATCGCTTAGCTACAATCCACAATGTTTATTTTATGGTAAATTTAGTTAATGAAATAAGAGAAGCAATAATAGAGAAAAAATTTCAAGCTTTTAAAAAATCCTGGCTAGGTTAATTTTAAAATCCTCAGGTTGCAAGCTATTCAACCCCGGGGGTTGATAGGAACATGGTGCAGGTTATACCACTAAAATAAGGGTTGACAAATTGATCTTAGTTTGTTATTCTTACTTAACTTAAATAGAGAATAGAAATTTGTAGGCGTACAGATATATGTACGCTTACTTTTTCGTAATGTAAGGGAGCAAAACTTTAGCCTGTCCGAGCCATCTACTTTATGCCATCACCAGCAGTAAGTACTTTAAATGACCGTGTCTATTGGGGTAAAAAAACTACCTCACCAATACCTTTGGATTTGGTAAGGTTGCAAAAGCAATCTTACGATAAATTTTTGAAAGAGGGAATTGGAGCTATTTTGCAGGAAGTATCTCCAGTTGTGGATTTTACCGGAAAAAATTGGAAACTTGAGTTTGGAGAATATTTTTTTGGTAAATCAAAACTGACTCCGGAAAAATGTATCCAAAAAGGGGTATCTTTCGATGCTCCTTTAAGGGTTAAAGTTACTCTTACCAACCTTCAAACCGATCAAAAATATACTCAAGAAGCTTTCTTAGGAGATGTCCCCCAGATGACTGAAAAGGGGACATTTATTATTAATGGGGTTGAGCGAGTTATAGTTTCTCAAATCGTCCGTTCACCGGGCGTTTTTTTTAGTGCAAGTGATGATCCAATAACTGGAAGAAGGCTATATGGAGGTGAACTTAGACCTTCTCATGGATCTTGGCTTGAGTTTGCAGTATCCCGCTCTGATGTTTTAACAGTCAAAATTGATAGAAGAAGAAAATTCGCAGCTACTACACTACTTCGAGCTTTAGGTTTTTCCGAGGATGAGATTAGGGATCGCTTCAAAGATGTTGATATAAATTCTGACCATCAATTTATTCAAGCCACTTTAGCTAAAGATTTAACAAATGATCCAGATGAGGCAACTTTGGAAATTTTTAGAAAGATGCGCCCTGGAGATCCGGTCGTTTTAGATACAGCCAAGTCCATGCTTGAAAATATGTTTTTTAATACGAGACGCTATAACCTAACTCGGGTAGGACGATTTAAGATTAATAAAAGGTTAAAGTTAGATATCCCCAATACTTTTGAAAATTGGGTTTTGACAAAAGACGACATTGTCGAAACATTAAAATATTTAATTAATTTAGCAAACGGTAAAGGTTGGGTAGATGATATTGATCATTTAGCCAATAGAAGGGTTCGCTTTGTTGGGGAATTAGTTGCTCAAAATGCTTTTTATGTAGGGTTACTAAGACTTGAGAGAGTAATAAGGGAGCGAATGAGCTTACTTACGCTAGATCAAGAGATATCTGCTGCAGGTTTGGTAAACGCCAGGCCGGTCATTGCTGCTATTAATGAATTTTTTAGAAGCTCACAGCTTTCTCAGATATTAGATCAAACAAATCCTTTATCTGAAGTTGATCATTTAAGAAGGCTCTCAGTGATGGGTGTAGGAGGAATTGCCAGAGATAGAGCCAGTTTTTCCATTCGTGATATTAATCACTCCCAATATGGAAGAATTGATCCAATCCGCTCACCTGAGGGACCAAATATTGGGTTGGTAACTTACCTTGCTTTATATGCCAGGGTTAATGAGTATGGCTTTTTGGAAACACCTTACAGAAAAGTTATCTTAGAAAAAAATAAACCAAGAGTAACTGATGAGATAGTTTATCTCTCCGCTGATGATGAAGAAGAGCAATATATTACTGAAGCAACAGTTGATATTGATAAGAAAGGATTTATTACCCAAAATAGGGTACCGGTTCGTCATAAAGGCAGCTTTTTTGAAGCTGAGTCTAAATTGGTTAATTATATTGATGTCTCCCCACAGCAAATTGTTGGTACATCAGCTTCATTAATCCCCTTTTTAGCTCATGATGATGCAAATAGAGCTTTGATGGGTACTCATATGCAATGTCAAGCAGTGCCTTTACTTAAACCATCCTCCCCTGTTGTTGGAACAGGAATGGAAAAAATGATTGCAGATAATATGGCCAGAGTCATCAGGGCGCCATTTGATGGGACTATAACCTATGCTGATGGAGAAAAAATAATCTTAAAGGGCAAAAAAGGTCAGATGGATGAAATTTTAATAAAAAAATTTGTCAATTCACCAATGTCCACTTGTTATTCTCAACACCCAGCAGTGAGATTAGGGCAAAAAGTAAAGATGGGGGATTTATTGGTGGAAGGGACATCTACTCAGCAAGGAGAGCTAGCTTTAGGTCAAAATTTATTGATCGCTTATATGAGCTTTGATGGGTTGGGTTATGAAGATGCAATTGTTATTTCAGATAGATTAGTTAAAGAAGATATTTTAACCTCCATCCATATTGAAGAGTACACAACAGATGTAGTTGAGACAAAGCTTGGACCTGATGAGTTAACCAATGATATTCCCAATGTATCTGAAGAAGCGTTGGCTAATTTGGATGAACGGGGGATTGTTAGAATTGGTGCAGAGGTTGGACCAAATGATATTTTAATTGGGAAAGTCCAGCCAAAAGGAGAAACAGAGTTAACTGCGGAGGAGAGATTACTTCGAGCAATTTTTGGAGAAAAAGCCAAAGAGGTTAGGGATACATCACTACGTATGCCTCATGGAGAGCGAGGAACAGTGATTGGAGTACACATTTTATCAAGAGAAGCTGGGGATGATTTAGAGGCTGGGACTTTGATGAGAATTAAAGTAAAAGTTGCTCAACTACGAAAAGTTACAGCCGGAGATAAATTAGCAGGAAGACACGGTAATAAAGGGGTTATTTCTAAAATTGTCTCAAGCGCTGATATGCCTCATTTAGAGGATGGAAGACCGGTTGATATTATTATATCTTCAGCCTCAATTTTATCCCGCATGAATTTGGGCCAGTTACTTGAGGCTCATTTTGGGTTTGCTGCTGAAAAATTAGGAATTAAAATTGCTGCTCCTGTTTTTGAGAGTATCCCTGAAAATATCTTGGAAGGTCTACTTAAGAAAGCCAACTTACCCTTAACAGGTAAATCCAGGTTAATTGATGGAAGATCGGGACAATATTTAGAACAGGACGTAGTAGTAGGCTATGCATACTTTCTTAAGCTAATCCATATGGTTGAGGATAAAGCTCATGCCCGCTCAACAGGTCCTTACTCTTTGGTCACTCAACAACCACTTGGAGGAAAAGCCCAAATGGGCGGACAAAGATTAGGAGAGATGGAAGTTTGGGCACTGGAAGCATATGGTGCAGCTAATATTTTACAAGAGATGTTAACTCTAAAATCTGATGATGTGGTAGGACGTGCTAAAGCATTTGAAGCTATAGTTAAAGGTATAGAGATTCCCCAAGCTTTGATACCAGAGTCTTTTAAGGTTTTAGGAAAAGAATTACAATCCCTTTCCTTAGCTGTTGAGCCACAAGGAGTACAAATTGTCCAAGCCCCAATTCCTACTGCTTTAGTAGCAGATGATCAAGCTACTGCTTCTGATGATCAATCTGTCAGCGATGATTCGCAAGTTAACCAATTTAAACAAGCACTTGATGTAAAAGAGGTAGGAATAGATCAAGAATTAACAGCTGATAAGGGACCTATGGAAGTAATAGATGTAAATGTAACAGATTCAGAAGAAAAAAAGGAGGAGGAATAAGGAGGTAAAAGACACAAGGTTGTAGTGGACTTTTTGGCAGTTTAAACTTAATGGATTGTTAAAGCTATGACCAAAAATGTCCAAAACAGTTATGGATATTTTAGATTTTGAAAGCTTAAAAGTATCAATAGCATCTCCAGAACAGATAATGGGATGGAGTTTTGGTGAAGTAACAAAACCTGAAACTATTAACTATCGAACTCTAAAAGCGGAAAAAGATGGGTTATTTTCTGAAAATATCTTTGGTCCGACTAAAGATTATGAATGTTACTGTGGAAAATATAAAAGAATTCGTTATCGTGGTGTAATTTGCGATAAATGTGGTGTTGAAGTAACTCAATCAAAGGTAAGAAGAGAGAGAATGGGTCATATTAAACTGGCCGCTCCTGTTGCCCATTCTTGGTATGTTAAAGGAGCTCCTTCCAAACTTTCCTTGGTTTTAGATTTAACTATGAAAAGTTTAGAATCTATTATCTATTTTGCATCATATTTGGTTACCGAAATTGATGAAGAGGCAAAAACTAAAGCGCAAGAGTCTTTAGAAAAACAACTCAAAGAAAAGAGTGAGGAAGCTAAGAAAAATTTGGAAGATCAAATTAGAAAGCTGGAGGCTATTTTGAAGAAAGAACAAGTGGCGCTTAAGAAAAAGATGACACGCTCTTCCGGAGGCAAAGATAGTGAAAAATATGAGTTGGCCGCATCCGATATGCAGCTTAAATCCCGCCAGGAGATAGCTAAACTTAGGGAAAACTTCTCGGTTGAGCTTTCCCAGCTAGAGCAAATTTATTCAACAGTTTCATCTTTGGTTAAAAACGTTGTCCCAATGAAAGTATTATCTGAGGATGAGTATTCCAAACTTTTTGAGTATGGAGTCTTTGATTTTGCCAAAGTAAATATGGGTGCTGAAAGTTTACTGGAAGTTTTAAGAAAAATTGACCTTGATAAACTATCTGCATATCTTCGAGAAGAGGTTAGAAAAACAACAGGTCAGCGCCATATTAAAGCAACCAAGAGGTTAAGGTTAGTAGAAGGAATGAGAGGTTCAAAAATTACTCCTGAATGGATGGTTATTACTGTGTTACCTGTTCTACCGCCTGATCTTCGGCCAATGGTGCAGCTTCCGGGAGGAAGATTTGCTACCTCAGATTTAAATGATTTATATAGAAGAGTAATTAATCGAAATAATAGACTTAAAAAATTAATTGACCTTGGAGCACCTGAGATAATTTTGCGCAATGAAAAGAGGATGCTTCAAGAAGCAGTTGATTCTTTAATTGATACATCAGCTAAAACCTCCCGCCGAACTGCTGTTTCGGGGCATCAATTGCGCTCACTTTCCGACATGCTGCGAGGAAAACAGGGAAGATTTAGACAAAATTTGCTGGGAAAAAGAGTTGATTATTCGGGTCGCTCAGTTATTATTGTTGGTCCCAAATTAAAACTAAACCAAGTAGGGCTTCCTAAAGAAATGGCTCTGGAGATGTTTAAACCTTTTGTACTAAGGGAGATGATTTCACGCGGTTTAGCATCCAACGTTAAAGGTGCCAAAAATTTATTGGAGTTTAGACCACCAGAGGTTTGGGATATTTTGGAGGAGGTTATAGAGGGACATCCGGTTTTGATTAACCGTGCTCCAACCTTACATAGACTTGGAATTCAAGCATTCTATCCGATTTTAATAGATGGCAACGCTATTCAAATTCATCCTTGTATTTGTGCCGGGTTTAACGCTGACTTTGATGGAGACCAAATGGCGGTGCACGTTCCTTTATCTGAAAAAAGCAAACAGGAAGCCTCAGATTTAATGACTGCCAGAGAAAATATCTTAAAACCCTCAGATGGATCACCCATTAATGTGCCAAATAGGGAAATGGCTTTGGGTGCTTACTTTGTCACATCAATTGATTTGAATTTAGAAAAAAAAGACAAGGTTTACTCTAAAGAAGAGGCTATTTTAGCTTATCAGGTCGGAAAATTAGATCTTAGGCAACTAATAAAGTCTAAAGTTGAGGATGAAATTTTAGATACAACTGTGGGAAGAATCATTTTTAACAGCTTTATGCCGCAGAGTTTGCATTTTATTAATAACCCAATCAATGGATTGGCAATTAGAAATATCATTATGCAGGCTTTTAAAACCTTACCTCATGATGATGTGGCTAAATTAATTGATGATATTAAGGATATTGGATTCTGGGGAGCTACTGTTTCAGGTTTATCACTGGCGATATCCGATAACATAATTATTAAAGAAAAAGATAAAATGATTGCCTCAGGAGATAAAGAAATTGCCGAAATTGAAGCCAATTTTAAGAAAGAGTTAATAACTTCCTCAGAAAAAAGCGCTCTTTCTCAAGAGGTTTGGACCAGGATCGGGGAGGAAATTGCCAAAAAAACTTTTGCCTCAATTAATCCACAAAATCCCATCTCAATTATCATTAATTCAGGTGGAGCCAGGGCTACATCTGAGCAAATTAAACAGGTTTCCGGAATGAGGGGATTTTCAGTTGATCCAACAGGAAAAATTGTTGAATTGCCTACCAAGTCAAACTATAGAGAAGGTTTGGGAGTGTTTGAATACTTTACATCTTGCCGAGGTGCCAGAAAAGGAGTAGCTGATAAAGCCTTAAAAACTGCTGACGCAGGATATTTGACAAGAAGATTAGTTGATGTAGCCCATGACGTTATTGTTAGATTGGAAGATTGTGGTACTCAAAATGGTCTAACTTTGGATGTATCCAAAGAAAATTACCCAACTAATACCACTAGGTTTTTGGGCAGAAAAGTAATAAATAAAGTCACTGATCCTAAAATTAAAAAAGTCTTGGTTTTAGAAGGTGGGTTTATCGAAGAACCTATCATAGCGGAACTTTTCAAAAGTAATGTTGAGGAAATTACTGTTCGCTCACCATTAACTTGTGAAGCTAAATTTGGTCTTTGCACAGCCTGTTATGGGTTGGATCTTTCATCAAGGAAACCAGTGGATCTTGGTACACCAGTTGGAGTTATTGCCGCTCAATCAATTGGAGAGCCTGGAACCCAACTAACCATGAGGACTTTCCACACTGGAGGAATTGTTGGAGTTGATATTACTCAAGGTTTACCCAGGGTTGAGGAATTGTTTGAAGCCAGAAGCCCTAAATCTATTAGCCCAATCTCGGAAATTGCCGGAAAAGTAACAATTTCGGAAACTGAAGAGGGAAGAATTGTTAGAGTGAGAACTACCACCAAACCTTTTGAAGAAAGAGAATATCTAATCCCGGTTCAATCTCAAATTTTAGTTGAGGATGGAGGGTTAATTGCAGCTGGTACGCCACTAGCTAGTGGCCATTTGGATATTAAGGAGGTTTTGCGCGTTAAAGGCTTAAGGGAAGCACAGCGCTATATTGTAAATGACGTCAGGAAAGTTTATGAGAGCCAGGGGGTTTCAGTAAATGAAAAACATTTCGAAGTAATTGTACGTAAAATGTCTGATAAAGTTAGGATTGAGACTCAAGGGGATACCAATCTTTTACCTGGTGAGGTCATTGAAAGATATAGATTTGAAGATGAAAATAGAAGAGTTTTGGCTGAAGGTGGGGATCCATCCACAGCTGGTGTGGTAATTTTAGGAATTACCAGAGCAGCATTACAAACAGAGAGTTTTCTCTCCGCAGCTTCCTTCCAGGAAACTACCACTGTTTTGGCAGATGCAGCAGCCATAGGTAAAGTTGATCGCTTGCTGGGTTTAAAAGAAAACGTTATAATAGGACGCCTAATCCCAACCAGTGCGGATCGGGTAGTAATTGAAAATAAATAAAATGCCAACAATTAATCAATTAATTAAAAAAGGCCGCAAAAGATTTGGTAAAAAAGTGAAAGCCACACTTTTGCGTAGATCTTATAATGCCAAAGATAGAAAATATGTCACAACTTTTAATCCTCAAAAAAGAGGAGTAGTTACCTTGGTTAGAACCATGACCCCTAGAAAACCAAATTCAGCTTTGCGTAAAGTAGCGAGGGTGAGACTCTCTAATAAAGGTGAGGTAACAGCTTATATTCAAGGAATTGGTCATGATTTAGCAGAACACGGTATTGTTTTAGTAAGGGGTGGAAGGGTTAAGGATTTACCAGGGGTTAAGTATCACTTAGTTAGAGGTAAATTTGATTTAAGTGGGGTAGTAAATAGAAAATCATCCAGATCAAAGTATGGTTCTAAAGTTGGTGGCAGTGTTGCTCCAAGAGCAGCCGCACCTGCTGCTGCAGCTGAGCCCGCCCCTGCAGCTGAAGGAGCATAAAGATGCGAGCAAAAAGAGCACCTAGAAGGAAACTTTCACCAGATCCAATTTATAACTCAAGATTAGTTACCCGTTTTATAAATAGGGTGATGCAAAATGGTAAAAAAGCTACTGCCCAAAATTTAATTTATAAAGCGCTAGATATAATCGATAAAAAAACTGGCAAAAGCCCCTTAAGCATCTTCGATACAGCCATTGCTAATGTCTCTCCTAGAATGGAAGTTAGGCCAAGAAGAGTAGGGGGAGCATCCTATCAAGTTCCAGTTGAAGTTAGAGGAGATAGAAAAGAAGCTTTAGCTATAAGATGGATTTTAGCTGCTGCAAAGGGAAAATCTAATAAGGAATTTAAAACTTTCCCAGAAAAGCTAGCTGCTGAGTTAGTAGATGCTAGCCAAAATAGCGGTGGAGCACTCAAAAAACGTAATGATATCTTGCGTATGGCCGAAGCTAATAGGGCATTTTCTCACTTTAGATGGTAGAGTCAGTCTCTAGCTTTCCAACCCCGAGTTGTCAAGCTGGAGTTGTCAAGCTGAGTGGGGATAAAATTTAGAGGGTTTTTCTTATTCTTTCATTTCCGTTGGTAAAATCCCTGTTGTGTCTCCACTTTAGTTAAATATTCCATTCTCATCTAAAATATGTTAGAAGAGATTTATGGTTAAAGTTAGTAAGGCTACAAAAAGAGCAATAAAAAAGTTTAATGAAGAACAATGGCATGGTGTGGATGTTGAACATTATGGGAAACCAGTTAATTGGAATGAAAAAGAATTTGTATTTAAAGCAACTGAAGATGGTGAAATTATTGGGTCTATAACTGGTAAACATGAATCAGGTGTACTTTATGTAGGTGGTTTGATTGTAGCTCAAAGAGCAAGAGGCAAGGGAATTGGTAAGGCTTTAATGGAAAAAGCTGAGGAATTTGGCAAAAAAGAAGGAGCACACAAAGCTCATCTTATAACAGGTAAGGATTGGCAAGCCGCTAATTTTTATGAAGCTTTAGGGTATGTAAAAGTAGCAGATCTTCCAAAGCACCATTTTAAAAGAGATTTTGCTATATATGAGAAATTGATTTAAATTACGAATTCAACCCACACCGGGTGTGGGTTAGGTAGACACCTCAGGATTTATAGAATCTGGAGTATTTGACTTTTGGCTTTAAATAAATTACCATTTAAGCGCAAAAATTAAACCTCCACATTCAGGGAGGGATTTTTTTTAGATTTGGTATTTTAAGTATGGAAAAAACTAAAGAAGAGAAAATTAAAATCTGGAAAGCTAAATTAGCAGCTTTGGAAAAAGAGCTGGAAGCTATCATGCAACGAAAAGGTGAAGCTGCAGCTATGGGGGATCTCTCTGAGAATGCAGCATACCAAATGGCACTTGAGGATGCTGATACTTATAGAGCCAGAATTGATGAGGTTAAAAAAATTATTTCAGATTTAGAAAATGGAGATGCTAAAAAATAACAATGGCGCTAGCAAAAAAAACCAAAAGAGATTTTCCCCAAGATAGAATTAGAAACATGGGTATTATTGCTCATATTGATGCTGGAAAAACAACAACCACTGAGCGAATTTTATTTTATACAGGTAAAACCTACAAAATAGGAGACATTGATGAGGGAACAACTACAACTGATTGGATGGAGCAGGAAAAAGAGCGTGGTATTACAATTGTCTCTGCAGCCGTCACTACTTTCTGGACTCCTAAAAATGGGCCATATAAAGATCAAGAAATAAGAATTAACTTAATTGATACCCCGGGACATGTTGATTTTACAGTAGAAGTTGAGCGTTCTCTGCGGGTTTTAGACGGCGCAGTAATTGTTTTAGATTCTGCCTCAGGAGTTCAATCTCAAACTGAAACTGTTTGGAGACAAGCTGATAGATATGGTGTTCCTTTAATTGCTTTTGCCAATAAAATGGATGTAGTAGGAGCTGATTTTCATGGAACAATTCAATCTGCCAGAGATAGATTAGGTGCTAATGCGCTTGCTTATAACTTACCTATTGGATCAGAAAATACATTTAAAGGAGTAGTTGATCTTTTAACAAAAAAAGCTTTAGTTTGGCAAGGGGATCCTTCGACAGGCTCACTGCAAGCAAGTTCAGGACCAAGTGAGACAGGAGCTAAGTTTGTAGAAGAAGAGATCCCCTCCGATATGGTCTTATCTGTTGATGAATTTAGAAATAAACTTATAGAAGAGATTGCTGCTACAGATGAGGGGTTATTGGAGAGGTATTTAAATGGAGAGGATATCCCGGTAAATGATCTAAAATTAGCCTTGCGTAAAGCTGTTATTGCTAAAAAAATAATTCCAGTTATGGCGGGATCATCACTACGCAATAAAGGAGTCCAGCCAATGCTTGACGGCGTTATAGAATACCTTCCCTCGCCTCAAGATATCTCTGAAGTTAAAGGGATTGATCCTAAAACAGGTGAGGAGTTAGTTAGGTCTCAAACTAAAGATGCCCCTTTTGCCGGATTGGCGTTTAAAATCCAAGTTGATCCTCATGTTGGAAGGTTAACTTATGTAAGGATCTATTCAGGTACTCTAAAGAGTGGATCTTATGTTTATAACTCTACCAAACAAATAAAAGAGCGGGCCGGGCGAATTTTATTGATGCATGCCAATGATCGGGAAGAGATAGATGAGGCTTATGCTGGAGAGATCGTGGCTGTTGTTGGATTAAAAGATACAGTTACTGGTGATACCCTTTGTGATGAGGGAGCTCCAATTGTTTTGGAATCAATTCAGTTTGCCGAGCCAGTTATCTCTTTAGCAATTGAGCCTAAAACCAAATCAGACCAGGAAAAATTAGGTTTAGCGCTGCAAAGATTATCCGAGGAAGATCCTACCTTTAGAGTTAAATCTAACCCTGAAACAGGTCAAACAATAATTTCTGGAATGGGGGAGTTACATTTAGAAATTATTGTTGATCGAATGAAGCGGGAGTTTAAAGTTGAAGCTAATGTCGGTCAACCACAAGTTGCTTATAAAGAAACTTTGCAAAAGATAGCTACAGGTGAGGGTAAATACATCCGCCAAACAGGAGGTCGCGGTCAATATGGACACTGTCTACTTAGAATTGAACCTCTACCTAGGGGGCAAGGTAGGGAATTTGAATCGGAAATTGTTGGTGGAGCGATCCCTAGAGAATTTATCCCTGCTATTGAAAAAGGAGTCATTGAAAAAGAAGATACCGGAATTTTAGCCGGCTTCCCGGTAACTGATATAAGAGTAGTTGTTTATGATGGGTCTTTCCATGATGTTGACTCATCTGAAATAGCATTTAAAATTGCAGGGTCCTTAGGTTTATCTGATGCTGCTGCTAAAGCAGATATGATCTTACTTGAACCTATTATGAAGGTTGAGGTAACTACGCCTGAGGATTTTATGGGGGATTTAATTGGCGATCTATCTGCTAAAAGAGCCCAGATTCTAGGTACAGAAAAGCGGGGAAATTCAGAAATTATTAATGCGCTAGTGCCACTTTCAGAGTTAGGTGGCTACATTACTGCTATTAGATCTATGTCTCAAGGTAGAGCCACAGCCTATATAGAACCTTCCCATTATGAACCAGTTCCAGCAAATATTGCTCAAAAGATAGTAGAATCCTCTGGGTTTACAGGGCGGGTAGAAAGTTAAAATGTCTGAGCATCCACTAATTGATCGTGCAGGTTATGAAGCCCTGGTTTGATCAGTAGGACCAACAGAGTATGAAGACGGCTTAAGGGTTATAAATCATCTAATGTATGGGAGGGATCACGATAGCCAAGGTTATGATGTATTTTATGGAGGAGGAAATATTGACCCAACTCTTACTGGACAGTTTCAAGCAGATATAAGAGCTCACGAAGCTGCTATTTTAAGAAAAGAAATTGCTGCAACAGATTTATGGCGAGGTTCCATAGATTAAATCTTTCACTCATCCCGGAGATGTAAAGTAAACTTTAAACCATTTTCTCACTAATTTTTTTTTGATAAAAATGCCCGATCGGGTGAATTTGTCAATAATTCCAATACTTCCAACCCCGAGTTGTCAAGCTAAATATTCTAGATACACAGATTGATACAATCTTAAGCTATAGCATATCTTTGTATCACTTTAATCTAATAATCTAGTCTATGATATCAAGCTATATTCACTATAATACACTAGTGTATTAGATCAACTATTATAGCACTCATCAGACATAACAGTGATATCACACCCCTGGGGTGTGATTAGTGGTGTATTGACAGGTTTAGTAGTTTTTAATACAATTTAGCAATGATTAGTGATCAAAATTTGCCAAAAGTTTATACTCCTGAACAGGTGGCTAAGATTCTGCAGCTAAGTAAGAATACAATTTATGATTTAATCTCCCGAGGAGAAATTGTTGCCAAAAAAATTGGCAAGGTTTATAGAATCCCAGCAAGTTCAATCTCTTTTGTTTTTACAGGACTAGATGATGATCTTTATAAAGCAGAACAAGAAGATCTTAAAAATATCGATAAAGTACACAAAGCGCTAAAAGAAATCCGCTCCAAGCTGTGAATAAGAGAAAGATTTTTGTTGATTCGGATGTAGTCCTCTCTTCACTTATATCAAGCAAAGGAGCAGCGTATTTTCTTTTAAATGAAACCCAGCTGGATCTATTTATTTCTAACATCTCTTTAGAGGAGCTTAGACGAGGATTAGAAAAGTTACAATTAAACAAGAAAGACTTTGCTACGTTAATCGAAAATAAAATGAATTTAGTAAAATTAAAAGATTTAGATAAGGTCAAACTTGAGTTTAGAGATTATGTCTTTGATGCGGATGATGCTCATATTGTGGCTGGTGCCAGAAAAGCTAAGGTTATATTAGTTCTTTCATATAACATTAAGGATTTTAATATTCTAAAACTCAAAGAGGATTTAAAAATTGTAGTAAAGACTCCGGCTCAGTTTTTACAATACCTAAGAAGCTTGCAATGATTAAAAAAATATAGCCTCATCTGGTTTTACAGGTAGAGTGGAGAGTTAAAGGTTGACAAGATTAATTATAATAAATCCAAAATAATGTCAAATAGGGAATCGGAGCCGATTGGAGAAAGATTAAGAAGTTCAACCTTTTTTAATGATATAGCAAGACCTTGGGCTGCTGGAGCTATAGTCACAAGAGGTTTAGGTTACTTATTAAATCCTGAGTATTATGGACGCCCCAAGAAAGGACCCATCCAGTTGCCTCTTTTAGATCCAAAATCTGATCAAGATCCCGCTTCTACTCCTTTTATGCAAGCTGGTGGCATAATTTTGATAGGTTTAGGGGTTTTAATGGGCGCTGAGTTAAGAAAAATTACTACTAGGAGAAGACTTTTAATAAGAGCTACTTCTGTATCAGTTGGAGTTTTAATAGGAATATTTGGCAATGTGACTGATGAGAGAAGTTAAAGGAGATGAAGCTACACTCCTTGAGTGTTAATTGATACAATCTTAAGCTATAGCATATCTTTGTATCATGAAGTCAAAACTTTTCTTTTATATAATTGAAGATATGGAATAACACTGATTTAGGTTTGCACCTTTCAGGTGTACGCACAAACTTTTTTTGAGAATTTTTGTAAGCAGCCAGACTGTTATTCTAACAGACTAAGATACTGATGAAGTTAAGAGCGAAACTCTCAAAATAATTGCTTCTTCAAGCTTTTGCTGGTAAAGTAGTGGCTTGTGGAGTTTGAACCTAAAAAAATAGCGTGTTTGCCTCCAGGGCAACTTGCATCTGCATTTGCTGTCCATCTTTCCAGACTTGGTCATGAAGTTAGACTCGGCTTTAGAACTCCTGAGGCTGCAGAGACATTCCAAAGAACGCATAGATTACCAGATGATAGGAGGCTTCCTAATATAATTTTTCCAGATAATGTAAAAGGAGTATATGATCCTAAAGAACTTTTTGACGATATAGATATCGTGGTCTTTGCCCCACCTGCTCAACGACTAAGAGAATATCTCGAAAGACTTTCTCCTTATTGGCCCAATGAAGCATTTATAGTTGTTGGCTCAAAAGGAATAGAGCTGCATACCCATAAATTGATGTCAGAGGTAGTAAGAGAGATACAACCTCAGGTTTCCAGGCTGGCAGTTTTATCAGGACCCAACTTAGCTACTTTAATTGCACAAGGTAAACCTACAGGAACTGTAATTGCTGCTGATAAAGCAGATGTTATAAGACCCATTGGCTCTGCATTTGAAGGAAATGGGTTTGTTGTTGAAGCAAGTAGAGACTTCATTGGTGTGCAACTAGTAGGAGCCTTAAAAAATGTTGGCGCGCTCGCTACGGGTATGTGCAACGGGATGGAATTGGATGATAATGCTGAATCTTATATAGCTAGACTAGCACTCCAAGATATCACCAGGATAACTTTAGCAGCAGGGGGTCATTTGCTAACTCTTTTGGGTCCAGCAGGATTTGGCGATATTTATCTTAGTTGGGCTAAACAGGCAACTAGGAATTTTAAAACAGGAGTACGGATTGGAAGAGGCGAGCCTCTAGAGAAAGTTTTTGCCACAACCGAAACGGTTGAAGGTTTATACACCGCAAGATCTGCAGTTGAGCTTGCTTCAGCTTTGGGAGTGAAAGTACCTGTTTTAGAAGGAGTGCATAAGATCCTTATAGGAGAATTAACTCCATATCAAGCTTACCAACAAATTACTGAGCAAAGATTTAAGGTTAGAAGATAAATTCCTTGTTAGATCAATACTACTTCCAACTTCCAACCCCGAGTTGTCAAGCTAAAGCTAAATTTAATAGATTCTTCTCCGGCAGAGCCGTATCAGAATGACAGGTGGGTATTGCATTTTAAAATTAAATCTAGTATTATGCTTGCTAATCCAGCTTAGAGCTGGTTTTTATTAGGGTTAATGGGTTAAAGTTTATGGTTGATAGATACTCTCAGATGATTTATACTATGAACTACAAACTAATAACTTTAAACTAAAATTATGGCTGATGTAAAAAAATTTGAAAGAAATAAACCACACGTTAATATTGGGACCATGGGTCACGTTGACCATGGTAAAACTACGCTAACCTCTGCTATTACTAAAATTTTAGCTGAAAAAGGTCAAGCAGAATATAGATCCTACGAACAGATTGACAATGCTCCAGAAGAGAGAGCTAGAGGTATAACTATTAATATTACTCATCAAGAATACGAAACTGCAACCCGCCATTATGCCCACATCGATATGCCAGGCCATGCAGATTATATTAAAAACATGATTACAGGCGCCGCCCAAACAGATGGCGCCATTTTAGTTGTATCCGCACCAGATGGACCAATGCCACAAACTAGAGAACATTTATTATTAGCTCGCCAAGTAGGAGTTCCTGCTATTGTAGTTTATTTAAATAAAGTAGATATGGTTGATGATCCAGAACTTTTGGATTTGGTTGAAGAAGAAGTTAGAGATTTACTTAAAAAATATGAATATGATCCGCAATCACCCATAATTAGAGGTTCAGCTAAAAAAGCTTTGGAAGGAGATGGCGAAGCAGTAAAATCTATTGAAGCCTTAATGGAAGCTGTTGATACTTGGATTCCAACTCCAGTACGAGATAAAGATAAGCCATTTTTGATGGCAGTTGAAGATGTTTTTTCAATCAAAGGTCGTGGGACTGTTGTTACAGGAAGGATAGAGCGAGGAGTTGTTAAAGTTAATGAAGAGGTAGAAATTGTGGGAATCAGACCAACCACAAAGAGTGTTGTAACAGGTGTTGAAATGTTTCATAAAATGTTGGACCAAGGAGAAGCTGGAGATAATGCTGGAGTGTTACTTCGAGGGATTGAAAAAGATGATGTTGAGCGTGGCCAAGTTTTGGCAAAACCAGGCTCAATTACCCCACATAGCGAATTTGAAGCAGAAATTTATGTACTTTCCAAAGAAGAGGGTGGAAGGCACACTCCCTTTTTCAAAGGATATAGACCACAATTTTATGTTAGAACCACAGATGTGACTGGTGAGGTTCAACTTCCTGAAGGAGTTGAGATGGCAATGCCAGGAGACACTACTAAAATTACTGCAAAATTAATTACACCTGTTGCTATGGAAGAAGGACTCCGCTTTGCTATTAGAGAAGGTGGTAAAACTGTTGGAGCAGGAGTTATTACCAAAATTATTGCCTAAAGCAATGATTTTTAAGGGGCCAGAGATGGCCCTTTTTTTATCTTTAGGGTGTAAAATATAAGCACTTTGATAGGGGAATAATTAAAATATGGCCAAAGGACGCATTCGTGTTAGATTAAAAGCATATGATCATCGAGTCTTAGATGCTACTTGCGAGCAGTTAATTGATACTGCCTTGCGTACTGGTGCCAAAGTAGTTGGACCCATCCCACTCCCCACTAAAACCTCAAGAATAACAGTTCCCCGCTCTCCTTTTGTAGAAAAAAATTCCCAAGAAGCATTTGAAATAAAAGTTCATAAAAGAGTCATAGATATTATTGAACCTACAGATAAGACAATAGATTCTTTAATGTATTTAGAGTTGCCTGCAGGAGTTGACATCGAGATTAAGATGTAAATATCTTCAAAAATTTACTTTTATGAATTTTCATGAAACAGAAGAGGCTATTAAAAGAGGTGCAATTCGCCAGTTTAAACTAGTGGGTAGCGGTTGGTTTGATGCAAATCTAAGCCCTGACAATCCCAATTTAAGAGTAGAGGTAATGGAAGTTTCTGGAGCTTCAGTAAAGGGGGACTCTCATCTACAGTTGGAATTTAGGAGTTTAGATGGCTTTTCTGGTTTAATTAGAACATTTGCTCATCCTACCGATGTAGTTGAGCTTTATCAGCGAGCTGGTATAAGTGGCCCACAAGGTTTAGTAGGTAGAGTAATGGATATTTATTTCTTAGGGTTGACTACCTCTATTGGTTTAGATTTTCCACAAATAGGGACTGAGGATAATTAATTCTCGATAGCTTGCATTTAGCTTCAGACTTTAATGAATATCCGCAGGTGTCAACCTATTCCACCCAGGGGGTGGAAGTTGTTAGCTTTTGGGTAATTTGGTAAAATTAGTAATCATGAAGATTTCAGAAGTTAAGAAAAAATTTAAAAATACCTGGGTTTTGCTGGAAGTAATTAAAGAAAATGAGCTGAATCAACCTGTGGATGTTAAACCACTACTTGCCAGCAGCGATCGAAACAAAATCTATGAAAGGATAGCTAAAGTTCCAAAGGGTAAAACAGTGGCTACTTTATATACAGGGAGGATATCTGGTTCCTTCCTTTTTAAATGCCAATTCTAAGATTTGACCCCTCTGCATCTGTTATTATTGTTGATGCGCAAGTGACAGGGCGAGTCACTATAGTCACAAGATTAGTACTCGACACAGGCGCGAGTTTGGTGGTATTACCTTGGAAATTGGCTTTGGGAATTGGAATCTCTATTGATCCTGAAAAAACTATTCAAACAACAACTGCTACTGCAATTGAAACTGTACCTAAGGTAGTCATTCCAGAAATAAGTGTGCTAGGGAAAAAAATTAAAAATGTAGATGCAATCATTAAAGATTTTCCTCCTGAGTCTCCGATTGATGGTTTGTTAGGATTATCTTTTCTTAAACACTTCCATCTAAAAATAAACTTTCCAAAAGGCGAGTTGTTTTTGGAGTAGCAGTTGCATTTAGCCTCACTCGTGTGTTAAAATTCCATAACTGATGTTTAAATCAGGATAAGTTTAACAATTTAACTTTTCAGTAAATCGCGCGTCCTCCTCCGCAGTAATCTTCGGAAGGACAAGTCGGATCAGGCAGTGATACGGCGATTAAAAATAGGTGCGAGATACTGAGTGAGATTCGCCTAGGCGAACTCACTCTTTTTTTGACTTTTATGATCAACACATTACTCGGTATAAAAAAAGGTATGACTTCAACATATGACTCTCGTGGAAGAAGGGTAGGGGCTACTGTGATTACTTTGGGTCCAAACTTTGTAACTCAACTTAAAACCACTGATACCAAAGATGGTTATAGCGCTGTCCAAATTGGCTTTGGAATAATACGCCCCTCCTCTGGAGGTAAAAAAAGCGTTAATAAAGCCCAAATTGGACATACCAAGAAAGCCGGAGTGGAGATGTCACTCCGTTTTCTTAAAGAAGTAAGGGTTGAAACTGTAGATGTAAATCCGGGACAAGAAATAAAAGTCTCGGATATTTTTTTTATTGGCGATGCAGTAAAGGTAAGTGGAACAACTAAAGGAAAAGGTTTTCAAGGAGGAGTTAAAAGATATAGATTTCATGGTGGACCAAAAACTCATGGTCAATCAGATCGTCATCGAGCTCCAGGATCTATTGGTTCTGGTACAACTCCGGGTAGAGTTTTTAAAGGTAAAAAAATGGCAGGTCACATGGGAAATAGCAATTTAAGCTATACAGGATTAGAGGTTGTTGGGGTAGATAAAGAAAATAATACTCCTCCACCTGAGGAAAAAGTAGATGAGGAAGAAGAAGCTAAAGAAGCTGAAGGTGCAAAAACTGAGGGTGCAGACGAAGTTAAAGAGGCAGAAGCGCCAAAAGAAGGAGAGGAAAATGCCAGTTAAAAAAAAAGTAGTAAGTAAGAAAACAATAACAAGAAAAGCAAAGCCCACGAAAGCTCCGGGTCCTGCTCGTTCGAGTCTGAGCCTGAGGGCTCGTCCCTCAGAGTCGAAGACCGCCTCGGTTTCTCGTCGTGCATCCTCGCTTCTTTCAGTCGCTGCGGCTTCGCGCCAAGACCTCTCCTCGGCGTCACCCCTCGCTAGCAAAAGGATAAGCCTCTCGATCCCTGTTTATTCTTTAGCAGGTAGGTCAATGGGAAATTTAAGTTTACCTAAAGAAGTTTTCGCCCAACCTGTTAATTCATCCTTGCTTTCTCAAGCAATGAGAGTTTATTTGAATAACAAAAAAGGTCATTTTTCAAATACCAAAACTAGAGGAGAAGTTGAAGGTTCAACCAGAAAAATCTATCGCCAAAAAGGAACAGGCAGAGCAAGGCATGGAGCAGTTAGAGCTCCAATATTTGTTGGTGGAGGGATTGCTCTTGGACCTAAGGTCAGAAAAATTAATTTGGATTTACCCAAAAAAATGAAAAAACAGGCTTTAATTTCTGCGTTGTCTCAAAAATTGCAAGAAAAAGAAATTTTAGGAGTTGCTAATTTGGATAAAGCTTTAGGTAAAACTAAAGAGTTTGTTAATTTTTTAACAAAAGTTAGCTCTGCTAAAAAAACAGCTTTATTTTTAGTTGGAGATAGGTCTGAAAAAGCATTAAGAGCAGTTAAAAATATAGAGAAAGCAAACCTTTTAGACGTTAATTTGCTTAATGCTTATGAAGTTATAAAACATCAGACTTTAATTTTAACCAAAGATGCAGTGGAAAAATTAGAAAAAAGATTATTTAAAAAGAAAGGAAAAACTAGTCCCTAAAACCTAGTGCCTAATCACTATAATGCGTAGCATTTTATTAAGACCGTTAATTAATGAAAAATCAATGCTTTTGATTAAAGATAACCTTTATACATTTGAAGTAAATAAAGGTGCCAATAAGAAAGAAGTAAAAAAGTTAGTGGCAGCTAAATTTAGTGTTGATATCTTATCTTTGCAAATGATTAATATCCCAAGTAAAAAGAAAATGCAAAGATCAAGAAAAGGATATTTTTTTAAATCAGGTTTAAAAAAAGCAATTGTCAGAGTAAAAAAAGGCCAAAAAATTCCTTTGTTTGAAGTATCAGATGCCAAAGATGCTGAGGAAGTTAATCCGCCAGCTGGCGGAGCTGAAGGGGAAGAGTTAACAACTATTAAAGAAAAGAAAAGTTTACTTAAAGGCACAAAAGTGAAAATTCAAAAAGCAGCTAAACCTAAGATAGAAAAGAAGGAATCTAAAAAGAAAGATACAAAAAAGGAAGGAGCAAAATAAGTGGCGCTTATACCATATAAAGAAAAAACTCAAACCAGAAGATTTGCATCTAGAATGCAACATCCTATTAAAGTTCTCACTTCACCAAAAGCATTAAAGTTTTTATTATCAAAACATAGCGGCAGATCTCACGGAAAAGTAACAGTTAGACATCAAGGTGGAAGGCAAAAAAGATTCTATCGTTACATTGATTTTAAAAGAGAAAAGTTTGGGGTTGAGGGATCTGTTGTAGTTTTGGAATATGATCCAAATAGAAATGTTGATATCGCACTGATAAATTATATGGATGGTGATAAACGCTATATTTTGGCTCCTAAGGGATTAAGAATAGGGGATAAAATTATTTCCAACGAAAAAGTAGATATTAAATTAGGCAATGCCTTAAAGTTAAAAAATGTTCCAATTGGGACACTATTACATAATGTTGAGTTAACTCCAGGAAAAGGTGGGCAAATAGGCAGAAGTGCCGGAGTAGGATTGACTCTGCAAGCCAAAGAATCAGGCTTCGCACACTTGAAAATGCCAAGTGGTGAGATTAGAATGGTTCCTTTGGAATCTATGGCTACTGTTGGAAGCTTAGGTAATGAAGAATGGAAAAATATTAATTTTGGAAAAGCAGGGAGAATTAGACATATGGGTATTAGGCCAAAGGTAAGGGGTGTAGCTATGGATCCTGATTCCCATCCCCATGGAGGAGGAGAAGGTAGATCCGGAGTTGGAAGAAAATCCCCAATGACCAAATATGGCAGAAAAGCAGTTGGTCACACCAGAAAAAAGAATAAATGGACATCTAAATTTATTTTAAAAAGGAGAAAATAATGGATAGGAAAATAGAAGTTGGAATCTATATTGATCAAGCAGCAATAGAAAGAGGGACAAATTTTTGTCAACTAATAGGAGTAAAGACTGAAGGAGAATATGCATTTAAAGATGGGAAAACGTATGCAGTGGGTGAAAAAGATTATGAATCACCAGAGGAAGTCAGTTATGTAATAAATTTATCTAATTTAGGTGAAGAGTTCTTTAAGGTTGGTATTAGTCCATTTGTTGAAGGACGTTATAGTATGTGGCTTCCATGCCAAATGGGCAATGTTGATCCTAGAACGCGAGATTTAGCATTAGAGGTGGTTAGTCTAAGAGAAGAAATTGTCGGATTAATAGGGCAAACAGAAGGAGCACAAAATGGGTAGATCATTAAAAAAAGGACCATATATTGATGCAAAGTTAATGAAAAAAGTACAGGCCCAAAAGGCTGGCGGAGTTGGTAAGTCTCCTATTAAGACTTGGGCCAGACACTGCCAGATTCCACCTGAATTTGTGGGACACACTTTCTTAGTCCACCAGGGAAAAAACTTTATAACGGTTTATGTAACAGAAGGGATGGTTGGACACAGGTTAGGAGAATTTGCACCAACTAGAACCTTTAGATCGCACGGTAAAGTAACAGAAAAGGCAACTGCAAAAACATAATTTTATGGAATACAAACATACACAAAAAAATGTTGGACATTCACCGAGAAAACTAAGGTTAGTGGCTGATATGATCAGAAAATTAAACCCTGATAGGGCCCTAGATTTGTTGCAATTTACTAATAGAGCTGCTGCGCAAGATTTAGCAAAAGCTATTAAGACAGCTTTAGCTAATGCAGGCAGAAAAGAAAATTTAACTTTTAAAGCAATAGAAATAAATGAAGGTTCAAAAATGAAACGCTATAGAGTTGGAACTGCAGGAAGAGGTAGAGGAAGACCTTATAAAAAAAGGTTATCTCATATAAGAATAGTACTTACAGATGAAGTTGATATAAAGAATGTAAAAGAGAAGGGAGGAATTGGCAGTGAGGTCGTGCTAGCCGATTCGGCAGAAAAAAGCGAATCGAAGACTGAAAGTACGTCCGAATTGGCTAAATAAATATGGGACAAAAAATTAATCCAATTGGTTTTAGAATGGGTGTTGGAATTAGCTGGGATTCCAGGTGGTTTGCCGATCAGAAAAAATACAGCCAGTTTTTGGCAGAAGATATAAAGATAAGAGAAGTTTTAATGAAAAAACTTCGACCTGCAGGAATTAATAAAATAGAAATTGAAAGATCAATTAATAAAACAAAAATAATTATTTTTGTATCGAGACCTGGAATTTTAATTGGTCGGGGAGGAACAGGTTTAGCGGATCTTAAAAAGTTTTTACTTAAAGAATTAAAAATTAAAGACGCTAATAATTTGGAAGTTGTTCCGATGGATTTAAAAGCTCCTGATTTGTCAGCATATTTGGTTGCACAAAGCGTTGCCGAGCAACTTGTTAGGAGATTGCCTGCAGCCAGAGTAATGAATCAAGCAGTAGATCGAGTAATGAGATCCGGCGCTAAAGGAGTAAAAGTAGTTATATCGGGAAGAATTGGGGGAGCGGAAATTGCCAGACGTGAGTGGAAGTTTCAAGGTTCTATTCCACTTCATACTATAAGAGCTGATATTGATTTTGCAGTTTATCCGGCTTTAACAAAATCAGGTTATGTTGGAGTTAAAGTTTGGATAAACAAAGGAGAAGTTAAAATATGAATTCAGAATTAAGAGTGCAGAATTATGAATTAAAACTATTTAGACAGAGAAAGGGAAGAACCAGACTTTTCGGCAGTAGGAACTTTTAGATTAACTGAAAGATTGTCCGAAAATGTCTGAATAAAATGGCATTATTGACACCAAAAAGAGTTAAATATAGAAAAATGTTTAAGGGAAAAAGGGGAGGAATAGCAACAAGAGGAAACTCCATTTCCTTTGGTAACTTTGGATTAAAGTCTAAAGACAGAGGCTTTATTTCTGCCAGACAAATTGAGGCAGCCAGAAGGGCTATGGCTCACTACACCCAAAGAGGTGGGAGGATTTGGATTAGGATTTTTCCGGATAAACCAATTACCAAACATCCTGCTGAATCAAGAATGGGTTCAGGAAAAGGAGATGTTGAAGGATATGTAGCTGTTGTTAAACCTGGAAGTATACTTTTTGAAATGGGAGCAGTAACGCAAGAGGTAGCTAAAGAAGCTATGAGATTAGCCGCACATAAATTACCGGTAAAAACTAAATTTATAGTGAAGGCTTAATACTATGAAAAAAAACGAATTAAAAGAAGTAAAAGCCTTAGATGAAAAGTCGCTATTTGAAAGGATAAAAAAAATTAATTCAGAGATTGCTGATTTAGTTTTAGATAAAAATATGAACAAGTTAAAAAATTTAAAATCTATTTTTAAAAAAAGAAAAGATTTAGCGCAGGTTTTAACAATTTTAAGGCAAAAGCAATTACTTAGCCAAATGGAAAATAGTGTAAGTGCAGCAAAGAAAGAAAAGGAAGGAGATAAAGCAGAACAAAGATCTGTTTAAAAAAGTATGGTTGGAAGAGTCGTATCTATAAAAATGCAAAATACAGCTGTTGTAATAACAGAACGCCAGAAAAAGCATCCACTTTATCAGAAGACATTTACCAGAACCAAAAAATACTTGGTAGATGATCAAATGGGTGCAAAACTTGGCGATGTAGTTATTTTTGGAAAAATTAAACCTATCTCTAAAAGGAAACATTGGGCAATCATCAAAATATTAGGTGTCGATATTGTTAGTTTGGGAACAGCCCAGATGCAAGAAAAAGCAGCACAAGCTATTTCGGAAGTTCTACCAGAGAAAGAAAAACCCTCCTCCGCAACACACCCCTCAGGCGAAGGTAAAGCTACGATGGGCAAGAAGGAAGAAAAAGAGAAAACTGATGAAAAAGATAAAGTAAAAAAAGAAAAAGTTACGAAGAAAGGGGGAAGCGTTAAGCGTAAAGCGGAAAGGAAATAACTATACCCTAAACCCTTAACCCTAACAAATGGTTCAGCATCGATCAATGTTAGTAGTTGCAGATAATTCCGGAGCCAAAAAGATTCAGGTGATCCAACCTTTGGGAGGCTCCGGAAAAAGATTGGCCCGATTGGGTGAGGTTTTTGTGGGAGTTGTTAAGGGCGCGGATCCAAATGGACAAGTGAAAAATGGAGAAATTATTAGAGCAGTTTTGGTTCGATCTAGAAAAGAACAAAGAAGAGCAGATGGATCACATATAAAATTTGATGATAACGCTGCGGTAGTTATTGATAAAGATGGAAATTTGCGGGCAACCAGGGTTTTTGGACCAATTGCCAGGGAAGTTAGAGATAGTGGATTTAACAAAATAGTCTCTTTAGCAGCGGAGGTTTGGTAGAGAAGAATTCAAAATTATGAATTACGAATTAAGAAGTAAAAAACACATCAATAAAAAAATAAAAATCCACACTGGACATTTCAGTAACGTGAGTTTATTGACAGAAAGAGGTGGGTAGAAATGTCCAAAAAGCTAAAAAAAGGTGATTCAATTTCAATATTACTAGGAAAAGATAGAGGTAAAACCGGTCAAGTTGAGAAAGTTTTATCAAAAGAGGATAAAGTTTTTATTGCAGGGTTAAATCTTTATAAAAGACATGTAAAAAAACAAGGGCAAATTGAAGGAGGGATAATTGAGATTTTAAAACCCATGAACATTTCTAATGTGGGACTTATTTGCCCAAATTGCAAAAAAGTAACTAGAGTCGGATTTGAAATTGACAAAGATGGCAAAAAAAGAGTTTGCAGAAAATGCGGAAAGGCTATTTAGTAAATATATGAATAAACAAATTATTAGACTGAAAGGAGTTATAAGGTCGTAGTGGACAATTAGGCAGATAGATGCCGATTGAAGCCCTGAATTTATGACCGAATTAGTCCAATGTCGTTAAAAGATAAGTATTTAAAAGATGTTAGACAGAAGTTAATGAGTGAGTTTGCCGTTTTAAATATGCTGGCAGTTCCTAAGATTAATAAAGTTGTCATTAATATGGGAATTGGTGAAGCAAAAGATAATGAGGGATTAATAGAAAAAGCAAAGGTAACATTAGAGGCTATATCAGGTCAAAAAAGTGTAGTTACTAGGGCTAAAAAATCTATTGCAAATTTTAAATTAACTAAGGGTTCCCCCATTGGTTTAATGGTGACCTTAAGGGGAGATAAGATGTTTGCATTTTTGGAAAAATTAATTAATATTGTTCTCCCAAGAGTTAGGGATTTTAGAGGAGTAGTGGAAACTTCCTTTGACCAAAAAGGAAATTTTAATTTAGGGATTAGGGAACAAATTATTTTTCCAGAAGTTGATTATCAAATGGTGGATAAATTAAGGGGATTGCAAATTACAATTAATACAACTGCTTTTAATAAAGAGCAAGGTAAAAGGCTTCTAGAACTTTTAGGTATGCCTTTTAGGAAAGGAGGAAGCGTATAGCGAATAGGGTATAGCGTAAAGTTGAAAAAATAAAAACTAAACGCTAAACGCTAATAACTAAACGCTAATTGATTGGCAAAAGAGTCTAATGTAGTTAAGAAAAAATTTAAATATTTGGTAAAATTTTATGGATACTGTAGCTGATGCGCTAACTAGAATAAAAAATGGATACTTTTCCCATAAAGAGGAGGTAGTCTTACCATACTCTAAATTAGTATTGGCAATTTCTAAAGTTTTAGAAAAAGAAGGATACTTAATAGGTAGCAAGCAACGAAAAGGAGACAATGGTCATTTACAAATTTTGGTTTCCTTAAAATATGAAGACAAAAAACCAGCCGTTTCTGATCTAAAAAGAATTTCTAAACCAGGACTTAGAGTTTATAAAGGTAAGGATTCACTACCTTCTGTTTTAAATGGGTTGGGAGTGGCTATCATCTCTACCCCAAAGGGGGTTATGAGCGATAAACAAGCCAGAAAGGAAGGAGTAGGCGGAGAAGTTTTAGCCTACGTTTGGTAAAAATATGTCAAGAATAGGATACCAGCCAATTAATTTACCTACTGGGGTTGAGGTAACCATTGATCACTCAACGGTTGTGATTTCAGGCCCTAAAGGAAAATTATCTTTATCTATACAACCTTTGATTAAGGTAGAAATTGTTGGAGGTAAAATTTTAGTGAAAAGAGCTAAAGAGGACAAGCAGTCTAAATCTCTGCATGGGTTAACGAGAGCTTTATTAAATAACATGGTTGTTGGGGTAACAGAGGGGTGGAAAAAAGATTTAGAGTTGGTAGGCATAGGTTATAGAGCAGCAGCGACAGAGGATGGGATAACTTTAAATGTAGGTCTTTCTCATCCTGTTAATGTTAAAGCGCCGGAGGGAATTACTTTTGCAGTTTTGGAAAACACTAAAATTTCTGTATCAGGGATTGATCGCAATCTAGTAGGTCAAGTTGCTGCTAATTTAAGAGCAATTAAACCGCCTGAAGTTTATAAAGGAAAAGGGATTAGATATGTTGGCGAATATGTTAGAAAGAAACCAGGTAAAGCTGGAAAAGCCTTAGGAGTTGCTGGCGGGAGCGCGAAATAGGCGAAATAGAAAATGTCTGAATAATAGTATGTTAAAAAGTAAAAGATTAAGTATTCATAAAAAAATTAGAAAAAATATTTACGGAACAAATTCCCGTCCCAGATTATCAGTGTTTAAATCAGGACAGCATATTTATGCTCAGATTATTGATGATTCTAAAAGTAAAACTTTAGTTTCAGCATCAGATATAAAAATTAAAGAAGGCACTAAAAAAGAAAAAGCATCTAAGACAGGTGAGAGTTTAGCTATCAAAGCCACTAAGAAAAATATTAAACAAGTGGTGTTTGATCGAGGAGGATTTAAATATCATGGTAGAATATCAGCCTTAGCAGAGGGAGCCAGAAAAGGAGGACTTGAATTTTAATAAGAAAGATAATATGGAGGATTCACAAAAAATAGAACCAAATAAACAAAATGGACAAAATCAAAAAGGTGGTGGACAAAACCGTCCGGGTGGATTTGGCGGGCAAAGATATGGCAACAGAAACCCCAACATGAGAGGCCAGGGCCGACAAGGCCGTCCAGGGGAGGGTGAATCTGAGTTCTATGAGAAAGTTGTTCAGGTAAATCGGGTTTCAAAAAAAACTCAAGGAGGAGATAAGAGATCTCTTTCTGTTATTGTGGTAGTTGGGGATAAAAAAGGTAAGGTTGGAGTAGGCTTAGGTAAGGCTGCAGATGTTCAATCAGCAGTTGCTAAAGCCTCAACTTATGCCAAAAAACACATGATCACTGTACCATTAAAAGATAATAGAACTATTCCTCATGAAGTTTATTTTAAACTGGGAGCTGCTAAAGTTTTACTTAAACCCGCTCCCAAAGGTACTGGTGTTATTGCTGGAGGAGCAGTCAGAGTTGTAGTTGAAGCAGCAGGGATTAGTGACATTGTTTCTAAATCGCTAGGTACTAAAAACCAAGCATCAAATGTTTATGCAACACTGCAGGCATTAACTTTATTAAAACATAAAAATTTTATTAAAAAAAGTGGCTAAGCAGAGCTTCTCTATGAGTAAACTAACACTTAGTAATTTATTAAAAACTACAAAGAGGCCTAAAAAAAGATTGGGAAGAGGTTTGGGTTCCGGGAAAGGAAAAACCGGAGGAAGAGGAACAAAGGGTCAAAAAGCCAGAGGATCTATTTCTATGGACTTTAGTGGTGGTGGAATTCAATTATATAAAAAGATACCATTTTTAAGAGGAGCAGGAAGAAATAAACCAGTATCTCCTAAACCGGTAACTTTAACGCTAGATCAACTTAATACTTTTAAAAGAGGTAGCAATGTAAATGCAGCCAGTTTAGTGGAAGCGGATTTGATTTCAGAAAAAGAAATAAATAAAAAAGGGGTTAAAATTTTAAATATTGGAGAAATTAAAACTGCTTTAATTATTGGAGTACCAATTTCCAAATCTGCTTTGAAAAAAATTGAAAAAGCGGGAGGTAAACTTGGATAGCATTTATCGTCCTTTTGTTAACGCCTTTAAGATTCCTGAACTTCGTAAAAAAATCCTCATCACTTTTTTAATAATGGTTATTTTTAGAATAGCAGCTCATATTCCATCAGGAGGAGTTAATTTATCTGGTCTACGGTCTTTATTTGAAAGCTCGCAACTTCTTGGGTTACTCGATATATTTTCGGGTGGAACTTTAGCTAATTTTTCGGTAATCTCTCTAGGGTTAAACCCCTATATTAATGCCTCAATTATAATGCAGCTTCTAACAATGGTTTTTCCAAAGCTTGAAGCTTTATCTAAAGAAGGGGAACAAGGCAGACAACAAATCAACCAATACACCAGGTACTTAACGGTTCCTTTAGCGTTAATTCAATCAATTGCAATGTATACTCTACTTCGAAATCAAGGTTTAGTGACTGCTTTTACACCAATTGAGATTTTAACAATAATTGTAAGCATGAGCGCGGGGACAATATTTTTGATGTGGTTGGGGGAGTTAATCTCAAATTATGGAATTGGCAACGGGATTTCGCTACTAATTTTTGTGGGAATTGCTGTCCAAGCACCAGTTGCTTTAATGAAAACTTTTTCGGTTTTGGATCAGCAACAATTAATTAATCTAGTGGTTTTTGCAATTGTTTCATTAATAATTATTGCCGGAGTTGTTTTTGTTAACGAAGGACGAAGACAAATTTTAGTCCAATATGCCAGGAGATATTCCTCTAATCGTCAAGTAGCTACATCCCAAACTTACTTACCCTTACGGGTGAATCAAGCAGGAGTTATTCCAATAATTTTTGCAGTGTCGCTCGTTCTGCTTCCTTCTTTCGGGGGTCAATTTTTATCCCAAAATCAAGCACCCCTTCTTCGCTCAATTGGAACTTTTTTGCTTACAAATTTTAATACTAACTCTTACCTTTATAACATTGTTTATTTTCTTTTAGTAATAGGTTTTACTTATTTTTATACAGCGGTTATTTTTAATCCAACTAAAATTGCCGATGAAGTTAAAAAATATGGTGGATTTGTTCCAGGTATTAGACCGGGAACTGCAACAGCCAATTATTTAAATTATATTTTGGTTAGAATTACCTTAGCAGGTGCAATATTTTTAGGATTAATTGCCATTGTTCCAAATATCGCTTCACAAATAACAGGGGTTACAACTTTGGTGATTGGTGGAACCTCACTTCTAATTATAGTTTCAGTTATTTTAGATACAGCCAAACAATTTGAGTCTAAATTAATTGAGAGAAACTACGAGGGCTTTCTAAGGCGGTGAACATTTTAGTTACTGGGTTGATGGGAAGTGGAAAGAGTACTCAAGCAAAACTCCTTGCTGATAAGCTAAATTTATGTTTTCTTAGAACAGGAGATGTATTAAGGGAGATTGCTAAAAAAGATACCCCTAAAGGTAGAGAAGTTAAAGAGAGCTTAGATAAAGGGCTAATGGTTGATGATGCAATTGTTGCAAATTTGATTAAAGAGAGATTATCACAAGATGATGCAAAAAATGGCTTTGTATCAGATTCTTATCCTCGGCATCTAGTCCAAATAGATTATTTTGATCCAAACTTAGATGTGATTTTTTTTCTTAACATCTCCCCTGATCGAGCTAAAGAGAGACTACTGGCTCGGGGAAGAGAGGATGATAGGGAAGAATTGATAGATTTTAGACATCAAACTCAAGGGGAAAAAATAATAGAGTTAGTTGATTTTTATAAAGGTAAAATTCCGGTTCATTATATTAATGGGGAACAAGAAGTAGAGAAAGTGCATCAGGAGATTTTAAGTTACCTTAAATAATGGTCCATAGTAGAACTGATATAGAACTAAACTTAATGAGACAATCAGGCAAAATTGCGGCAGCTGCTTTGAAAATAGCACTAGATTATACTAAAGAAGGTGCTTCTGGTTTAGAAATAGATAAATTGGTGACAGATAAAATTTATAGCTTAGGTGGAGATTTATCTTATAAAACAGTTTCTGGGTATAAGTGGGCAACCTGTATTACAGTTAATGAACAAGTAGTTCATGGGATACCAACAGATAGAAAATTAGTTAAGGGAGATTTGCTAAGTATTGATTTAGCAGTGTCTTTACATGGTTGGCATACAGATGTTGCATGGAGTGTAATTGTTGGAGGAGAAGGGGAGAAAAACAAAAATAAGCAAAGCTTCTCTGCGAGTAATTTTTTAAAAGTAGGAGAGGAAGCTTTATGGTTGGGGATAAAACAAGCAATAGATGGAAACACAATTGGGGACATCTCAAATGCTATCCAAACTAAAGTAGAAAATGAAGGCTACCATATTGTTAGGACTTTAGTCGGTCATGGTATTGGCAAAAAATTACATGAAGATCCTGAGGTACCTGGATTTGGAATAGCTGGGACAGGGTTAATACTGCAAGCGGGAATGACTCTAGCGATTGAGGTAATTTATACAGAAGGCACTCCTAATGTTGTTTTAAGCGATGATAAATGGACTTACTGCAGTGCTGATGGTTCACTCGGTGGATTATTTGAGATGACAGTGGTTGTTGGTAAAGAGAAAGCTGAAGTTTTAACTGATTGGAGAAAAGTTTAAACTCTATGGGTTGTAAAGTTAGGGTATTTTTGATAAAATTCGTAGACTATAGTTTGGCCTGTTTAAAGGGGCCAGATTTATTATTTGTCAAAAAATATTTATGCCCGAGACCATAGAAGTAGAAGGTAAGATCCAGGAAGTTTTACCCAATACTCTTTTTAGAGTAATTATAGACAGAGCTGATGATCTGCCCCAGCTTATAGGTAGAGTGATTTTATGTCATATCTCAGGCAAGATGAGGATGCATTATATTAAATTATTAGCAGGAGATAGAGTAAAAATTGAGATGAGTCCTAAATATGATTTAGATAAAGGAAGGATTACATTTAGAATTAAGTAATTTAAATTATGAGAGTACAATCAAGCATTAAAGTAAGGTGCAAATTTTGCAAAATAGTAAAAAGAGAGGGGATTTTATTTGTGATCTGTCCCAGAGATCCAAAACACAAACAAAGACAAGGATAGCTTTATGCCAAGAATAGCCGGAGTTGATTTACCAAATGAAAAAAGAGCAGATATAGGTTTAACCTATTTGTATGGAATAGGTAGATCTAATGTGAGATTACTTTTGGAAGATGCCAAAATTGATGGAGCTAAAAGAATGAAGGATTTGACTGAGGAAGAAATTAATAGGATCCAAAAAGCTTTAGAAAAATTTAAAGTAGAGGGAGACTTAGAAAGGGAGGTTGAGGAAAATATTAAAAGATTGGAAGACATTGGCAGTTATAGAGGTTCAAGGCATAGAAAAGGTTTACCTACAAGAGGCCAGCGAACCAGGTCTAATGCTAGAACAAGAAGAGGTAAGCGAAAGACAGTTGGAACAATCAGAAAGGAAGTGGTGGCTACAAAAGCACCAGCTGAGGCACCAAAACAATAATTATGGCTAAAAAAACTACTATTAAAAAAAAAGTAGCTGCTCCCAAAAGTTTTAGTGCGGGCAGAGTATATGTTACCGCCACTTTTAACAACACTTTAGTCACTTTAACAGATGGTAGTGGAAATACTCTTGCTTGGGGTTCCTCAGGTGCATCAGGTTTTAAAGGCGCCAGAAAAGCCACTCCTTTTGCAGCGATTACAGCAGTTGAAGGTGTTGCCCAAAAAGCTAAAGGTTATGGAATGAACTCAGTTGAAGTTTTTATCAAAGGCCCTGGATCCGGCAGAGATGCTGCAATTAGAGCGTTAAAAAATGCCGGAATGAATATAACTATGATTGCAGATGTTACACCCATGCCACATAATGGCCCAAGAGCTAAAAAAAGGAGAAGAGTCTAATGTCTCGTTATACTGGACCTAAAAGAAGATTAAGTAGAAGAGAAGGGGTAGCATTATTTGCTAAAGATGCTAAGTCTATTGAGCGAAAAGGTGCAAACCCTCCAGGAATGAGAGGTATCAAATTTAGAAAAAGATTTTCCGAATATGGAATGCAGCTTAGGGAAAAACAAAAAGCTAAAAGACTTTTTGGTTTATCTGAGAGGCAATTTAAAAATCTCTTTGACCTTGCTGCTAAAACCAGAGGTGCAACAGGACTTAAATTACTTGAACTTTTAGAGTTGCGATTAGATAATGTAGTATATAGGTTAGGTTTTGCCAGTTCGCGTATGGAAGCCCGACAAATAGTTGGGCATGGTCACATTAACGTTGATGGTAAAAAAAATAATATCCCCTCATTTAGGGTTAAAGTAGACCATGTTGTTGCAATTTCACCCAAATTCGTGGATAATACTCAGGTTAAAAAGAATTTGGAAGCTAGTTCAACCTTGCCGGAATGGCTTGAAAGAAAAGCCACAGTAGGCAAGGTTTTAAGGGTCCCAAACAGAGAGGAAATGGAACAAATAATCAACGAACAGTTAATTGTAGAATTTTATAGTAGGTAAACTTATGGTTAAATTTAAATTAAATATTGAAAAAGAAGAAGGTAGTAGTGCGCTAGTTTCCCTTGAGCCACTTGATGCGGGTTATGGTCATACTTTAGGGAATAGCTTAAGACGTTGTATGTTAACCTCTCTGCCAGGGGCAGCTATTACAACTGTTAAAATTTCCGGAGTATCTCATCAGTTTTCTACTATCCCAGGGGTAGTTGAGGATGTAATTGAAATAATTTTAAATTTAAAAAAGGTAAGACTTCGAATTTCCGGAGATAAACCAATCAGGCTTACTTTGGATAAAAACGAAAAAGGAGAAGTTAAGGCGGGAGATATAAATACTTTGGGGATGGGAGAAATTATTAACCCAGCGCAACATATAGCAACATTAACCGACCCTAAAGTGAAGTTTCATATTGAAATGACTGCTGAGTCGGGAGTGGGTTATATGCCATCCGAGGAGCGCAAAACTGTTGAGATTGGAGTTATGCCAATTGATGCAATTTTTACTCCCGTATTATCTGTAAATTACACTGTAGATCAAACTAGGGTGGGAAGAAAAACAGATTTTGATAAGCTAAATTTAGAAGTTACAACTGATGGAACTATTACACCAGCCGATGCAGTAAAAAAGGCATCAGAGATTTTATCAGAACATTTTAGACAAATCTATAATCCTACTCTAGAGGAACAAGTCGAAGCGCCAGTATCTTCCATATCAGATGAAGTATTAAAAGCATCTGTTGAAGAGCTAGATTTACCTGTTCGAATCAGCAACGCCCTAAAGGCAATTGAGGTAGATAGTATTGGAAAATTAATCTCTGTTTCTCGTCCTCAATTAATGAAGGCAAAAAATTTGGGAACAAAATCTTTGAGTTTAATTCAAGAAAAGTTGGCAGAAAGGGGACTTGGTTTAAGTGAAGCATAGAATTTATGGTAAACGCTTGGGAAGAAACAGAAACGAGCGAGAAGCACTATTTAAAAATTTAGTGCGGTCCCTTTTTTTAAAGGAAGTAATTCAAACTACAGAAGCTAAAGCAAAAGCAATTAAAGGTTTGGTGGATAAAGTTATTAATCAGGCAAAAAATCCCAAAACTAAAAGATTAGTTAATCAATTTCTCTCTGATAAGTTAACAGCTAAAAAATTAATTAATGAAATCGCACCCCGCTTTAAAACCCGAATTTCCGGTTATACATCAACAGTAAAACTAGGAGTCAGAAAAGGAGATGGGGCAATGATGGTACAAATTAGTTTAGTCAAGGATAGTGTGGCTGTTAAAATTAAGGATGCAAAAGTTGTTAAGAATAAAGCTAAAAAGGAAGCTAAGTAATCATGGGAACAAATAGGTTATCAGCTAAAGATATTAAAAGATCTTGGCACCTAATAGATGCTAAAGGAAAAATTTTAGGGAGGTTAGCAACAGAAGTTGCCAGATTATTAATGGGAAAAAATAAAGCTTCCTTTGTACCCTATTTGGATGTTGGGGATTATGTAGTTATTACTAATGCTGCCAAAATTGAAGTCAGTGGAAAAAAGGCTACTCAAAAAAAATATGTTAGACATTCAGGATATCCAAGTGGTTTAAGGGTGGAAACCTATGATAAATTAATTGAAACTAAGCCTGAGAAAATCTTAAGACATGCAATTGCTGGGATGTTACCCAAAACCAAAATTGGAAAAACAATGTTAAAAAAACTTTTTGTCTTTAAGGATGAAAATCATAATTTTCAAAAACAGTTAGGAAACTAATATGGCAGATACTCAAAAATCAGAAAAAAATAATTCAAAATTCACTCATGCAATTGGTAGAAGAAAAGAAGCAGTTGCAAGAGTGCGAATATTCAAAGGGGTAGGACAAATGATTGTTAACGGTAAGCCAATTTCCGAATATTTTAAGGGCGTGGTTTTTCAAAAATTCTACCAGAAACCTTTTGAAGTCACCGGCAGTCTAGGTCAATATACTGCCACAGTTAAAGTGGAAGGCGGAGGTGTTATTTCTCAACTTGGTGCGATTGTTCATGGTTTAGCAAGAGCACTTGATCAAATTAATAAAGAAACATTCCACAGCCCATTAAAGAAAGCTAAATTACTCACAAGAGATCCAAGGGTAAAAGAAAGACGCAAATACGGTCTAGCTCATAAAGCAAGAGCCAAAAAACAATCTCCCAAACGTTAGAATTTTTTCCCTCTTGCTGAAAAACTTTTCATATACTACATTTTAGATAAATAAACCCTCCTACGTTAAAACTTCGGAGGGCGAGAGGGGGTGAGAAAGTGACTCCAAAACAATTTTTGCTTTATGGCGGTATTATCCTTGTTGCCCTTGGTGTTTTAGGTACGTTTGTTTTGGGACCGACTCCTGAAAATAGTATGCTTGGTGATTTCTTTTGGCTTGATTCAACAGAAAATTGGGCACATTTAATTTTAGGAGCTGTTGCTTTAGGTGCGTATTATATGCTTAAAGATGCAGCAATGATAAGGTATTTAGTTTTACTTGTTGGGGTTGTTGCAGCACTGGCAGCAGTTTTTGGGTTTTTAAATGCGGGATCAAGTACTCCTAATTTAGGGGTAACTAATTTGGAAAATCCATCTGATAATATATTACATCTTGTAGTTGCTGTTTGGGCTTTTTGGGCTGGAATGATGGGAAATAAAGAAAGCACTACAGTTAGTTAATTCTTAAAACGGGGCCTAGCAATAGGCCTCGTTTTTTAATGGGATGAACCCTCTTCCTTAACAGCAAGCTGCTCAATTAGTCCTAATATTTTTTCTTTATTCTCCCGCATAGTATTTTCATCCAGTGCTTCCAGATTTAACCGCAAAAGAGGTTCAGTATTAGATGTTCGAAGAGAAAATCTCCATGTCGGAAAGCTAATTGCTACTCCATCAAGAGTTGAAATTTCTCCATCATTAAATTCATCTTTACATTTTTCCATAATCTCTGAAGCATTTTTGACTCTAAAATTAATTTCTCCTGATTCGTAACTTCTTTTTAGCTCCTCGCGCACCTCCGATAGTTTTTTATCAGTTTCTGTCAACTTTTTTAATACGGATAAAACCACTGGAAGTTGTGACTCACCATTCCCTGTTGCTTTAAAGAAATAATGAGCAGAGGATTCGCCGGCAAAAATCGCCCCGGTTTCATACATTTTTTCAGTGATAAATGCATGACCTACTTTTGTAATTGATAGTTTCCCTCCCGATTCCTCAACATTTTTTTGCGGAGTTAAAAGGTATCTAATATCAACTAAAATAGTTTCGCCTGGATTATTTTTTAAAAGTTCTTGAGAAACAATACTGATGATAATAGTTGGAGGGACAATTTCACCTTGCTCATCCACAAAAAATAATCTATCCCCATCACCATCTGTAGCAATACCTAAATCAGCATTTTCAGCGAGTACCCTTTTTTGCAAATCAACTACATTATTTGGATCTAGCGGGTCAGCTGGATGAGCTGGAAAAGTTCCATCAAGATTAAAATTCATCTTTATCAAATTTCCAGGGATTATTTTAAATAACTCCTCCAAATATAGCGCTGCCATAGCATTGGCCGCATCGGATACGATCTTAAAAGTTTTAAGCTTGGGGTTGCCAGCAATCTTAAGGGCATTTTCCGCCTCATCTTTTAATACTTCTTCATGAACTGTTATTTTTCCGCCATCTTTTTTGGGGGGGTTAACCCCATCAATGGCATATTTTTTGATATCCTCCATGCCGGTTGATTTGCCAATTTTAATTAAACCTGAGGAGGAATTAATTACCATTTTCATACCATTGTAATCTTTAGGATTATGAGAAGCTGTAATTTGAATTCCGCAATCATAGCCATATTCAAAAACGGCAAAATAAAAAGTAGTGGTGGGGGATAAACCAATATCAATGACCTCTGCCCCCAAATTAACCAACGTTTTAGTTACTATTTCAAAAAGAGCAGGGGAAGATAATCGCATATCGCGCCCAACTACAATTTTCAATTGTTTTTCCTCTCCTAATTTATCTTGAAATAGTTTAAAAATTGCTTTTGTTATGGAAATAATATTTTCTTCGTTGATCTCGCTAGGGTATATTCCGCGAATATCGTAACTTTTAAAAATCTTCTCCGGGGGCATAAATGTTTATCAATTTTATCATATTCTTTAAGGGATTTTTGCAATTTAATCTAATCTATGTCAAGATATAAATGTGATGGAGCTTTTTATACTTAAAAAG